>CAZYIV010000166.1:0-5267 GCA_964647615.1 uncultured Gemmatimonadaceae bacterium | reverse complement strand
GAGGCCTGCCCGTAGTTGAGCGACACCGCCGGCACCATCGGCAGCGAGCCGACGGTGCCGCTGCAGACCACGTAGAGCTGGTTCTCGATGGCGCGGGCGTGGGCGCAGTACCGCACCCGCCAGAAGCCCTGCCGGTCGTCGGTGCAGCTCGGCACCACCAGGATGTGGGCCTCCTCCCGCGCCGCCGCCCGGGCGATCTCGGGAAACTCCACGTCGTAGCAGATGGCGATCGCCACCCGGCCGAAGGCGGTCTCGAACACCCGCAGCTTGGAGCCGGGCGAGACGATCCAGTCCTCGGTCTCGAACCGGGTCATGTGCAGCTTCCGCTGCACCCCGATGCCGCCGCCGGGCCCGAAGAACATGGACTGGTTGTAGACCTGGTCTCCGTCGTCCGGCCGGACCGGGATGGTCCCGCCCACGATGTACAGCTGGTGCTTGCGGGCCAGGTCGCTCATCAGCTCGGTGAAGCGGCCCGACTGCCCCGCCAGGTCGCGGACCTGCTCCCGGATGGGGCGCCGGATGTTGCCCAGGGTGAGCAGCTGGATGGTGAAGTACTCGGGGAAGACCAGCAGGTGGCACTTGTAGTCGGCGGCGGTTTCCACCAGCGCCTCGACCTGGTCGCGGAACTGCTCGAAGGTGCTGACCGGCCGGATGAAGTACTGCAGTGCCCCCACGCGGATCCGTTCCATTTGCCCTCCCAAGGCATCAACCTACTTTGAGTGCATGCGGCGCCGGCGTCCTCCGGCGCAATGAACCTCGCGGGCCCGGCCCCCGTCAAGCAGCGGGGCCGCCACCCCACCGGAGACCCGATGCGCCACTCTCGTCGTGCCTGCCTCGCCCTGCTGCTGCTGCTGGCGGCCCCGCTCGCGGGCCAGGCCGCGGACTCCACCGCGCCCGCGCCGGTCGGCGCACCGGTGGTCGCGCGGGGGGACACGCTGTTCCGGCTGTACGGCCGGCTGGGTCCGTTCGGGCCGGCGGAGCGGGCGGACGCGGCGATGCGCCGCCTGGCCCGGCTCGGCCCGGCGCTCGCCGCCGGCGACTCGATCGTCGTGGCGGAGGTCGGCGGGCGCAGCGAACTGCTGGTGGGCGACGAGGTGCTGCTCAGCGTGCTGCCCGAGGATGCCGCGCCGCTCAAGGCCCCGGTGGGCAGCGTGGCCGCCATGTGGGCCGTCCGGCTGGAGCAGGCCGGGCGGAAGTCGCAGGCGGCCGCCAACCTCGAGACCCTGGCCCGGGACCTCGGCCGGGCCTTCGCCGCCACCGTGGTGCTGGTCCTGCTGCTGCTGGCGCTGGCGGCGCTGTTCCGCCGGCTCTACGCCTTCCTCGGGAGCGACCGGGTCCCCGCCCTTCGCATCAAGCGCTTCGAACTGCTCTCGGCGGAGCGCCTCGGCGAGGCCCTGACGGTCGCCGCCCGCGGCGGCCGGGTGGTCCTGACCATCCTGCTGCTGTACGTGTACGTGCCGCTGGTGCTGAGCTTCTTTCCCTGGACCGCGCCGTACTCCCGCCGGATCGCCGGCTACATCCTGAGCCCGCTGCACACCGTCTGGAACGGATTCCTGGACTACCTGCCGAAGGTGTTCTTCCTGGCGGTGATCGTCCTGGTGACCCGGTACCTGCTCAAGGCCATCCGGCTGGTGTTCCGGGCCCTGGAAACCGGCGCCCTGACCCTGCAGGGGTTCCACCGCGAGTGGGCCGCGCCGACGTTCACGATCGTCCGGTTCCTCGTGGTCGCCTTCGCCGCCGTCGTGATGTTTCCCTACCTGCCGGGCGCCGGCTCCGATGCCTTCAAGGGGGTGTCCCTGTTCGTCGGCGTGCTGCTCTCGTTCGGATCGTCCGGCGCGGTGGGCAACATCGTCGCCGGCGTGGTGCTCACCTACACCAACGCCTTCCGCCTGGGCGACCGGATCCAGATCGGCGAGACCATGGGCGACGTCATGGAACGGACCATGCTGGTCACCCGGATCCGGACCATCAAGAACGTGGACATCACCATCCCCAATGCGACCGTGCTGCAGAGCCAGGTGATCAACTACACCACCCGGGCCGTGCGGGACGGGCTCATCCTGCACACCACGGTGACGATCGGCTACGACGTGCCCTGGCGCCAGGTGCACGAGCTGCTCATCGGCGCGGCGAAGGCCACCGGGAACATCCTGCCAGAGCCCGCGCCGTTCGTGCTGCAGACCAGCCTCGACGACTTCTACGTGAGCTACCAGCTGAACGCCTACACCAACCGCCCCGCGGTGATGGCGGTGACCTACTCCGACCTGCACCAGGCCATCCAGGATGCCTTCGCCAAGGCGGGCGTGGAGATCATGTCGCCGCACTACGGCGCCCTGCGCGACGGCAACCCCGTGGCGCTGCCACCGGCCGCGCTGCCCAAGGGCTACCGGGCGCCGGCCTTCCGGGTGGAGCGGACGGAGGGCTCCGCTTGACAGCGTGTTGATGCCAAACTACTCATCGGGCCGCCGGGGAATCCGTCCCCGGCAGGCTGCTCCCACCCCGCGGGACCTCCCACCTGCCCCCGATCCACCATGACCAGCACCCTGCCCCTCGATGTCCGCGCCATCAACGGCGCCGGCCCCAGCTCGGCGACCGCCCAGGTGGCGGAGCGCACCACCACGGAGCGGCTGCGGGGGAGTGCGGGAATCTTCGGGATGGGCGTGGTGGTGGGGCTGCTGTTCCTGCCCATTCCGCTGATCCACCTCTTCGGCATCATCATCTTCCTGGCCTGCACCGTGTTCGCCTTCCGGCGCTTCCGGGTGAAGGCGCTGGTGCGCCACGTGGCCGGCACCTGTCCCTCCTGCCAGGCGGAGACGACGTTCTTCGTCGGCGGCGGGATGATGGCCGCCCGCTGGCCTCTCGGCTCGCAGTGCGGGGCGTGCGGCATCGGGGTCCGGCTGACCCCGCACGGGTCCTGACCCAACGGCACCGGCCCCACCACCACCAGGCGATGGGGCCGGCGCGAGCGGGAATCACGTCAGGCTATCCGGCCAATATGTTGATATCAAACTACACCGCTTGGCGCGGCGAGGCAACCCCTTGTC
The DNA here is from genome assembly GCA_964647615.1 of uncultured Gemmatimonadaceae bacterium. Classification (GTDB taxonomy): domain Bacteria; phylum Gemmatimonadota; class Gemmatimonadetes; order Gemmatimonadales; family GWC2-71-9; genus JADJOM01. The sequence goes on along the minus strand of CAZYIV010000166.1, from coordinate 2,223 downwards.
CCGCACGACATTGAACAACGTCCGGGGTCCTGCCAACTTCCTTGCCGGCCGGGACCGCCCCGGCCGCCCCCGCCCCGAGGACGGAGCCGCGCATGCGGATCGCGATCATCTTCGACACCCCCTATGCCGACTGGACGCCGGAGGACCACGCGCGCCAGATGGCCAAGGAAGTCGCCCGCTGGCGCACCGACGAGCCGGAGATGGAGTACCAGATCGCGGATGCGCTCCTCAAGGGCGGCCACGAGGTGTGTCTCGTCGGGGTGCACCACGAGCTGGAGGAGGCGCAGGTGCGGCTGGCCGAGTGGCGCCCCGACCTGGTGGTGAACGGGGTCGAGGGCTTCCGGGACCAGGCGGAGCTGGACTACCTCCTCCCCGCCCTGCTGGAGGCGGAGGGGTACCACTACACCGGCTCCCCGCCGCTCGCGCTGCTGGTCACCCGCAACAAGGCGATGAGCAAGAAGGTGCTCGCCTTTCACGGCATCCAGGTGCCGGGGTTCGCCACCTTCCGCCCGGGCGAGGAAGTCACCAGCGCGCGTAACCTCCGGTTCCCGCTGATCGTCAAGCCGCTCCAGACCGATGCCTCGGTGGGCATCGCCCGGGCGTCGGTGGTGTCCGACCTCGAGGCGCTGGCGGAGCGGGTGGCGTTCGTGCACGAGCGCTTTGCCCAGCCGGCGATCGTGGAGGAGTTCATCGAGGGGCGGGAGCTGTACGCGAGCGTCATCGGCAACGGCGACCGGCTGCAGATCCTGCCCTTCACCGAGATGGTATTCGACCGCACCAAGTCCCGCCCCGAGGAGCGGATCGCGACCCGCTCGGCCAAGTGGGACGAGCCCTACCGGGAGCGGCGCGGCATCAAGAACGTCTTCGCCCGGCCGATCTCCAGGGCGGCGCGGGCGCGGATCGAGGAGATCTGCCGCACGGCGTTCCGCGCACTGTGGCTGCGGGACTACGCCCGGCTCGACGTGCGGCTCACGCCGGAGGGGGAGGTCTGGTTCATCGAGGCCAACGCCAATCCCTTCATCAGCTACGGCCACGACGTGGCCAACGCGGCGGAGAAGGCGGGCATGGACTACTATGCCTTCATCCAGCGCATCATTGCGGAGGCGTCGAAGCGCTATGAGCACGAGTAGGCGGCGGCGGAAGGAGGCCCCGCGCCCGGAGCTGCGCTGCACCTGCGGCGCGGAGCTGCGGCGCTACTGGTCGTGGTGCCCGGCGTGCAGCCGCAAGCTCACCTGGGGCGACGAGGCCAAGGTCACGGGGGCGGAGTGCTACCGCTGCGGCTGGATCGTGGCGGACTCCTTCAGCCACTGCCCCTGGTGCGCGGCCGACATCTACGAGGAGGGGCACTCGAGCCCCGAGCCGCTCACCGCCCCCAAGGGCTTCCGGCGCGACGCCAAGTGCGATGCCGGCTGCGGCGGCGGGGTGCAGTACCCGATGCCCTGGTGCCCCTGGTGCGGCAAGCCGCAGCACTGGAACGAGGACCGGCTCTTCGAGGGCGACTGCCCCCACTGTGCCCGCGGGGTCGACGACTGGATGAACACCTGTCCCTGGTGCGGCAACGACGCCACCGGGCGCGACCTCATGGCCCCGGCGCTGCGGCGGGTGCGCCGGCTGCTGCAGGTGAGCCGGATCCGGGACTGGGGGTACCGGGTGATGCTCCGCCCCGGAATCTCCGGCGTGGACCCGCACTACCCCAAGGTGGTGGAGATCGAGCAGCGCTACGTCACCATGCCGCGCAACCGGGGGGAGATTCCCTGGTCGATGCTGGTGGGCCTCGTCACCCACGAACTGGGCCACAGCTTCCTGTACCACAACTGGGCCTGGACCCGGAGCGGGCGGTTCCGCCGCGCCTTCGGCGAGGTGACCAAGAGCTACCGGGGCATGGATGATTCCTGGGTCTACTTCCAGCGCCGCCGGGTGGCGATCTCGCCGGTGAATCACGTGACCGCCTACGCCGCGCGCCACCCGCAGGAGGACTTCGCCGAGACCTTCCGGTTCTACGTCACCCGGCGGGGCCGGCTGCGGGAGCTGTTCAGCGAGTTCGGCCAGAAGCGGAAGGGCGTGGTGGTGTTCGAGAAGTTCCTGGTGCTGCACGACTACGTGCGGGCGCTGCGGGGCTGGCAGTAGCCGCCGGTACCGCCGGAAACACGACGCCCCGCCATCCCGGGAGGATGGCGGGGCGCCGTCGTGATGTGCGAGTGGAGCGGACCGGGATCGAACCGG
>CAZYIV010000165.1:0-5268 GCA_964647615.1 uncultured Gemmatimonadaceae bacterium | reverse complement strand
GAAGATCCGCTCCGACGAGGCCATGGCGCTCTGCAGCAGGTTGTACTTCTCCGACAGGTCCTGCAGCGGTTGGAAGAAGCGCCGGGTCAGCTGGATGAACGCCGCCAGCACCCCCACGGTCAGGGTCCCCCCGAGCACCCGCACCCCGCCATACCACAGCAGCAGCGCCAGCGCGACGCTGGTGAGGAACTCCACCACCGGGAAGAAGATCGCATACACCGTGATGGACTTGAGGTGCGCCCGCAGGTGGTCCCGGTTGACCGCGGCGAAGGCGGCGGCCTCCGCCTCCTCCCGGCCGAACAGCTGCACCACCCGGACGCCCGAAAGGTGCTCCTGCAGGAACGCGTTCAGCCGCGCGACCCGGGTCCGGATGTCGCGGAAGCTGGTGCGCACGTGCCGCCGGAAGGTCGCCGCGGAGAGGAACATCAGCGGCATCACCGCGAACGCCACCAGGGCGAGCCGCCAGTCCGTCGTCAGCATCATCACGACGATCGCGAGCAGGGTGAACACGTCGCCGAAGACGGTGACCACGCCGGACGAGAACAGCTCGTTGAGGGTTTCGACGTCGGAGGTGACCCGGGTCATCAGCCGCCCGACCGGGTTGCGGTCGAAGTACGAGACCGACAGCCGCTGCAGGTGGGCGAACAGCTGCAGCCGGAGGTCCGCCATGACCCGCTGGCCCATCCAGGCCGTGAGGTAGGCCTGGGCATAGTCGCAGAGGAACTCGAGCACCAGCGCGCCCAGGAACACCAGCGCCAGGGTCCGCAGCAGTCCCGCGTCCCGGGCCGGCACCGCGATGTCCAGCGCCCGCTGGGTCAGGGCCGGGCCCACCAGCGTGAGGCCGGCGGTCGCCAGCAGCAGCAGCACCGCCCCCGCGGCCAGGCCGCGGTAGGGCCGCAGGTAGGCGAGCAGCCGGCGCATCAGCGCGGCGTCGTAGCGGCGCTCGTCGGGTTCGGCGTGGGGATCGGTGTCGGCCATCGGGTCAGCCAGCCGGCGCGGGGTCGGGCGCCGGCTCCTCCTCGTCAATGCCCCGGTTCGCCACGAAGCGGCCGTGCACCCAGCGGGAGAACACCACGAAGCCGAACGCCAGCGTGAAGTAGGAGAGGATGGCGCGCCAGATCAGCGTGTACAGCGGGGAGAGTTCCTTCGGGATGTAGGCCGAGCTCATCACCGCGCTCGAGAGCAGCTCCGCGATGCCCGAGGCCCCGGGCGTCGGGGCGAAGTACAGCAGGAAGGTGATCAGCGTCTGCACCAGCAGCACGTCCACGAAGTGGGCGTGGATCCCCACCGCCCGGAGCGCCACGTACCCGGCCAGCAGCTTGTTGGCGTGCGAGGGGCCGGAGAGCAGCGTGGCCCAGAGCATCGCCAGCCAGCCGCGGGGCGAGTTGAACACCACCACGCTGGCGTGCGCCTCGTCGATGGTGCGGCGCAGCCCCTCGATCCGGTCCGCCACCCGGCGGCTCCGCCGCGACAGCCGGGTCGCCAGCGCGTGCAGCCCCCGGTGGGCCATCCCGGGGAAGAGGATGATCGTCACCAGCACCACGCCGATGCCCACGAACAGCCCCAGGCTACCGAGGAACAGGTCGTAGAGGGTGAGGCCCAGCACGTCGCCGTGTTCCCCCAGCGAGTGCCCCGCGCCGAGCGCGATCGCCAGCGGTCCCGCCAGGGCGAAGAACAGCACCGTGGCGATGAACGACATGAGGGTGGTGGTCACCGCGACGGGCAGCGGCACCCCCGCCCGGCGCAGCGCGTAGATGGTCATCGGGCCCGCACCGCTGTTGAACGGCGTCAGGTACGCCGCCCACGCCCCCATCCCCCCGGACAGGAACATCCCCCCCATTGGCGGGTTGGGCACGACCAGCCGCACCAGCACCCAGTTCCGGAGCCCGCCGCCGAACCAGTCCATGGACGCCAGCCCCACCCCGACCAGGATCCAGCCCCAGTGGATGTGGCCGATCGCCTCGATGAACGCCGGCAGGTTGTTCCCGTAGACGAGAACCGCGGCGTAACCGAGGACCGAGATGCCGATGAAGATGAGGAACCCGCGCAGCAGGAGGCGCGGGCTGAGCACGGATGCCATGTGGCCGGGCAATCTAATGGAAGGCCCGGACCGGCCCAACCGCGGCCCGCCCCCGGGGCCGCTACGTACTCTGCCGGGCGGTCCTTACCTTTCCCGGGTTATGGCCCAGTCGGTCCTGCGCATCGTCAATGCCCGGCAGCATAACCTCCGGGGCATCACGGTGGACCTCCCCCACCGTTCCCTGGTCGTGGTGACCGGGCCGTCCGGCTCGGGGAAGAGCTCGCTCGCCTTCGACACCCTCTACGCCGAGGGCCAGCGGCGGTACATCGAGTCGCTCTCGACCTACGCCAAGCAGTTCCTGGAGCGGATGCCCAAGCCGCTGGTGGACCGCCTCGAGGGGCTCGCCCCGGCGGTCGCCATCGAGCAGCGCACCCCGGCCCTCTCCAGCCGCTCCACCGTGGGCACCGCCACCGAGGTCTACGACTACCTCCGGCTGCTCTACGCCCGGGTGGGGCGGCAGCAGTGCCGGGCCTGCGGCCGTCCGGTGCGGCGCGACACGCCCCAGTCCGCCGCCCAGGACACCTGGCGCCTGCCGGCCGCCGCCCGGCTGCAGGTGGTGTTCCCCCTCCCCGAAGCCGCCCGGCAGAACCACGAGGCGATCGTCGAGAACCTCGGCGCGCTCGGCTTCGTGCGGGTGCTCGCCGACGGGACGCCGCTGCATCTGCAGGAGCTGCCGCCGGGCACCGACCTCGCCCGCGCGGGCGAACTGCTGGTGGTGGTGGACCGGCTGGTGCTTGAGCCACCCGACGCCCGCGGCCCCGAGCCGCCGGTCCGGCTCCCCGAGTCGCTGGCGACGGCCTTCCAGGAAGGCGAGGGGATCGCGGTGGTGCTGCATGAGGGGGGGCGGCTCCGCTTCACCGAGCGGCCGGCGTGCAGCAGCTGCGACACCCCGGCGGCGAGCGTCACCCCGGCGCTCTTCTCCTTCAACAACCCGCGCGGCGCCTGCCAGGGCTGCAACGGCTTCGGGGCGGTGCTCGAGTACGACGAGTCGCTCATCGTCCCCGACCCGGGGCGGAGCCTGAGCGGCGGCGCGCTCGATCCCTGGACCAAGCCCCGCTACGAGACCCGGCGCCGCATGCTGCTGACGGCCGCACGCAGCCTGGGCGTCAGCGCCGAGGCTCCCTGGCGCAGCCTCCCCGCGGCCGCGCGCCGGGAGCTGCTGCATGGCAAGGTGGGGCGCTACGTGGGGATCTTCCCGTTCCTCAAGGGCCTCGAGGAGAAGCGCTACAAGCAGTACATCCGGGTCTTCCTGCGGCAGTACCAGCTCGCCCACCCCTGCCCCGAGTGCGGCGGCGCGCGGCTCAATCCCGACGCCCTCGCGGTGCGCGTGGCCGGGGAGCCGATCTCCGCGGTGGCGGCGCGTTCGGTGGAGGAGATGGCCGCCTGGCTGGCGGCGTTGCCGCTCACCGAGCACGAACAGCAGGTGGGACAGCTCATTCTCGCGGAACTGCGCCGCCGGGTCACCTTCCTGCAGGACGTGGGGCTCGGCTACCTGACCCTCGACCGACTCACCCGCACCCTCTCCGGCGGCGAGGCGCAGCGGATCGCGCTGGCCAATGCACTCGGCTCCAACCTGGTGGATGCGCTCTACGTGCTGGATGAGCCCAGCATCGGGCTGCACCCCCGCGACATCGACCGGTTGCTCCGGCTGCTGGGCCGGCTGCGCGACCAGGGCAACACCGTGGTCGTGGTGGAACACGACCCCGCCGCGATGCGCCAGGCCGACTTCATGGTCGAGCTGGGCCCCGGCGCGGGCGAGCACGGCGGCCGGCTGGTGTACGCCGGGCCCCTGACCCGCGACATCCCCTCCCTCACCGGCGAGTACCTGAGCGGCAGGAAATGCATCGGCGTCCCCAGCGCGCGCCGGCCGGTGACCGGCCCCCGGCTCCGCATCGAGGGCGCCACCCTGCACAATCTGAAGGACGTGCGGGTGGAGATCCCGCTCGGCACGCTCACCGCGGTCACCGGGGTCTCCGGCTCCGGCAAGAGCACGCTGGTGCACGACATCCTCTACCGCCAGATGGAACAGCGCTTCAGGGGCGGCCATTCCGCCAAGGAGCACCTGGGCGAGGTGGTCGGCGCGGTGCGGGCCCTCCGCGGCGCGGAGCACCTGCAGGACGTGTTGCTCATCGACCAGTCGCCCATCGGGCGCACCCCGCGCTCCAACCCGGTGACCTACATCAAGGCGTTCGACGAGATCCGGGAGCTGTTCGCCGCCCAGCCCGAGGCCCGGCGGCGCCGGTTCGGCCCCTCGGCCTTCTCCTTCAACATGGCGGGCGGGCGCTGCGAGACCTGCGAGGGGGCCGGCGCGGTGCTGGTCGAGATGGTCTTCCTCGCCGATGTGTACGTGCCCTGCGAGGCCTGTGGCGGGCGCCGGTACCGCCGCGAGGTACTGGACGTGAAGATCCACGGCCAGTCCATCGCCGACGTGCTGGAGTACACCGTGGACGAGGCCATCCGCCGTTTCCGGCACCAGGCGAAGCTGGGCCAGGCACTCTGGCACCTGCAGCAGGTGGGCCTGGGCTACCTGCGGCTGGGCCAGCCCGCGACCACCCTGAGCGGCGGCGAGGCGCAGCGGCTCAAGATCGCTCGAGAGCTGGCGAGCTCGGGGAAGCGCGCCGGCCGCAAGCTCTACCTGCTCGACGAGCCCACCACCGGCCTGCACCTCGACGATGTCCGGGTGCTGATCCAGGTGCTCGACCGGCTGGTGGACCAGGGGCACACCGTGGTGGTCATCGAGCACCACCTGGATGTCATCAAGCGCGCCGACTGGATCATCGACATGGGTCCCGAGGCCGGTCCCGCCGGCGGGACGGTGGTGGCGCAGGGCACGCCCGAACAGGTCGCCGCGGTGGCGGCGTCGCATACCGGGCGCTACCTGCGCGAGGTGCTCGGCCTCCCGACACGAGCCGCCGGGTGACCCGCCGCGGCGCAATTCTCGCCCTCTGGACCACCTGCCTCATCTGGGGCCTGGCCTTCCCCCTGGTGAAGCTGGCCCTGCGCGATGCCTCGCCTCTCGCGTTCACCGCCACCCGCTTCGTGGTCGCCGGGCTGCTGGTGGCGCCGGGGCTCCGCCGGGTCTCCCGTGCCGAGTGGCGCGCCGGCTGGGTGCTGGGCGCCCTGCTCACCCTGGGCTTCACCACCCAGACCGCGGGCCTGCAGTGGACCACCGCCAGCCGCTCCGGGTT
>CAZYIV010000164.1:0-5525 GCA_964647615.1 uncultured Gemmatimonadaceae bacterium | reverse complement strand
CGGCAGCATGAGGGTGCGGCACGCCACGTTGAGGAACGAGGCAACGACTCCCACCAGGACCGGCCCGCGGGGGAGGCCCGCCCATGCCGGCCGCACCCGGCCCAGGCCGCGCTCCGGCTCGCGCAGCGGCACCCGGCGCCAGCGCCAGGCCCAGGCGCCAGCGAGCAGACTTGCCGCGAGCACCGCGACGCCCCAGCGCCAGGCGCCGGCGAGGCGCTGCTTCAGGTCCGGCCCCGCATGGGCCCACCAGTCCGGGGCGAAGCGCCAGAAGAGCAGCCCGCCGAACAGCGCCACCACCGGGTAGGCCACCACCACCTCAATCCCCACCGCGAGCAGCGCGCGGGCCGGCGGCACTCCGGCGCGGAACAGCCCGGCCAGCCGTGAGACCTCCCCGCCGACGCGCATGGGCGTGAGCCCGGCGGCGGCATCGCCCCACGCGTTCACCACGAAGGCCTCCCGTAGGCGGATCGGGTGCCCCACGGCGGCGGTGTAGCGCTGGATCCGCAGCGCCCGCGCGGCGAGATCCAGCCCGAACAACCCCAGGCAGATGGCGTGGGCGGCGGGCCACGACAGCATCACCGGCCTCCGGCCGCGAGCAACTCGCGGTAGGCGGCGACGATCCCGTCGAAGGCACGACTCCAGTCGTGGTGCTGCACCGCCCAGGTGCGGGCGGCCTGCCCCAGCGCCTGCCGGTCGCTGCGGAGCAGGGTGAGGGCCGCCTCGGCGCAGGCGCCCGCGTCCCCGGCCTCGTACAGCGCCCCGGCCCCCGAGGCCTGCACCCGTTCGGCGGCGCCGCCGGCGTTCACCGACAGCACCGGGGTACCGCTCGCCATCGCCTCGAGGGCACTGAGCCCGAAGCTCTCCGCGGGGCCGGGCGCCACGTACAGCTCCGCCGCCGCCAGGATCCGCGCCACTTCCTCCCGGTCCCGCACGTACGGGACGAAGCGGACCTGCCGCCCCTCGGCGAGGGCGCGGAGCCGTGCCTCGCGCGGGCCGGCCCCCACGAACACCAGCCAGGCGCCGGTGCGCCGCTCGACTTCCTTCCACGCGTGCAGCACCAGCTCGAGCTGCTTCTCCTCGGTGAAGCGGCCGAGGTACACGGCCAGCGGCGCGTCCGGGAGGCCGTGGCGGCGGCGTGTCTCTGCCGCGTCGGCGCGGCGAGTGGGTGCGAACAGCTCCAGGTCCACCCCCAGCGAGACCCGGCGGACGCCGGGCACTTCATGCTCCTGCAGCTCGCGCGCAATCGCCTCGCTCGCGACCAGGACCCCGCGACAGATGCCGGCCACGCGGCGGACATATCGCCACGCGGCCTGGCCCAGGGCGCGGCGTGCGGCCGTGGTACCGCCGGGCGGCGCGATGATACGGGGGAAGTGGGTGTGATAGAACCAGACGAGCGGGGCGCCGAGCCGGCGGTTGGCGCGGCGGGTGATCCAGGGGACCAGCCAGGGGCTCCCGATCTCGACCAGGTCGGGGCGTTCGTGATCCAGGATCCGGCGGGTGGTACGGCTGGCGAGGAGGAAGCGGTAGCTCTGGTCGAACGGGATCCGCGGCCCCTTCAGGCGGTAGCAGCGGACGCCGTCCGCTTCCGCCAGCCCGTCGTGCGGCCCCGGCACCACCAGGACCTGGCGCAGCGGCGGGTGGCGCTGCACGTATGCGGCCTTGGACAGGAGGTAGGTCCGGATCCCGCCGGTGGCGTCACCGAAGTACTTGGTGATGTCGAGGATGGTGAGCCCGCCGGGCGCGGCGAGGCGCGGCGGGAAGGGGCTCCGCGAGAGATCGAGCGCCGGATCGCCGGGGGGAATGAACCCGGGATTGGCGCCGCGGTCAGTCGGAGCAGTCACCGAGCGGGTAGACGGTGCCGCAGTTGGCGCAGGGGTTCTTGCAGCCCCACGGGCGGGAGCTCACGGGAAAGCCGCAGCGGTTGCAGCGGGGCGGCTCCACGGCCCGCGACGGTGCGGCCGCGGCCCGGCCGCCCTGCCCCGCCGGCTCAGCCATGACGATAGGCGCCGGTGAGGAAGGGGTTGGTGAGGCGTTCGACCCCGATGGTGGTCTCGGGCCCGTGGCCCGAGAGGACGCGGGTCGAGTCGGGCAGCGTCAGGAAGACCTGCCGGATGCTGCGGAGCAGCGTGGCGAAGTCCCCACCGGGGAGGTCGGTCCGGCCGATCGAGCCGCTGAACAGGACGTCGCCGCCGAGGATGAAATCCCCCGCAACGAGGCTCACACTGCCGGGGGAGTGCCCGGGAGTATGCCGCACCTCGAAGGTGGTGCCGCCGAAGTGGAGCCGCTGCCCGTCGGCGAGCTCATGGTCGGGCGGCGGCGGCGCGGGGAGGTCCAGGCCCATCCACCGGCCCTGCACCGCAAGCCCGTCGTAGAGCTCGCGGTCGGCCGGGTGCAGCCAGACCGGCGCGCCGGTCTCCTGCTTGAGCCGGCGCACCGCCATGATGTGGTCAATGTGGCCGTGGGTGAGCCAGATGGCCTCGAGAGTGAGGCGCTGGCGGTGCAGTTCCTCAAGAAAGAGATCCTCGTCCTCCCCCGGATCCACAAGCACTGCCCGCCCCGCCCCCGGGTCCGCCAGGAGGTAGCAGTTCTCCTCGAACTGCCCGTTGGGGAGGCAGGTGAGTTCAGGCACCGGCGCTGACGCGGGCCTTCTGCTCGGCGAGGTACTTCTCGACGGCGATCGCGGCGGTGGTCGCATCTCCGACGGCGGTGGTGACCTGGCGGGTGAGCTGGGCCCGGAGGTCGCCGGCCGCGAACAGGCCCGGGATCGAGGTCATCATCCGGTCGTCGGTGATGACGTAGCCGCTCGGGTCGTGCTGGAAGTGCTCCCGGATGAGCCCGGAGTTGGGCTTGAAGCCGATGAACACGAAGCAGCCCGCCACCGGGAGCCGGGACTCCTCGCCGGTGACGGCGTCGCGCAGCCGGAGCCCGGTGACTTCGCGCAGCCCCGCCTGCTCCTTCCCCTCGATCTCCAGCACCTGCTTGTTCCAGACCACCTCGATCTTCGGGTTCGCGAACAGCCGCTCCTGCAGCACCTTCGAGGCGCGAAGCTCGTCGCGGCGGTGCACCAGGTACACCTTCGAGGCGTAGCGGGTGAGGTAGTCGGCCTCCTCCACGGCGGCGTCGCCGCCGCCCACCACCGCCAGCACCTGGTTGCGGAAGAAGGCGCCGTCACAGACCGCGCAGTAGGACACACCGAAGCCGGCGTACTCGGCCTCGCCGGGGACGCCCAGCTTGGTCGGCGTGCCGCCGGCGGTGAGGATCACGGTGGGCGCGTGGTAGGTGTCGCCGTCGATGGTGCGCACCTCGAAGCTGCCGTCCTCCTGGCGGTGGATGCCTTCCACGGTGGCTTGCCGGATCTCGGCACCGAACCTCTTCGCGTGGGCGGTCATCCGCTCGGCCAGCTCCCGGCCCAGGATGGACTCGAAGCCGGGGTAGTCCTCGATCTTCTCGGTATTCAGCAGCTCGCCGCCGGGCACACGGCTCTCCAGCAGCACGGCCTTGAGCATGCCGCGGCCGGCATACATGGCGGCGCAGAGGCCGGCGGGTCCCCCGCCAACGATGATGGTATCGAACTGGCGATCAGCGGTGTCGGTCATCGGTCAGGTTCCACGGCGCGTACGCCGGATCGGGTCCACAGGCAATATAGGCGGAGCCGGGCGGTCAGCGGATCAGGCGGCCGCCGTCCACCGCGAGCACCTCACCGGTGACATAGTCGCCACCCTCCAGCAGGTAGAGGATCGCCGCGGTCACGTCTTCCGGCCCGCCCAGGCGTTGCAGGGGCGTGGTACGGGCGAGGTGCTCCCGTGCCGAGTCGGGCCAGTCCTCGGGCGGGAGGACGGCACCGGGCGCCACTGCATTGACGGTAATCCCGGGCGCAAGGGCCCGGGCCAGGACCCGGGTCAGCATGGCCACACCGGCCTTGCTGATCGAGTGGGCGGCGTAGTTGGCCCAGGGCTCGAGCCCGCCGACGTCCGCCAGGTTGACCACCCGCCCCTGCGCCGCGCGGAGCCATGGCAAGGCGCCCTGCACGGTGAAGAACATCGAGCGCAGGTTGGTGTCGAGCACCGTGTCCCACAGCTCGGGGGTGGTTTCCTCCACCGAGGCGCGGAGCATTATGCCGGCGGAGTTGACCAGGACATCCAGCCGCCCGAATGCCTCGGCGGCGAGCGCCGGGAGCCGATGCGCCTGGGCGGCGTCCGCGAGGTCGGCCGGGAAGGCCTCGGCCCGGCGCCCCAGGGCACGCACCGCGGCGACGGTCTCGTCCGCCGGCGCGCGGGAGCGGTGGAAGTGCACCGCGACATCCATCCCGCGGCCGGCCAGCGCCAGCGCGATCGCGCGCCCGAGCCGGTGGCCTGCCCCGGTCACCAGCGCCACCCGGCCGGCGAGCTGCATCAGCCCGCGCCGTTGGTCACCGGGAGGATGTGACCGGTGATGCCGGCGGCGGCATCGCTCGCCAGGAACAGCACCGCGCCGATCAGCTGTTCCATTTCGACGAAGTGCGCCCCTTCGCCGGTGGCGGCCACGTTCTCCGGCGTCCGCACCATGCCCGGGGCGATGGCGTTGACCCGGATGCCCGCCGGCCACAGCTCCAGCGCCAGGCTCCGGGTGAGACCGGCGACCCCCGCCTTGGCCGCGGTGTACACCGCGAGCTGGTCCTGCGGCCGGTAGTACGCGATCGAGGCGAAGTTGACGATCACCCCGTGGCTCGCGCCCAGGGCATCAATGGCCGCGCGGGACATGAGGTACGAGGTCTTGAGGTTGATCGCGATCTCGCGGTCGAACCCGTCCACCCCGGTGCGCCCTATGGGCCCGTAGGTCGTGAGGCCGCCCGCCACGTTGACCACCACATCCAGCCGGCCGAAGTGCTTGAGCGCGGTCTCCACCGCGAGCGCGGCAACATCCGGCTCGGTGAGGTCTCCGGCGGCGGGCTTGGCGTCGATCCCTTCCTGGGCGAACTCCTTCACCCGCTCGGCCACGCCCACCGCGTTCCGGTCCACGGCCACCAGCTTCGCGCCGGCCCGCCCGAAGGCGTGCGCCACGGCGTGGCCGATCTGGCCCGCGCGCCCCACGCCCGTCACGAGCACCGTCCTGCCGCTGAAATCCCACGCGATGGCCATGCAGACTCCCGAAAGGTGAATGAAGGGCGACGAGCGTCAGCCGTCGGCGGGGGTGGGCGCCCCGGGGCGCGCCGCCTCCAGCGCCTCGAGCCAGGCGAGCGGCACCTGCTGCCCGCCGAGGGCGGATCCCGGCGCCTGGCCCGGCTCGTCGCCGTGCCAGTCCGAGCCGCCGGTGGTGCGCAGGCCCAGGTGCCGCGCGTGCGCGCCGAGGCGGCCGCGCAGGTCGGCGTCGTGCATCGGGTGGCGCACCTCCACCGCGTCCAGCCCCTCCGCCTGCAACGCCGTGAGCGCCGGGCGCGTTCCGCGGTCCTTCAGGTGCGCCGCGCTCACCACCCCGCCGGCGCGGTGCACCAGCTCAGTGACTTCGCGGAAGGCCGGCAGCCGCTTCTCCTCGAAGCCCGGCCGGCC
>CAZYIV010000163.1:0-5604 GCA_964647615.1 uncultured Gemmatimonadaceae bacterium | reverse complement strand
AGCGGCGACACGACGAGGTAGTGCACCGCCGTGAACGCCGTCTCCAGCCGGAGGAAGCCCGCCACCGACGCCATCCGGTACTTCGCCGCGGCAGGCAGCACCGCCAGGGTCCACGCCAGCACCCCGAACAGCAGCCCGAACCGCGCGGCGCTCCCGAGCCACGCATCGTGACCGGTGTCGAAGAGCCGGGGGTAGATCCAGGCGTAGAGCAGTGCCTGGGTGGCCATCGAGAGCAGGCCCAGCGGGATCACCATCTCCTGGCGGTAGACCTCGAGCCGGTCGTAGGCGGCGCGGAAGGTCCTGAGGTGCCAGAAGTAGCCCAGCGGGAACGTCGGCAGCAGGTAGGCCAGGGCGGCGAGCCAGAACGCCGTGGACATCGGGGGCCTCGCGGGGTTGAGGGGAGGGAGCGAAGGTAGCATTTTACTTGCACCTTGCAAGTGGAGTTCCGATGCCCCGCCGTCCCGCCGCCCGGTCCCGCTGTCCCATCAGCCTCGCACTGGAGCAGGTGGGCGACCCCTGGTCGCTCCTCATCGTGCGCGACCTGCTGTTCAAGGGACTGCGCACCTTCTCCCAGTTCCAGGCCGCCGGCGAGGGGATCGCCAGCAACATCCTCGCCGACCGGCTGGCCCGCCTGACCCGGGCCGGCATCCTCCAGCGCACCCGCGACCCGGCCGACCGGCGCCGCCTGGTGTACGGGCTCACCCCCAAGGGCGCCGCGCTCGCGCCGGTGCTGGTGGACCTGGTGGTCTGGTCGGCGCGCTACGCCGACACCGATGCCCCGCCGGCTGTCGTCCGCGATTTCCGCACCCGGCGCGCCGCGGTGCTGCGGCGGGTCCAGGCGCCGTGGGGGCGCTCCCCCACCACCTGACCCAACGCAACCGGCCGCCACCCCACGCCGGTGGGGCAGCGGCCGATTGCGCCCAACGCGCCTCAGCGGCTTGCGACAGCCCGGCGCGCGACCCGCCGCGCCGCTTCACGCGGCGAGCCACCCCACTCCCGCCGCCAGGCCCGCCGGAGCTGCAGAGGGGAGTGGAATCCCGCCTCTTCCGCCGCCCGCCCCACGCTGGCCCCCCGCTCCAGCGACTGCCGCGCCCGCTCCAGCCGGATGGTCCGGAGGAACTGCATCGGCGTGATCCCGGTGTGCTCGACGAACAGCCGTTGGAGGTGCCGGCTGGTCGCGTGCCCCACCGCCGCCATGGAGGCCACGTCCCAGTCCTGCGCCGGCTTCCGGGTGATCGCCTCCTGCACCCGGTGCACCGCGGCATGCAGGTGCCGCCGGTGCGCGAGGTATGGCGAGAGCTCGGGGTCACCGGGGGTGCGCCGCAGGTAGATCACCATGTCTTCCGCCACGCTCTCCGCCAGCGCCTCGCCGCATTCCTCGGCGATGCGGTCGAGGGCCAGGTCGATCCCCGCGGTGATGCCCGCGCTTGACGCGACCGGCCCGTCCACCACGAACACCCGGTTCCCGAGCACCTCCGCGTTCGGCGCCAGCCGGCGCAGCGCGGGCAGGAGCTCATGGTGCGTGGTGCAGCGCCGCCCGGCCAGCAGTCCCGCGCGCGCGGCCAGCAGCGCCCCCGAGCAGATCGCGAGCAGCCGGTGCCGCGACGGCTCGCGGCGGAGCGGCGCCTCCAGCACCTGCCGTAACCACGCCGCGGCAGCGGTGATTGGCGCGGTGACCCGGGTGACCTGGGCGGCGGGCTGTCCCGCCAGCACCACCCAGGTCGGGGCGACCAGCCGCGCCGGCAGCGGCTCCAGCCCGGCGAGCCGCAGGCCCACCGAGGTGACCGGCGTCCCCGCCGGCCCGGCGAACCGGAGCCGGAAGCGCGGCGGCTGGTCCCGCCGCTCCCGGTGCAGGTTGGCGAGCCGGAATGCCTCCGCCGGCCCTGCGATGTCGAGCAGGAGCGACTGTGGCGAGATGACAAACAGCACATCGATCAATTGCGCGCGCGCGATCATGGCCTCGGCCCTCATGCGCTGGATCGTATCCGCGTGTGCGCGCGCCCGGCCAGCGGCGCGCGCCGCCCATGTCCGAATCTGATCGAAATCTGTCGGCCCCCGACGCCGCCAGCCAGCGGCACCCGCCCTAGCTTCCCCGCCTCTTCCCAGGCCCCGAGGGCGCGATGCACAGACAAGCAGCAAAACCCGGCAGGTATCACTGGTGGCGGGCGCGCGTCGCCGCGGTGCTCGCCGGCGCGACGGCCGCATTGATCTTCGCGCTGCCGCTCGCGGCCCAGGCCCCGCTCGAGCCGGGGGTGGATCCCGGCGTGCGGCCCGGCAACGACTTCTTCTCCTTTGCCAACGGTGCCTGGCTCGCCGCCACCACCATCCCCGCCGATCGCGGCCGCTGGGGCGCCCGCAACGACATCGACACCCTCACGGCGCGCCAGCTCGCTACCCTGCTGGATGAGGCCGACCACGCCCCCGCTGGCACCCTCGCCCGCACGGTCGGCGACTTCCATCGCGCCTGGCTGGACGAGGCCGGCATCGCGGCCCGCGGCCTGGCGCCGCTCTGCGCCGCCCTCGCCCCGGTCGATCAGATCCGCGATCGCGCCGCACTGGTCCGCTTCCTCGGCGCCGATCTCGGCACCGACGTGGATCCGGCCTACCTCGGCATCACCCGGAGCACCCGGCTGATCGGGCTCGCGGTCGAGCCCGGCGTGCGCGGCGAAGGCACCAACGTCGCCTTCCTCACCCAGGGTGGCCTCGGCCTGGGGAGCCGCGATCCCTACGTCGGGACCGACGCCGAGAGCCAGGCGATGCGGGACCGCTACCGCGACTACCTGCGCGGCGCGATCGGGCGCTGCGGCGGCCATGCCGACGACGCGCATGCCGTCGCCGTGCTCGCCCTCGAGACCGCCCTCGCCGCCGCCCAGGCCAGCGAGGCGGCGTCCGCCAGCGACACCAACGGCACCGTGCACTGGGCCGGCGCCGACTTCACCCGCCAGGCACCCGGCCTCGACTGGCCGGCGTTCTTCGCCGGTGCGGGGCTCACCGGCGAGGGCGCCTTCGTCATCTGGCAGCCGGCGGCGCTCCGGACCACCGCCGCGCTGGTCGGCTCCGAGTTGCTGGAGACCTGGAAGGACTACCTCCGAGCCCGCCTCGTGGATCGCTACGCCGACGTCCTGCCGCCGGAGGTCGCGGGCCCGGCGCTCGCGCTCCGGGGCGACAACCGGCCCCGCGCGGTCCGCGCGGCGGCGGCCACCACCACGCTGCTCGCGTCGGCTGTCGGGCGGCTCTACGCCGAGCGGTACTTTCCGCCGGCCGCAAAGGCGCGGGTGACGGGAGTCGTCGCCAATGTCCTTGTCGCCTTCCGGCGTCACGTGGAGCAGGCGGCCTGGCTCTCGCCCGCGGGCAAGACCGTCGCTCGGACCAAGCTGGAGCGGCTGTACTTCGGCCTCGGGTATCCGGAGCGGTGGGAGGACGAGGGCGACGTGGTGATCGACCCGGCGGACCCGGTGGGCAACCTGCGGCGGCTCGCGAGCCGCAACCTCCGCCGGACCGTCGCGCGGTGGTCGCAGCCCATCGATCCCCAGCGCTGGTGGCTGAGCCCGGCGACGGCGGGGGCGGTGCTCGTCTTCGAGCGCAACGAGTACAACTTTCCGGCGGCGCTGCTGCAGCCGCCCAAGTTCGATCCCGCGGCATCCGATGCGGCGGTGTACGGCGCCATCGGCGCGATCGCCGGGCACGAGATCAGCCACTTCGTGGACCGGCTCGGCTCGGACTACGATGCCGACGGCCGGCGCCACCGCTGGTGGACCACGGCGGACAGCACCGCGTTCGAGACGGCGATCGCGCCGCTCATCCGTCAGTTCAACGGCTACCGCCCCTTCCCCGACCTCGGCGTGGACGGCACCCTCACCCAGACCGAGAACATCGCCGACCTCGGCGGCCTCGTCGCGGCCTTCGAGGCCTACCGCCAGGCGCTGGGCTCGCGGGCGAACGACCCGGCCTACGTGCACGCGCAGGACCGCGCCTTCTTCATCGCCTTTGCCCGGAGCTGGCGCGCCATGATCCGGCCGGAGGTGATGCGGGTCCAGCTCAGGAGCAACGACCACGCGCCGGAGATGTTCCGGGTGTCCACCGTGCGCAACCTGGACGCCTGGTACGATGCCTTCGACGTGCGCCCGGGCGACGCGCTCTACCTGGCGCCGGCCGACCGGGTCCGGATCTGGTAGCGGCCGCGGCGATGCGCCTCACCGTCTGCGAGCTGCCCGACGATCCCGCGCGGCTGGAGCCGGCGTGGGTGGGGCTCTGCCGTCACGTCGCCGAGTCGGGTGCGGAGCTGGTGCTGCTGCCGGAATTCGCCGGGGTGGAGGCGGTGTGGGAATCGCCCCGGTTCGACGCGGGCCGCTGGGCCCGCGCCGTCGCGGCGGGTGAGGCGTGGGTGGGCCGGCTGGCGGAACTCGGCGCGACGTACGTGGTGGGCTCGCGGCCGGTGAGTCGCTACGGCCGGCGGTGGAACCAGGGGTACTGCTGGTCGGCGGCGCGGGGGGCGGTTGCCCTCCGCAGCAAGGCCTACCTCCCCTCGGAGCGGGAGGGGTGGGAGTCGGCGTGGTTCGACGCCGGCCCGCGGCGCTTCCCGATCGGCCATGCCGGCCCGGTCCGCTTCGGCCTCAACATCTGCACCGAGCTGTGGGCGCTGGAGAGCTACGCCGCCTATGCGGCGCTCGGCGCCGACCTCATCCTGTCCCCGAGGGCCACCGCGCGCGCCACGCTCGACAAGTGGTTCGCGATCGGCACCGTCGCGGCGGTGCGGGTGGGGGCGTTCAGCGCCTCGTCCAACCGGGCCGATCCGAGCGGCCGGTATGGCGGCGCCGGCTGGATCATCGGGCCGGACGGCGAGCTGCTCGCGCGGACCACGCCGGAGGTCCCGTGGGCAACCATCGAGCTGGACCTGGCGCGGGTGGCGGATGCCCGGCGGAGCTACCCGCGGAGCGTGCTGGGGAGGCGCGGGGCGGGCTGACGCGGGCGGCGTCGGGTATGCATCAGCGGCCGAACAGCGTGTCCAGCGGCAGGTCGAGCACCGGCGCTCCTTCGATGCACCACACCAGTCGCTCGGTGAGGATCTCCGGCCGCGCGTCGGTCGGGAGCCACCGCTCCACGAGACGCGCATCGGGATCCACGATCCAGTACTCGCCCACCCCCGCCGCCTGGTAGATCCGGCGCTTGGCGCCCCGGTCCCGCGGCGCGGTCGTGGGCGAGAGGACTTCGATGGCGAGCGACGGCACGCCGACATCTGTCCACTCTGCCGGAGGGTGCGCCGGGTCAATCCGGATCACGAACAGGTCCGGCTGCACCAGCGTCCGGGGTCCGAGGACGATGTCGGCGGGGCTCAGGAGAAGCTGCAGGTCCGGAACATTTCGCAGCACCTCACCAAGTGCACCTGCCATGCTTGCCAGGAGGAACTGATGCCTGATCTCCGGCACCGGCGTCACGGCATGCGCCCCGTCCAGCAGCTCGTGCCGCTGCCCGTCTTCCGGCAGTGCCAGCAGTTCCTCGATCGTGGTAACCGGCGACAGGCTGGGCATGGCCATACGGTACGCTCGGCCGCATCCGGGACGCAACTCGGCGGGGGCATCCCCCATGGTGGGGATCACCAGCGCC
>CAZYIV010000162.1:0-5607 GCA_964647615.1 uncultured Gemmatimonadaceae bacterium | reverse complement strand
CCTCATCGCGGCGCTTGGTCGCGATGTTCAGCCCGACGAGTGTTTTCCCCGCCCCGGGGACCCCAGTCACGAAGATGATCGCCTTCTCACCAGCCTGACGGGCATCCTCGATGATCTGCTCCACCGCCCTTGAGGTCTCGTAGAGATTCTTGATGCCGGCCTCGTGGCGAGCAATCGCCTCGACCGAGTGGCCGGCGAAGAGTGCTTGCGCAGCTTCCACGATCGTCGGCGTAGGTCGATACGGGGCCTGCGCCCAGGCCGTCCCGTCGCGTTCCGGCCCCGGGTGAGCCGCGAGCCCCAGTTCAATGACAGGGCGGAGCCCGTTGGCGTTGCAGCACACCGGCCGATAGACGCCGTCGGGATGGGCGAGCGGGAGAGTCGTGTCCGAGACCTCCGTTCCGGTCGCGATGAGGTTGGGGACGATCGGAGCGTCGTGACTGCCGAGGTGGAAGTTCTTTAGATCGAGGGCGTAGTCCCAGGCCTGGTTGTAGTCCTGCCGGAGGTAGGCCTCGGCACCGACCTTGAACTCCAGGACAAAGACAACGGGCCCGGCAATCAGCACCGCATCGATTCGGCTCCCGATCCGGGGCACCGTGAATTCGAGGTGGAGGGTACCGGTCAGGCCAGCAAGCGCCGTCCTCAGGACCACGATCTCCTCCAGCCATGCGTTACGTTGGGTCGGGTCAACCGCGAAGTCGCTCCCAGCAGTGAGCGCGCCGAGAACCTCCTCTGCGGAGGCCCGGAGAAATGTGGGGAGGGCGGCCGAGTAGTATGACTGGGGCACGGTGAGGGAAGATGGCTCGGCTGAGCCGGGAT
Organism: uncultured Gemmatimonadaceae bacterium; assembly: GCA_964647615.1. Classification (GTDB taxonomy): domain Bacteria; phylum Gemmatimonadota; class Gemmatimonadetes; order Gemmatimonadales; family GWC2-71-9; genus JADJOM01. Next base: position 4,791 of record CAZYIV010000162.1, on the reverse strand, counting down.
GGCGAGTCCAAGCCTATGCGGTGCTACATTCTCAACTGGCCTGCCCAGAGCCCTATCACCTCCAGCCAGAACTTGCGGAGGAGCCCCATGAAGCGAAGGAAGCGCGCGAAGCGGTTCGCGATCTGCATCGACAACAGCGATTACCCAGCTTCCTTGCAGCAGTGGAAGGTGTACGTCCAGTTCCCAGATCCTGTAGCCGCGGCCCAAGGACAGATCTGGATTATGGATGAGTTCAGGGACTGCTACCTGTTTCCCGCTGCCTGCTTCAGGGAGCTGGATCTCCCGCGCGGGATGGTAGGCCAGTATTGGCGCACGGCTCCGACAGATGTGTGGTGGCCGCGCCCGACGGCATCTTCGCTTGCGCCAGACGCCCCCGAAGAGAACTGGCTCCAACCAGGCTAGCCTATGGCTGCTTCACCAGCAGGCCGCTACGTCGAGCAGCCTCATTCTCCCGCCCCCGCCAATCAAGCATTGCCACGAGCGACTTTCAGGCGGCTCGAAACGCATTGAATTGCCTGAAGCGCTCCGCCAGGAAATCCTTGCTCGGCTTCAGCAGATGGCTTCCAGGCACGTGAATCAGCGCGCCGTGCATCTCTTGGAGTCCGTGCCGCAGCATCGGCCCATCTCGCTCTTTGAGAACGTCAGGTCGGATGTGGATCTTATACTCAGGACTAATACCCAGGATATCGGCGTCGAAGGCACCGTGATGAATCTTGCACAGCGCAAGGCCATTGGGGACTTCCGGACGGCCTCGCTCGTCACGATCCTCGAGGATATGCGCTGCATCAAGCAATTCCGGGTGACGCAGTCGGCAGACCGCACAGCTCTCGCGATAGGCCGCGACGACGAGTTCCCTGAAGCGGCCTTGGTGTAGACGCTGCTTCACAGACCTGGTTGAGTAGGCCTTGAGGATCGGCTCGGACCCACCGGCTAGCAGCCGCACCTCATCAAGGCCAGGCGTATCGGCGGCGATCTTAAATGTCAGCCGTCGCGGATCGTCGCCTACCACGTACACCGGGAAGACCGCGAGATACCGGCCCGGGCCAACCCCATAGAAGTACATCATGGGACGCCGGCCCTCGAAGGCCTTCCGAACCGATGCGTTGTCCAGGGCGCCGGGGTTCGTGCCCTGGTACCTATACTCGAACCACCCCTCCTCGGAAGCGATCTGATCATCATAGCGGGGGGTGACTCCGCGGCGGATCGAAGCGGTAGTGATCGAGAGGGCTGCGCCATCCCGCCCGAGGATCGCCGGCTTCCAGATCCCCCTAGGGCGGAGCCCGAACGGGATTGTGGCACCCTCGAATAGAAAGCCAGCCGTTAACTGGTCGCGAGTGACAACTCCGCCAGTCGGTTCGGCGATTTGCCGCAAGGCATCGAACGCGACCAGCCTGAGCTGGGAGTCGCGGACTTGAGAGTCGGACGGCATCCTTCGGCAAAGATGCGCTACAACCTTTCTTTGAACAATCCGCCGCCTCTGATCCTTCCCTAGCAGCCCACCCCCCACCCTTGCATCTCCCCGCCACCCGGGCCAAGCTGCCCTAACCCCGGGAGGCCCCCATCCCCGCTGAAGTCCGCCTCAGCCGCGAGATGCGGCTGCTCGACATCACCATGATCGGCGTCGGCGCCATCATCGGCGCCGGGATCTTCGTGCTGACCGGCATCGCCGCCGGGGTGGCCGGCCCCGCCCTGATCCTGGTGTTCGGCCTCAACGCCGTGGTGGCGCTGCTCACCGCCATGACCTACGCCGAGCTGGGCTCCGCCTTCCACGACGCCGGCGGCGGCTACCTCTGGGTCAAGACCTCCCTCCCCGACCCCAACGGCTTCCTCTCCGGCTGGATGTCGTGGTTCGCCCATGCGGTGGCCTGCTCCCTCTACGCCCTGGGCTTCGGGGCCTACTTCCGCCTGGTGCTCGAGGCGGCCGGCGCCCCGCCGCTCGCCCTGCCGTTCTTCACCCTGGAGCAGTGGCTCGCGGTGCTGGCCACGACGGTGTTCGCCGCCATCAACTGGCGCGGCGCCTCCGAGACCGGCAAGGCCGGCAACGTGGTGACCGTCGCCAAGATCGTGGTGATCCTGCTGTTCATCGCCGCCGGGCTGTGGGTGATGGCGGGGCGACCGGAGGTGCAGGTGGCGTTCACCCCCTTCTTCACCGCCGGCTGGGGCGGGGTGTTCGCCGCGATGGGGCTGACGTTCATCGCCTTCGAGGGCTACGAGATCATCGCCCAGACCAGCGAGGAGGTGGAACGCCCCCGGCGCAACGTGCCGCTGGCGATCTTCCTCTCGCTGCTCATCGTGGTGCCGATCTACCTGCTGGTGGCCGTGGTCGCCATCGGCGCGGTGACCCCGCCCGCCGGCACCACGGTGACGGCATTCCTCGGGGCCGAGAAGGAGACGGCGCTGGTCTCCGCGGCGGGCCAGTTCGTCCGGGGCGGCGGGATCATCATCCTGGTCGGCGGGCTGCTCTCCACCATCTCCGCCCTCAACGCGACGATCTACTCCTCCTCCCGCGTGGCCTTCGCCATGGCCCGCGACGCCAACCTCCCCCCCGCCCTGGCCCGGGTGCACCCCAGCCGCGGCACGCCCCACCTGGCCATCCTGTTCTCCGCCATCGTGATCATCGGGATGGCGGTGCTGCTCCCCATCGAGGACGTGGCGGCCGCCGCCGACCTGATGTTCCTGCTGCTGTTCGTGCAGGTGAACGTCGCCGCCATCCGGCTGCGCAAGCTGCGCCCCGACCTGGACCGCGGCTTCCGGGTGCCGCTGATGCCGCTGACGCCGATCCTCGCCATCCTGGCGATGCTGTTCCTCGGGGTGGTGCTGTTCCTGCACTACCCCCAGGGCGCGATTGCGGTGGTGGCGTGGCTCGCCGCCGGCGCCGGGGTGTACTACGGTTACAGCCGCAAGCGGGAGACCGCCCACCTGCAGCACACGCAGTGGATGGCGCGCATCGAACGGGAGGAGTACTCGGTGCTGGTGGCGGTCTCCAGCCGGCACACGATGCCCTCCCTGATGGAAGCCGCGCTCGCCATCGCCTCCGCCCACCAGGGGTCGCTGGTGGTGGTGACGGTGGCGGAGGTGCCGGAGGAAGTGTCCCTCATGACCGGGCGGCAGGAGGCCCGGGAGCGCGTGGCGCTGCTGGACGAGGCCGCGGCCTACGCCGCCGCCCGCGGCATCACCGCCCGCACGGTGCTCAAGATCGCCCACCGGGTGAGCCAGGGGATCATCAGCACGGTCCTGGAGGAGGAATGCAACTTCCTCCTGCTCGGCCGCCCCGAGACCCGGTCGCTGCTCGAGCGGCTGGTGGCGTCCATCGTGGAGCGGGTGGTGCAGAAGGCCCCCTGTCAGGTCGGGGTGGTCCATGGCTCCCTCGACCCGAGGCGCATCCGGCACGTGGTGGTGCCCGTCACCGGCAGCGCCAACGCGCAGCTCGCCGCCGAGCTGGCGCCGGCGTTCGCGGTGCGGTTCGGCGCCGATGCGCGCGCCGTGACGGTGATCCCGCCGGAGGCCGGCGAGCAGGACGCGGCCCTGCTGGAAGAGGCCGCCCGGAACACCCTGGCCCGGGCCGAGCTCGACGTGGAGCTGACGGTTGTCCGGGGGACGCAGGTGGCCGTCGGCCTGGCCCGGGAGGTGACCCCGGACGACCTGGTGCTGATCGGCGCGCCCCGCACCGACCCGGTCGCCGCGCTGCTGGGCGAGACCATCCCCGGCCTCATCGCGAGCGAGGGCCACAACCCCCTGATCATCGTGCGCTCGGTGGAGGCCGGCCGTGCCGGCCTGTTCGAGCGCTTCTTCCTCGGTGAGAGGTAGCCCGATGCAGACCCCGTCCACCCAGCCCCTCGCCAACCTGTGGCAGGGCCTCGCCGACTCCCTCCCGAACCTGCTCGGCGGGCTCCTCGTCGTGCTGCTCGGCATCGCGCTCGGCTGGCTCGCCAAGCGCGCCCTGGTGCGGCTGCTGCTCTGGCTCCGGCTGGACCGGCTCGCCGGCCGGGTCGGCTGGCGTGCGGCCTTCGCCAAGGGGGACGTGCGCGCCGCGCTGTACAACGCGGTGGGCAACGTGGTGCTGTTCGTGATCGTGCTGATCTTCGTGGACGACGCGCTGCAGCGCTGGGGGCTCACGGTGCTGTCGCGGGTGATTGACGGCTTCGTGTTCTACCTGCCCAACCTGGCGGTGGTGGCGCTGATCGTCGGGCTGGGGGTGCTGGTAAGCAACGGGCTGGCCGCGTCGGTGACGGCCGCGTTCGAGGAGGAGGGGATCGCCCACGCCCGGCTGTTCGGCAAGGCGGTGAAGGGCGCGCTCATGGCGATCGTGGTGGCGCTGGCGCTGTGGCAGCTGGAGTTCGCCCGCCAGATCGTGCTGGCGGCATTCCTGATCAGCTTCGGCGCGATCGGGGTGGCGTTCGCGCTGGGCGTGGGGCTGGGATCGGCCCGCGCGATCCAGGCGAGCCTGGAGCGGGCGCTCGAGAAGAAGGAGGAGAGGTAGGGCGGAGGGTCAGGCCGCCACTTCGACGAAGGTGGCGTAGGAGTGTGGCGCCGGGACCTCCTGCCCATCGGCCCGGAGCCCTTCGAGGTGAAACGCGACGGCCTCCTGCATCTCCCGCTCCACCTCTTCCTTCGTGGCGCCGGTCGCGATGCAGCCCGGGATGTCCGGAGAATACGCGGAGAAGCCGGTGGCAGTCTGCTCGACGATGATGAGTACTTTCATTTCTTGAGCCCTGCCTGCTTGAGGATGCTTTTGAGGGTCCACCAGCAGCCTGAGGAGGCTGCGCACGCCAATTGGGAGAATGCCGAGGT
>CAZYIV010000161.1:0-5685 GCA_964647615.1 uncultured Gemmatimonadaceae bacterium | reverse complement strand
CCGCCCGGGCTGGTGGCCACGCCCGGTTCGACCAATGTGCAGGTGCTGGTAAACTGCCAGTAGCGCGGAAGGATCGGGGGCCGAGCACCACAGCGGATGCTGCACACGCGGCGCTCGGCCCCCGGTACTCCGGACGAATCCATCGTCCCAGGGGGGGGGCCGTGGCTACGCCACGAACCCGTTCCCCTCCTCCAGCTCCAGCCACCGGTAGGCCTCCGCGATGTGGTTGACCTGCACCCGCAGCTCGTCGGGATCGTCCGCGGTCAGGATCTCGAACATCCGCATCATGCCGAACATCACCGGCGAGAGCACCACGAAGGCGCGCTTCGCGTGCGCGCCGAAGGCGTTACGCCGCGCCAGCAGGCGGATGCCCTCCGAGGTGAGGCGTGACTCGGTCACGGCGCGGAAGTCGAACAGCTGGTTGAACGATGGATCGAAGGCCGGGTCGGCCTTCAGCCGGCGCTGGTGCTCCAGCAGGTCGTCATCCGTGAGGACGCCCCACGCACGGCTGAACACCACGCGGTGGGCGTTGTCAATCGTGTAATCGGCCGGCATGCGGCCTCGATTGTGAAGGGGGATAGCATCCAATCTGGCGACGGGCCGCGGGACGTCAAGTCGCCGGCCGGCCGCCCGGACCGGCTCAGCCCTGCGGCCCCACCAGCCGCCGGCCCGCCACGCGCGCCGCGCCGATCGCGGCCTCCACCGCCGCCAGCACCCCCCGGACCGGCGCCATCAGCGCGGGGTCGGCGAGGACCTCTTCCAGGGAAAGGGCCCGCCGCGGCAGGGGCACGATCCACGGCACCGGCGGCACCAGGTCCGCCGACATGGTGCGCACCGTCTCGGCCAGGGCGGCCTGGGCGTGGGTCGCGTGCGCGGAGGTCGAGACCAGCGCCACCGGCAGCGCCGGGAACTCCGGGCCGCTCACCAGCCAGTCCAGCGCGTTCTTGAGCGAGCCAGGCACACCGTGGGCGTACTCCGGGCTGGAGATGAGCAGGGCGTCGGCCGCGGCGATCACCGCCCGCCACGCCCGCACCGGCGCCGGGCGGTCCGCGTCCGTGTCATGATCCGGGTTGAAGTGGGGCAGCTCCCCGATCCCCTCGTGGAGCGTGACGACGAGCGCGGGTGGGGCGCACGCCCGCGCCGCCTGCAGGGCGAGCGCATTGGAGCTCCCGGCGCGGAGGCTGCCCGAGATGGCGAGTACCCGGTACGGGCCGGTGCGCGCGGGGAGTGGGGCGAGCATGGGGATGAAGTCAGCAGCGGCGGAAGCGCACGGCTACCGCAGCAGCATCTCCCAGCTGAATCCCTGCCGAGCGAGCACGCTGGCCGGCTGGCCATCGCACTCCCCCGGCGCGAAGTGGATGTCGTGCAGGGTGCGCACCGCCTCCCGGGTGTACTCCTTCCCCGAGCTCAGCAGGGCGCGGATCGAGCCCTCCACGATCTGCCCATCCCGGCCCACCACGAATTCCAGCAGGGCCCGCCCGCCGGTCCGCTTCTGCGTCGGGAGGTTCATCCGCGGGCGGTTGAGCGCCTCGGTCCCGCCGTTGTTGCAGCGCGCCGCCTCCCGGACCGGATCGGGTGCCACACCGGCGAGGGTCAGCGCAGTGGCAGAATCGAGCGCCGCCAGGAACCGCCGGGCCTCGTCGCCGCCCCCCTGCACGGTCCAGCCCTGGTCCGGCGGCGCCGGCCTCAGGAGCAGCATGAACCGGCTGGTCGGCGGATGGTTGGGCTGATGCGCCAGCGTCACCCGTCCCGCGCCGCCACGGGTCGGAAGGCTCAGCCCCGCCGGGGTGCCGTTGATGTCCCGCGGGGCCTTGAGGACCGAGTCCACGAAGTGCCGCGCCAGCGGGATCCAGGCCCTTGCGACGTCGGGATCGAGATCCAGATAGAGGAAGGACTCCGGCGTCCCGCTCTGCCGGGTGATCGGGTTGGGGATCGCGATGAGCTGCAGCTGCCCCAGCGGCTCCGGGTCGAAGGCGAAGTCCGCCAGGGGCCATGGCGCGGAGATGGGCTCGGGGACCGTGGCCTGGGCAGGAAGCCTGGTCACGAGCAGCAGGGCAGATCCGAGCACGGTCACGGCGTGGTGCATGCGATGTTCGTCGGGCTGGAAAGGGTCGCTTCAATGGTGCCGTGCACCGGCGTGTGGGGCAAGGCCGGCGGCGGTCGGTCAGCCCCGGGCCGCGCCCCGGCTCCGCGCCGCCGCCAGGATGTCCGCCGGCTCCAGGACCGGCTTCGGGTACCCTCCTGCTGCCACCTGCAGCATCGCCTGACCCACGATCTCGGTGGTGACCATCCGCCCCGGGCGCAGCGCTGCCGCCAGTGCAATGAAGGGCGACAGCCCGGTGTAGATCGCCTGCACCCAGCCGGTCTTCGACCGCACGCCCTTGACCGGGCGGATGAATCCGGGACGGAACAGGTACGCCGCCCGGAACCCGAGCCCGAGCAGCGCATTCTCGGTCCGGCCCTTTACCCGGGCCCACATCACCCGCCCCCGCTCGCTGCTGTCGGTGCCCACCCCGGAGACATAGCAGAACGTCAGCTCCGGCCGCACCGCCACCAGGGTGCGCGCCGCGGCCAGCGTCAGGTCGAAGGTCAGGCTGGTGTAGGTGGCCTCGTCCATCCCGATGGAGGAGACGCCCAGGCAGAAGAAACAGGCGTCGAGCGCCGCGAACTCCCCGCGCAGCGGGGCAAAGTCGAGGAAGTTCCGGTGCTCCAGCTCCCGCAGCTTCGGGTGCGACCGGCCGGTGGGCGTGCGGCCGATGACCAGGACCGAGGTGACGGCCGGGTCCTCGAGGCACTCGGTGAGTACCCCGGACCCCACCATGCCGGTCGCGCCGAAGAGCAGGACGTTCATGCCCGGCCGAACCCCGTCAGTGCGAGGCCGGGGGCGGCGCCACGCCGCTGAACATGTCCACCACGTAGCGCCACTTCCCGTCGGCGCCCCGGCGCAGCACCTCGGTGTACTTCACCGTCTCCGTGGCGCCCCCCATCGTGAAGCTGGCGCTGCCCACGGTGTAGGCCAGGTCACCGCTGCCGTAGGTCAGCGACGGCGTCAGTACGAAGTCGGCTGCCCCGCCCGCGATCAGGCTGGCGATGGTGGCCCGGATCGCCTCCCCCTCCAGCACCGGTGCGTCGGGCGGCATCAGCTTGGCTTCGGTAGCGTACACCGCAACCACCGCCGCCGTGTCCTTCGCGTTCATTCCCGCCGCGAAGGCGGCATCCACCGCGCGGACGGAGTCGAGCGCGGCGGCGGAGAGGGGACCGTCGGCGGGGGCCACCGCGCGGGGACTGCAGGCCAGGGCCAGCAGGCCCAGGCCGATGAGCGACGAACGGCGCATGAACTGGACTCCAGGGGATGAGGGGATGCGGTGCAAGCTATCGCCGCGCCCCGATGGGAGCCAGCAGGTGGCCGCTACGGCGCCGTCGCGGCCGCCGGCATCGGCAACAACCCGATCTCGATCCGGCGGTTCTGGCTCCGGCCCGTGGCGGACGTGTTGGGGGCGACCGGATGGTACTCCGACAGCCCCACCGCCTGCAGCCGCGCCGGATCGATGCCAACCGAATCCTGGAGGAACCGCACCACGTTCGCCGCCCGGGCCGTCGAGAGTTCCCAGTTGGTCGGGAACGTCCCGCGCAGCTGCTTGCTGATCGCCACGTCGTCGGTGTGCCCCTCCACCCGGATCACCTTCCCCCTGGTCTCCTTGAGCACGTTGCCGACCCGCGCCAGCACCCGGAGCCCCGCCGGCGAGATGCCGGCCTCGCCGGAGGGGAAGAGGATCTTGTCCACCATCGTCACGCTGAGCCGGTCGGCGAGGCGGTTGATCTGGATCTGCCCCTGCGCGATCTCCGACTGCATGTTCGACACCAGCTCGTCGTAGGTGCTCCGCAGCTGGTCGATCTCGGCCTCCTTCTGCCGGCTGGCCGCGGTCATCTGGGTGTCGAGCGCGGCGGCGAGGGCCGCGTTCTTCGCCGTGAGGCTCGTGGCCTCGAAGGCGAGGGAATCCGCCACCCCGGAGAGCGAGTCGGCCCGCAGCCGGGCCATCGCGTCCTGGTTGCGATAGAAAAACGCCGCCACGCCCAGGGCCACGGCGACGATGACCGCGAGGATCAGGGCTCCCTTCATGCTGCCTCCTCTGCTGGGGCGGGGAGTCGGACAACCGTCCCGCCAACCTGCCCCCCGGCGCCCGCGGGCGCAACCCGCCGGGCGCCACCTTCGCGACAGTATATGCCTTGACAGGTATATACCCCATTGCGTACATTGTCGCCCATGGCATCCAGCTTCGAGGTGCTCGCCGAGCCCAACCGCCGCGCCATCCTGGCCCTGCTGCTCACCGCCGAACGCTCGGTGGGGGACCTCGAGCGCCGGCTGCGGCTGCCCCAGCCCGCCGTCTCCAAGCACCTGCGGGTGCTCCGGGAGGCCGGCTTCGTGGAGGCCACCGTGGACGCGCAGCGGCGGGTCTACCGGCTCTGCCCGGCGCCGCTGCAGGAGGTGGATGCGTGGCTGGAGCCGTTCCGCCGCTTCTGGTCGGCGCACCTGAACGCGCTGGAGCGGCACCTCGATCGCATCGATCCACCGAAGACACGCAAACGCAAGCCGCGGAGACGCTAGATGACCCCACGTGCGCGATACACCCCCGGCCCCGCCGCCGGGGCGCGGGTGGAGAAGGACGGCGAGACCTGGACCCTGGTGATCGTGCGGGAGCTGCGCCACGCGCCGGCCCTGGTGTGGCAGGCGCTGACCGACCCGGCGCACCTCAAGGCCTGGGCGCCCTTCGATGCCGACCGGAATCTCGGCCAGGCCGGTGCCACCGTGACGCTCTCGACGGTGGGCACGCCGGCGCCACAGGTGGCGGAGACCACCATCACCCGGGCCGAGTCGCCGCGGCTGCTGGAGTATCAGTGGGGCGGGAACAACCTGCGGTGGGAGCTGGAGCCGCAGGGCACGGGCACCCGGCTCACCCTGTGGCACAACATCGAGCGTGGCTTCATCGCCTGGGGCGCCGCGGGCTGGCACCTCTGCCTGGATGTCCTGGACCACGCCCTCGCCGGCGATCCGCTGGGACGGATGGTGGGGCCGGCGCTGACGCAGGACGAAGGTTGGCAGCGGCTCGCCGCGGAGTACTCGGCCCAGTTCGGCGTGCAGCCGCCCAGCTGGGGCGGGAAGTCCTGACGCCTTTCCCTCGTACCTTCACCGGAGCGCACCATGACCGCCGGCACCCAACGCCTGATCGGCCGCTGGATCCACCTGGTCCTGAGCATCCCGATCATCGGCTACATCTACAGCCCCTTCGAGCGGCTGCCCGACTACGCCCCGCTCACCCGCTACGTCTTCTTCCCCCTGATGGCGCTGGCGGGGCTGTGGATGTGGAAGGGGCACGTCGTGCGGCGACTCCTCGCGCGGGAGATGCCGCGGCAGGAGCTCGCCTAGGCGCGGCCCCCGCGCCGACCGCGCAACCGCTTGAGCAGCTGGATCTGGCCGGTGTGGTACGCGTCGTGGTTGGCGATGCCGACGATCAGCTCGCCGTAGGTCCACTTCTTCCCCCCCGCCGGCCGGCGCGAGAGGCGCGCCGGCGGGAACTTCGCGATCGCCGAAAGCAACAGCTCGTGCTCCTGCCGGAGCAGCGCGACATCCGCTGCCCACTGGCGCGCGTCCGCCCGCGCCGGCGGCGCCGGCCAGTTGGACGGCTT
>CAZYIV010000160.1:0-5888 GCA_964647615.1 uncultured Gemmatimonadaceae bacterium | reverse complement strand
TCCACCGCTTCCAGCGAGGCGGCGCTCCCGCTGGCGCTGGAAAACATGGTGAAGTTCGGGGTGCCGCGGCGGATCGTCTCCTTCGTGCTGCCCACCGGCTATTCGTTCAACCTGGACGGCTCCACCCTGTACCTGGCGGTGGCGTCGGTGTTCGTGGCCCAGGCGGCGGGACTCCACATGCCGATCGGCACCCAGCTGCTCATGATGCTGACCCTGATGCTGACCAGCAAAGGGGTCGCCGGGGTCCCCCGGGCCTCGCTGGTGATCCTGGCCGGCACCCTGAACCAGTTCAACCTGCCGCTCGAAGGGGTGGCGGTGCTGCTGGGCGTGGACGCGCTGCTCGACATGGGCCGCACCTCGATCAACGTGGTGGGCAACTGCCTGGCCTCGGCCGCGATGGCCCGCTGGGAAGGAGAGCTCGGCCCCCCCGCCGACCCGTCCGGGACGCGCCCCGCCGCCGCGTGAGGGCCGGCCTGCAACCATTTTCCGGAAGGGAACGTCCGTAGGGCGACTCTCACCCAGGACCCTGGATGCTCGCCCGCCTTGCCCTGCTCGCCCTCACCGCCACCGGGGGGCCCACCAGCGCCCCCCTCGCCAACATCAGCTACGACGTCACCTTCACCCGCGAGACCGCGCCCGCGCGGCAGCTCGGGGTGACCATGGCGTTCGACGTCACCGGCGGTGGCGACGTGCTCCTCTCCCTGCCCAGCTGGACCCCCGGGGCGTACGAAGTCACCAACTTCGCCCGCTGGGTCTCGGACTTCACCCCCACCGCCGGCGACCGCGAGCTGCAGTGGGACAAGCTGGACTACGACACCTGGCGCATCCGCCCGGCCGGCGCGCGGCACATCAGCGTGAGCTTCCGCTTCGAGGCCGACAGCCTCGACAACGCGATGGCCTGGACCCAGCCCGACTTCGCCTTCTTCAACGGCACCAACATCTTCTTCTACCCCGAGGGGCGGAGCCTGCAGTTCCCCGCGCTGGTGCGGGTGCACACCGAGCGCGAGTGGCGCGTGGTCACGGGGATGCACCCCCGCGGCGACGGCTGGGGCGAGTCGAACTACCACGACCTGGTGGACATGCCCTTCTTCGTGGGGCAGTTCGACCTCGACAGCGCCACCGTCAACGGCTTCACCATGCGGCTCGCCACCTGGCCCGCCGGGACCCTCTCCGGCGAGGCCCGCAGCACCTTCTGGGACCAGTACAAGAAGCTGTTCGATCCGCAGTCGGCGGTCTTCGGCGAGCGACCCTACGCCAGCTACACCACGCTGATGGTGTTCCCCAAGGAATTCGGCGGCGGCTCCGCGCTGGAGCACCAGAACAGCCACCTCGGCATCTACACCCCGGAGGGCATCGGCCAGATCTGGGTGCCGTCGGTGACGGCGCACGAGATGTTCCACGCCTTCAACGTGAAGCGGATGCGGCCCGCCGACATGGTGCCCTACCGCTATGACGTGGCCCAGCCCACCGTGTGGCTCTGGGTAAGCGAAGGCATCACCGACTACTACGCCGACCTCACCCTGGTGCGGAGCGGTGTCGTGGACTCGGCCGAGTTCCTCTCCGAGACCGGGAACAAGATCGCGAACGTCACCCAGTCGCCGCCGGTGGCGCTGGAGGATGCTTCGCTCTCGACCTGGATCCACCCCACCGATGGCACCGGGTACCTGTACTATCCCAAGGGGTCCCTCGCCGGCTTCATGCTCGACATCCTGATCCGGGATGCCAGCGACAACCGGCATTCGCTGGACGATGCGATGCGCGAGGTCTATCAAGGCACGTACAAGAAGGGGCAGGGCTTCGACGCGAAGAGCTGGTGGGGGGCGGTGCGGCGGGCCGCCGGCGGGCGCGACTTCAGCGACTTCAACGCCCGCTACGTGGACGGCCGGGAGCCGTACCCGTGGGACCAGGTGCTGCCGCTGGCCGGGCTGGCGCTGGTTACCGACAGCATGCGCCTCCCGCGCCTCGGCATCAACACCCAGAACGACACCAGCGGCGTCCACGTGATGCAGGTGGTCCCGGGCAGTTCCGCCGCCGAGGCCGGGGTGCAGGCCGGCGACGTGCTGCTGGCGCTGGGCGACATCGACATGACCGACAACACCCCCGGCGATCCGTTCGAACGGTTCCGGCAGCAGTTCGGCAGCAAGGAAGGCCAGCCGTTCACCATCCGGGCGCGCCGGGGCGGCCAGGAGGTCACGCTCAACGCCACGGTGCGCATCGTCGCGGTGACCCAGCAGCGGCTGACCCTGGACCCGGCCGCGAGCACCAAGGCACAGCGGATCCGCCACGGGATCTTCAGCGGCAGCACCGGGAACTGAGCGACACCATCACCCAGGCCCCCGGCGCCGATCGGCGCCGGGGGCCTGCCGCTGCCTACCGTCCACTGGCGTAGAAGCCGCTCAGGGACAGCACCGACTTGAGGCCCACCGCGACCCCCGCCCCGCCGCCGCCATAGGTCCAGTCGAGCCAGAACTCGGTGACCAGGCTCGCCGCCTGGGTGCGCAGCACCACGTTGTGCCACGACGCGGGCACGCCGTTGATCCAGCAGTCCACCGACCCGTCCGACTGCCCGGGGGTGTTCAGCCGGAGAACGCACTCGATGTCGTTGCCACGGCTGGCATGGATGCGTGCAGCCCTGGCGCCCAGCCATGTCCCCTGGGCACCCAGGTTGACGCCGCAGTCAGGACGGACCCCGCCGATCGAGCCGGCCACGTAGTCCCAGCATTTGAGGATCGGCGTGCCCGTTCCGGTGCCAAAATGCCAGAACAACAGCTTGTCGCCCTCGCCGTTGTTCCAGAATGGCGTGCCGTCTCCCGGGACGAAGCCGGTCATGTGGATGTAGACCTCGTTGTACCCCTTGGGCGACTGGCAGGTGCTCATCGCGTGCAGGGTGGCCGGGGTCCGGCCATCGGCGAAGCCGACCGGGTACGTGACGACGAATTTCCCGCCGGTCATGGCCCCGCCGCCATTCCGCTCCCAGCAGCCGGCCTTGCCGGCGACGCCCTTCCAGCTGGCCTGGATCGGGGCGGTGAAGTCGTTCTCGGCGATGCGCACGAACCCGGCAGGTTCATGCGGGTTGCCCCGCGCCGGCGGCACCGACGCGGTGTCGGGGGGCACCGGGATGGTGTCGCCCGGGGTCGGGACAGAATCGGTCGGGGGTGGATTGCCGGGAGAGGATGGGTCGGTGGTGGAGCCGGCCTGGCAGGCGGCCAGCACAATGGAGGCAAGCAGGGCGGTGAGGCCCCGCGCGAGCGCGGATCGGATGGACGGCATCGGGGAATTCCTTGCGGGACAGCAACGGCAGTGGGCGCGCGCAGGGGCGGCCCCTTCTGCGACCGGGAGGTCGTGCTACCTGCGGAAGTGTCGGGGTGACTCCGGCACGTGTGGATGGGTGACCGCGATCACGCGGTGATGACACGCCGGCCGGTGCGCGGGGCATGGCCGGGACTTCGGTCGGCAATTCTACCGCGCGGTACCGCCATCGTCCGTGACCTGAGGCACGCGTGGAACGCGCCAGACGAAATCGCCTGACACGCGATGGCCCGATGATGCAGAACGCGATGAACCGGGAGTGAAACGGTGGGGCGTTACGCGAGAGTGCGGATGAAGGTGAGGGCGTCCTGCATGGTTTCGGGTGGAGCCGGGGAACGCACACCGAGCTGGCCGAGCACCTGGCCCGCGAGCTGTGCCGCCGTGGCGCCGGCCGCGCGGAGCTCGCGCAGGCTGGTGTCGCCGTCCGCCTTGCTCAGCTTCGCGCCACTCGGCTTGCGGAGCAGCCCGTGATGGAGGAACGCCGGCGGCGTCCGGCGGCCCAACATCCGCGCGAGCAGGATCTGCCGGCCAGTGGATGGGAGCAGGTCCTCGCCCCGGACGACCAGGTCCACCCGCTGGTCGCGGTCGTCCACCGTCACCGCGAACTGGTAGGTCCAGTTGCCCAGCCGGTCCTGCAGCAGCAGGTCGCCGCACTGGGCGGAGGGGTGCTGTCGCTGCGCCCCCATCCGCTGGTCGGTGAACCCGATCTCCTCGTCGGGAAGCCGGAGCCGGAGTCCGCGCCCGGCGGCAGGCGCCAGCCCCCGGTCGCGGCAGAAGCCGTCGTAGCGCAGGTCGGCGGCGCCCTCGCCGGCGAGCGGCCGGTCCCCGGTGCGTTCCAGCAGCGCCTTGCGGGAACAGTCGCAGGCGTAGACCTGGTGGCCGGCGGCGCGGAGCTCCGCCACCGCCGCACGGTAGGCGGGGTTGTTGTCACTCTGGCGGTACGGTGTGGGGCCGCGGCCGAAGTGCTCCAGCGGCGGCAGGTCGGGCACCAGCCCGAGCCAGGCGAGGTCCGCCAGCAGCGCCGCCTCGTACTCGGGGCGGCAGCGCTGCCGGTCGTGGTCCTCGATCCGGAGCAGCACTTCCGCCCCGCGGGCCTGCGCCACGCCCCAGACCATCAGGGCGTTGGCCAGGTGACCGAGGTGGAGATAGCCGGTGGGGGCGGGGGCGAATCGGGTACGCATGAAGGAGTGAGGCCGGCCGCGGCCCCGACGACCTACGCGATGCTCACCGTCACGCCATGCCGGAGCGTCTGGGCCACCACGCAATAGCGCTCGGTGAGCTCCAGCAGCCTGGCCCGCTGCTCCGGCGTCGCGTCGCTGTCGAGCTCGGCCCGGAGCCGCACCGCCGTGAAGCCGACGGGAGCCTCCTTGCTCACCCCGAGGGTGCCGCGCGCGTCCCAGTCGGCCTCGGCGTGGATGGCGCCGGAGCGGATCCCGATGCCCATCGCGGTCGCGACGGCGCTCAGCGTCACCCCGGCGCAGGCCACCAGCGCCTGCAGCACCAGGTCGCCGGAGCAGGCGAGGGTGCCGTCGCCGCCGGTGGAGGGGTGCAGCCCGGCGTGAATCGGGGCGCCGCCGGTCTCGACGTCCACCGCGATGGCGCCGGGCACCAGCTGCGCGGTGGCGTGGGAGGTGACCCGGGCCGTGGCCGGGTCGTGGCGGTACTTCTCTTTCAGGGGGCCCTGCAGGGCCCGGAGCTGGGCAAGATCCATTGAGATGCGGGCAGGAAAGAGGAAACAGGAGACCGGTCGTGGAGGAAAGCTAAGCAGCCTCCTCCGCCCTGTCTCCTGCGACCGAGCGCCCTTCAGGAGCGGCGAAGCCGCGACTCGGGCGCGAGGAAGCCCTTGAGGGTCCCGGTCACATCTCCATGACGACCCGCAGACTGTGTCAGGCTTCGGCGCGGGCCTCCACCGCCTCGTCCCGCCGGCGCAGGTCGGACAGCGTGGCCTGGATCCGGTCGGTCATGCGGCGCTCCTCGCGCAGGGTCTCGAGCAGCCCCTCCACCCGCCGGGTCTCCAGCGCCAGCGCGCCGGCCTTCTCCATGAAGTGATCCACCTGCGCCTTCTGGGCCAGCAGGGTCTCCAGGGATACCCGCACGTCGGTCACCAGGGTGTCGGCGTGGGCCAGGCGCTCCTCGGTGCGGTCCAGCTGCCGCCGCCGCTCCTCCAGCGTGCGCAGCATCCCGCCGGCGTCGCCCAGGCGCTCCAGCAGCGCCTCCAGCTCGGCGCGGGTGCGGCCCACCTGCGGCTGGGCCTCCACCACCGCCCGGGCGTCGTCCCGGGTGCGCTCCGCCACCTCGAACAGCGCCCGGATCTCCCCCTGCAGCGACGCGACGGTGGCCTGCCGCGCGGAGGCCTGCTCCATCGCCTGCCCCAGCTGCTGCTCCGCCCCGCGCCACTCCGCCAGCCGGGACTCGAAGGCGTTGAGCCGCTCGTTGAGCGAGGTGAGCGCCGCCATCCGCTCGTCCAATTCGCGGGCCAGCGACTCGGTGCTGGTGAGCCGCTCGCCGGCGCGGGTGAGCACCTCGTCAATCTCGCCGGCGCGGGTGGCGAGCAGCTGCGCCGCCTCCGCCGCCTCCTG
>CAZYIV010000159.1:0-5995 GCA_964647615.1 uncultured Gemmatimonadaceae bacterium | reverse complement strand
GACCTCCCCACCGGCGGCTACATCATCATCCAGCCCACCGAGGCGCTGGTCTCGATCGACGTGAACACGGGGCGCTACACCGGCCGGAAGGATCCCGAGAAGACGATCCTCAAGACCAACCTCGAGGCGGCGCGGGAGATCGCGCGCCAGATCCGCCTGCGGGACACCGGCGGGATCATCGTCTGCGACTTCATTGACATGGAGTCCCGGCAGAACCGGGACCGGGTGCTGCAGGAGCTGCGGACCCACCTGGGCCGGGACCGCGCCCGCACCAAGGCCCTGGCGGTGTCCGAGCTGGGCCTGGTGGAGATGACCCGGCAGCGGGTCCGGCCGTCGCTCTGGCACTCGATGACGGCCGAATGCCCCGACTGCAACGGGACCGGCCGGGTGTTCACCCCGGAGGTCGTGGCCCGGCGGCTGGAACGGTCGCTCAAGCGGGCCGGGCGGGAGCGCCGGGAGCGCCAGCTGGCGATCCGGCTGCATCCGGAGGTGGCGCTGTACCTCCTCGAAGAGGAGCCCCGCCTGATCCATACCCTCGGGAAGCTCACCGGGCTGGAGCTGGAGCTCCGGGACGACCCGATGATGCGGGTGGACGAGTTCCGGCTGATGAGCCGGCCGGCCGGCCGGGACGTCACCGAGATCTACGCCGTCGCCTGAGGCCCCCGGGGCCGGGGGCCTTGCCCAAAGCCCAATCCCCGCCTATACTTCCGGGCTCTTGTAACCGGTCCTCAGCACGAGTCCGACATGTACGCGATCTTCCGCGCCGCCGGGAAACAGTTCCGGGCCGAAAAGGGAATCACTCTCGAGCTGCCGCTGATGGATGGGGCGGAGCCGGGGTCCAAGGTCACCTTCAACGAGGTGCTGCTCGCCTCGGACGGGACCACCATCACCGCCGGTACCCCGGTGGTGAAGGGCGCGTCCGTCACCGCCGAGATCATCGGCCTGGCGAAGGGGCCCAAGCTCTACGTCTGGAAGTTCAAGCGGCGGAAGAACTACCGCCGGAAGACCGGGCACCGCCAGAAGTACACCGCGGTGCGCATCACCGACGTCAAGGTGGGGTAAGGGTTCCATGGCTCACAAGAAGGGTGTCGGCTCCAGCCGCAACGGCCGCGATTCCAATCCGCAGTACCTCGGCGTCAAGCGCTACGGGGGTGAGCGGGTGGTGGCCGGCAATATCATCGTGACCCAGCGGGGCACCAGGTTTCATCCCGGCAAGAACGTCGGGCTCGGCAACGACCACACCATCTACGCGCTGGTGGACGGCGTCGTGAAGTTTGAGCACAAGGACAAGAAGCGGATGAAGATCTCGGTCTACCCGGTCGAGACCGCCGCCAGCTGACCCAGCCTCCGGGCGGTCGACACGGGCCGGATCCTCAGGATCCGGCCCGTCGTGCATCCTGAAACCTCGTGCCGGCCCCCGGCGTCAGGGAGCCCGTACCTCTTTCGCGGGAGCGGGCATGGCCGGGATCTTCGATCGCCTCAACCAGGAGCTGGAGACCTTCGGCAAGAAGGCCCAGCAGGCGCTGGACGGGGGCAAGCTGCAGCTGGAGCGCTTCCGGCTGCTCCGGGAGCGGGACGAGGCGGCCCGGCGCCTGGGATACCTGATCCACCGCCGGGAGCGCGGACAGAGCGTGGACCCGCTGGAACTCGACGCCTGGCTTCAGCGGATCGACACCCAGGATGCCGCGATCACGAAGGTCGAGCGGGAGATGGCGGCCACCCGCGGCGAGTCGGTGACGGTGAGCGAGGCCCCGGCGCCCTCCACCGCGGAGACCGGCGAAGCAGAAATCGTGAAATGACCACGGGGCGGGCCCCTTCCGGGACCCGCCCCGCTGGTGTCCGGCCCTGCCGCGCTCAGTAGCTGGGCGGCAGGGTGCGGTACCGGTCGCGCAGCTGGGTCATCCGGCTGGTGAGCGGCGCCTCCACCCCGCCGATCAGCACGAGCTCGGCGCCGGTCCGGAACTCGAACGGATCTCCACTCCACAGCACCAGGTCGGCGACCTTGCCCGGCTCCAGCGAGCCGAGCTGGTCCCCCAGTCCGAACGCCGCGGCGGGCCGCAGCGTCACGGCGGCGAGCGCGGCGTCCCACGGCATTCCGTTCCGGACCGCGTGCCCCGCCTCGAACCGCAGGTTCATCTGGCCCCCTGCATCCTGGCCCGAGAGCACCACGGGGACGCCCGCCGCCTCGAGCAGTGCGGCATTGTCCGACCGGGCCCGCAGCCCGTCGAAGCTGGGGATGTTCTCCCGGGAGTCCACCACCACCGGGACGTGCGCCCGGGCCAGCAGGGGTGCGACCATCCATGCCTCGGTGCCCTCGCGGATGACGAGCCGTAGGTGGTAGTCGGCCGCCAGCTGCACGGCATTTTCGATGTCGCTCTGGCGCCGGGCCCGCACGTACACCGGCAGAGTGCCATCCAGGACCGGGTAGAGGGCCTCCAGCTCGACCGCGGGGGCCCCGAGCGGCTGGATCCGGTTCTGGCTCCAGTCCGGCGTGCGACGGCGCAGTTCGCGGGCGTCGTCCAGCAGCGTGCGGAGCCGGGCCAGCGCCCCGGCGCGGCTCCCACCCCCCGCCGACCGGCTGCCATCGCTCAGGTCCACCATCATCGCGGCGGGCGTCCGTACCGCCATGGCCGCCACGCTCGCGCCGAGCAGGTGCAGCGCGACCGCCTGGCCCGCCACCAGCCCCTGCGTCGGCATGACGAGGGCGGTCGTCACCCCGCCCATCCGCGCCACCGGGATGGCGATGGCGTTGGGGTCCACGCCCGCGAGCACGTTGAAGCTGGCGCTCACGTCGCCGCTGTGCTCATCGTCGGTGGTGCCGCCGACCGAGGTGTACTCCTCCTCCGTCTCCTCGGCCAGGCCGTGGCCCACTCCGAGGCCCAGCGCGCTCTGCACATGGAACAGGCCCGGGGTCACCACCTTGCCCGTGCCCTCCACGCGGCGGGCATCCGCCGGAACCGGCACGCTGGTACCCAGCGCCACGATCTTCCCATCGCGGACGACGATCGTGGCATGCTCCAGCTTCGGGCCGCTCACCGGGTAGATGGTCGCGTCGGTGATGGCGATGGCCTGCGCCCGGAGGGGCAGGGCCGCGAGGGCGGCGAGCGCCGCCAGGCCGAGCGTGCGCCTCATCGTCCCACCCCCGGGGGCGTCTGCCCCACGTTGAAGTCGGTCATCGGCTGGTGGCTCGGGTCGTTGCGGTCGTAGACCAGCCAGCCGTCGTTGTAGACCTGCTCCGCCCGGCTGTAGACCGAGAACGGATCGCCCGACCAGACGACCACGTCGGCGTCCTTGCCCGGCTCCAGGGTCCCGGTCTGGGCGTCGATGCCGAGCGCCCACGCGGGGTTGGCGGTGATCCAGCGGATGGCCTGCTCCCGGGTGACCGCGATGCCGGCCCGCTGCCCCGCATACAGCGCCTTCGCCGCCTCCTGGTTGAGGCGCTGGATCCCTTCCGGGCTGTCGGAGTGGATGATCGTCCGTGCCCCGGCGGCCTGGATCAGCGCCGCATTCTCGGGAACGGCGTCGAGCGCTTCCATCTTGAATCCCCACCAGTCGGCCCACACGGAGGCAGCAGTGCCCGCCCTGGCCAGGAGGTCCGCGATCTTGTAGCCCTCGACCGCGTGGTGGAACGAGCGGATCTGGAACCCGAACTCGCGGCCGAGGTCCAGCATCTGGGCCATCTCGTCGGCCCGGTAGCAGTGATTGTGCACCAGGATGTGGCCGCGGAGCACCTCGGCCAGGGTCTCGAGCTGGAGATCACGGTCCGGCGGCGGGCCCTTCCGGCTCGCGAGCCAGGTATCCCAGGCGCGGCGATAGCGCTCGGCCCGGATGAAGGCCGCGCGGTAGCCGGCGACGTTGCCCATGCGGGTGGATGGGCCCCGGTTCTGGTACACCCGCTTGGGGTTCTCGCCGCAGGCCATCTTGAGGCCGTAGGGCGCACCCGGCAGCTTCATCTCCTGCACCGTGCGCGCCGGGACCAGTCGGAGCGTGGCGGAGCGGCCGCCGATCAGGTTGGCGGAACCGGGCAGCGCCTGGATGATGGTCACCCCTCCGGCGATGGCCAGCGGGATCTGCGGGTCCTGGGGCCAGAAGCTGTGCTCGGCCCAGACCTCGGCGGTGACCGGGTTGGTGGCCTCGTTGCCGTCGCTCTCGGCGAAGGTCCCGGGTGCGGCGTACACCCCGAGGTGGCTGTGGGTGTCGATGATCCCCGGGGTCACGTACTTGCCGGTGGCGTCCACCACCGTGGCCCCGGCGGGTGGGGTCAGGTCCCGCCCGACGGCGACGATCCGGCCGTCGGCGATCAGTACCGAGGTGCCGGGCAGTTCGGGCCCCGTCGCGGTCATGACCGTGGCGTTGCGGATCAGCACCGGCGGGTTCGGGTGCCGCCGGTAGGTCGAGGGAAACTGCGCCCGGTCCCAGCTTTCCTGGCCGGCGGCGGGGGCCGCTGCGGGCGCCGGGCCGGCGCGCCCGCGCGGGCCGCCGGCGGCGCAGCCGGCCAGGGTGAGGAGCAGCAGGGCCGCACCACGGGGAGGGGCCATGGGTCGTTCCTTTCCGCCGGGGATCAGCGGTTGATGGCGACGAAGACGATCGGCGAGCCCGCCAGCTGCACCTGCACCAGGCGGTGGGGCATGGCGGTGGTCACGTAGAAGGAGACCCGCTGGGGGCCGCCCTCGAGGTCGGCGCGGTAGCACTCGAAGGTGCCGGCCGGGACGCTGACCTGGGTGATGTCCGCCGCGGTGAGGGTCATGGTGCGGATCCGGTTCTCGCCCGAGGCGAACACCGTCATGTTCCACCGCTGGCCGACATTCCACGACAGCATGGGGAGCAGCGCCTGCAGGGCGTTGTCATCCACCACGCCGGCGGGGACCGGGGTGTCCACGTCCACGTGGTGGGGGCCGGTCGTGGTGGCGATGTCGGCGCTGCCGCGCACCCGGTCCGCCCCATAGCGCAGCTGGATCCGGGTGTCCTGCCCCCGCACCTGGCCCGACTGATCGAGCCCGCGCATCCGGCCATCGGATTCGAGCACCACGGTGGTGCTCTGGTGCAGCACGGTGCCGAGGGCGGTCTCCTCCGCGTAGAGCAGGGAATCGCCCGACCGGCTGGTGCGGGACACCTGCAGGCCGACTGTCTGCCCCTGCGCCACGATGGCGAGGGAATCCACCCGGGGCACGAGGCGGCTCGCGTCGAGCTGCCAGGCCACCGTGGCGGGCTGCACCTGCTCCGGGGTGAGCGGCTGGCCGTCCTGGCCGAAGATCCGCACCGGCGCGATGGCCGAGAGCGGGCCGTGCAACCGGGCCGCATCGCCCACCACGACGATCACCAGCCCGGAATCGGCGAAGACCCGGCGGGCTGCGGTCCGCACCTGCGCTGCCGTGACCCCGAGCACCCGGGGCCGGTAGGTGGCGAGGTAGGTGGACGGGAGCCCCAGCGCCCGGGTCTCCGCGACCGCGGCGGCGAGCTGGCTGGCCGTCTGCAGCTGCAGGGCGAAGGATCCGGCCACCGACTCGCGGGCGCGCTCGAGCTCCCGCGCGGGGACCAGGTCGGTCCGGAGGCGGGAGATCTCCGCCAGCATCACCCGCACGGCCGAGTCGACGACCTCGGCCCCCACGGTGGTGGTGGCCTGGATCATCCCCAGCTTCGCCGTCCGGAGGAAGGACGAGCCGGCTCCCTGGGTCCACCCACCCTGGAGCACCAGGGCACGGGCCAGCCGGCCGGTGCGGCCGTCACCCAGGACCTGATTGAGTACGGCCGTGGCGTAGTACCCCGAATCGGCGCCGGCGAAGGTGGTGTGGCCGACGACGATGCTCGCCTCCTGGGCCCCGCCGTGATGCACCAGCAGGATGCCGGCGGGCGTGGCGGTCCGCCTCGGGCTCGCGAGCGGCGTGGGGCGGAGGCCCTTCCATGTCCCGAACCACTGCGTGGCCAGGCGGCGCGCGCCGAGCAGGGTGACGTCGCCGGCGACCACGAGTAGCGCGCCGGTCGGCCGCATCCGCGC
>CAZYIV010000158.1:0-6110 GCA_964647615.1 uncultured Gemmatimonadaceae bacterium | reverse complement strand
TAGGGGCGGCGCGGGGGTGTCGGCGCAGCGGCGGCGCGCCCGCCGCTCGGCGGGCCCACCTGTCCTGTGCGGCGAAGCGCCGACGCGAGCCGGACCCCCCGCGTCGCCACCCCTGCGGCCCTTGTCCTCCCCCCTCCCCCCAGCTATCCCTACAGTCCCCCACAACAAAAACGTCACTCATGTCTCTTGGGTCCGATTTCCTCGCGCAGGTCAATCTCAGCTTCGACCGCGCCGCGGCGTTCACCAACCACGATCCCACCCTCCTCAGGAACGTCAAGGTCTGCCGCAACGTCTACTACACCGCGTTCCCCATCAAGAAGGATGACGGGACCATCGAGGTGATCGAGGCGTGGCGGGCGGAGCACAGCCACCACAAGCTCCCCTGCAAGGGCGGCATCCGTTACGCGGCGGACGTGGATGCCGATGAGGTACGGGCGCTGGCGTCGCTGATGACCTGGAAGTGCGCCCTGGTGGACGTCCCCTTCGGCGGGGCCAAGGGCGGCGTGCGCATCGCGCCCAAGCAGTACAGCGTGGGTGAGCTGGAGCGCATCACCCGGCGCTACACCTTTGAGCTGGTCAAGAAGGACTTCATCGGCCCCGGCCTCGACGTGCCGGCGCCGGACATGGGCACCGGCGCCCGCGAAATGTCGTGGATCGCGGACACCTACTCCGCGCTCTGCCCCGGCGAGATCGACGCCATGGGCTGTGTCACCGGCAAGCCGGTGAGCGGCGGCGGCATCCGCGGGCGGGTGGCCGCCACCGGCCGCGGCGTCTTCTTCACCGTGCGCGAGGCCTGCCGCAACGCCGCCGACATGAAGGCGCTGGGCCTCACTCCCGGCCTCGAGGGCAAGCGGGTCGTGGTCCAGGGGCTCGGCAACGTCGGCTACCACGCGGCGAAGTTCTTCCAGGAGGGCGGCGCCGTCATCGTCGGCCTGGTCGAGCGTGAGGGCGCGATCGCCAACCCCGACGGCATGGACATCGAGGCAGTGATGGAGTGGCGGCGGCAGAACGGTTCCATGATGGGCTTCAAGGGCGCGAAGGACCTGCCGAGCGGCGGCGCCGGGCTCGAGCTCGAGTGCGACATCCTCGTCCCCGCCGCGCTCGAGCGCCAGCTCACCGGCGCCAACGCTCCCCGCATCAAGGCCAGGATCATCGCCGAGGGGGCGAACGGCCCCACGACGCCCGAGGCGGACGAGGTGTTCAACGCCCGGGGCGCGATGGTCATCCCCGACGCGCTGATCAACGCCGGCGGCGTCACGGTGAGCTACTTCGAGTGGGTGAAGAACCTGGGCCACGTGCGCTTCGGCCGGATGCAGAAGCGCTTCGAGCAGGATGCCTACACCCGCCTGCTCAACGCCATGGCCGGCCTCACCGGCAAGAACCTCCCGCCGGAAAAGGTAGAGGAGATCGTCCGCGGGCCCGACGAGGAGGACCTGGTCAACAGCGGGCTCGAGGAGACCATGATCACCGCCTACCAGTCGGTGCGCGACGAGTGGAAGTCGCGCAAGGGCAAGGTGGACATGCGCACCGCGGGCATGATCGTGGCGATCGACAAGGTGGCGCTGAGTTATGAGGAAGGCGGGATCTGGCCGTAGGCGGGCGGTAGATGAGGCGGCGGTAGGGCGGTAGGGCGAAGAGAAGACGGTACAGACGGTAGGGACGGTAAGGACGGTAGGTGCGTCGGTGGACTCAGGATCCGCCGCGGGCGGCGCGGGGCGTCCGGCTCGCGTCGGCGCTACGCCGCACAAGTCCGGTGGGCCCGCCGAGCGGCGGGCGCGCCGCCGCTGCGCCGACTCCCCTGCGCCGCCCGGACGACTACCGCCCTACCGCCTTACCGCCGCCGTACCTTCCGCCCGCTCACTCCTCCGGCCCCACCACCAGGTTCCCCCCGCCCCCCGCACGGAAATTCAGGTTGTACGCCGGCCGGAACCCGCTGTAGCTCCCATCCGAGTGCAGGTTCTGCGTCGGCGCGTTGAGTCCCCGCTGGCTGAACGAGGGGAAGTAGGCGTAGTTCGGCAGCGTGAAGTCGGCCCCGCCGTTGTTCACCCAAATCCCCGGAATCGGCACGTCGGCCGCGAGGACCTCCAGCGCCACCAGGTCGTTGGCGACGATGGTCGGGTCGTTCGGCGCGGGGACGTGATCCTCCGTCATCCGGAAGCCCAGCTTCACCGTGGTGATGCTGTTCGGCGCCGGGGTGAACACGGGGCCGTACTGTTCCACCGAGCAGCAGGCCTGCCCCGGGCCGTTCTGGTACAGGATCCGCGCCCGCACGAAGCGCATCGGCCCCGTCACCGGCCCCACCCGGATGTTGGCCGACTCGACCGTCCCGTCCTGGGTCGTCGCCGCACCATCGAAGAAGGTGATCAGCAGGCAGCTCCCCGCCCCGCCGCCGGTGAACGGCTGGGGGAAGCTGCTGTTGATCTGGATCGGGAACCCGTCCTGGCAGGTCACGGTGTTGGTCGGGGTGAAGTTGAGGTCCGCCCCGACCTGGACCAGGCTCCCCCCGCCCCCACCACCCCCGCCGCACGCCGCCAGCGCGGCCACGAGCATCATCAGGAACGGCAGTCGAGTCTGGCGCATGGCGCGGCCTCCGGCATGAGGGGGTCGGGGCCGCCCGCCACGGGGGCCCCTTACCCACTCACGCGCAGGACCGCCCCGGAACGGCTCACGCCGCGCCCATGAGCCACTCGGCGCCCCGCTTGCGCGTGTTCCGGAGGGCGGGCAGGTTGGGGTCACCCTCACCGGTTTCCCCCGTGCCTGACTCTCCCGCCGACGTCACCCGCCTTCTTGTCGCCCTTGCGGGCGGGGACGCGGACGCCATGGACCGGCTCATGCCGCTGGTCTATGAGGAGCTGCGGGTGCTGGCGGCCAGCCAGCTCCGGCGGGAGCGGGGCGACCACACCCTGGGCGCCACCGCGCTGGTGCACGAGGCCTTCTTCCGGCTGGTGGACCAGCGCAGCGTGGACTGGCAGGGGCGGGCGCACTTCTTCGGGGTGGCGGCGCAGGCGATGCGCCGGATCCTGGTCGACCACGCCCGCCGGTGTCACGCGGCGAAACGTGGCCGGCAGCACCAGGTCACCCTCGACACCGACGCCCTGTCCGATGCCGCCAACGATGCCGGCGCCACCGACGAAGTCCTGGCAGTGGACGACGCGCTGGCGCGGCTCGCGACGGTGGACCCCCGCCAGGCGCAGCTGGTCGAATTCCGCTACTTCGCCGGCTTCTCCCTCGAGGAGACCGCGGAGCTGCTGGGCGTCTCCCTTGCCACCGCCAAGCGCGACTGGGCCTTCGCCCGGGCCTGGCTGCAGCGGGAACTGGGCGACCCGCCGGCTGCATCCTGAGCCGACCCCCTCACCCCTCACCCTCGACGGATGACCCTCGACAGCCGGCGCTGGACCCTGGTGAAGGACGAATTCGCCCTGCTGGCGGAGCTCCAGCCGGCGGCGCGCGCCAGCCGCCTCGCCGAGCTGGCACGCCAGGACGCCGCCGTCCACCGCGAGCTGGTGGCGCTCCTCGCCGCCGCAGACCGCGTCGGCGACCGCTTCGAGCACGGCGCTCCGATACCCCCTGAACTGGGCAACGGCGCCGGGCCCGCCAGCCTCACGGGGAGCCTGGTCGGGGCGTGGCGCGTGGGCGAGCCGATCGGCCAGGGCGGCATGGGCGCGGTGTACCACGCCACCCGCGAGGACGCCCAGTACCGCCAGCGCGCCGCGCTCAAGACCCTCCCGCTCGGCCTGGCCACCGAGAGCCTGCTGCAGCGCTTCCGGCACGAGCGCCAGATCCTGGCTCGGCTCACCCACCCGAACATCGCCACCCTCCTCGATGGCGGCGTCACCGCCGACGGGCTGCCCTGGTTCGCCATGGAGTACGTCGAGGGGGAGCCGATCGACCGCTTCTGTGCCCGCACCGGCGCCGGGGTGCCGGAGCGGGTGGCACTGCTCCGGCAGGTCACCGCCGCGGTGCAGTACGCCCATGAGCGGCTGGTGGTGCACCGCGACCTCAAGCCGGCCAACATCCTCGTCACCGCCGACGGCACGGTGAAGCTGCTCGACTTCGGCATCGCCAAGCTGCTCGACCCGACCGGCGACGACGACACCCCGCTCACCCGCACCGGCGTCCTCCCCATGACCGCCGGCTACGCCAGCCCCGAGCAGCGCCGCGGCGAGCCGGTCTCCACCGCCAGCGACATCTATTCCCTCGGCGTGGTGCTCTACGAGCTGCTCGCCGGGGTGCGCCCCGGCATGGAGCCGGCGGGCGGGCTGCCCCCGGCGCCGAGCCGGGCGGCCCCCGCCGACCGGACCCGGGCCATCGCCGGCGAGCTCGATGCGATCGTCCTCAAGGCGCTCCGCCCCGAGCCCGAGGCGCGCTACCGGAGCGCCGCCGAGCTGGGCGACGACCTGGGAAGGTTCCTGGGCGGGGAACCGGTGCTGGCGCGGGCGGGGAGCTGGAGCTACCGGGCGGGGAAGTTCGTGCGGCGGCACCGGGTGGCGGTCGCGGCGCTGGCGCTGGCACTGGTGACGATGATCGCCGGGACGGTGGTGAGCCTCTCCCAGGCGCGGGTCGCGCGGCTGGAGCGGGACCGCGCACTCAAGGAGGCGGAACGCACCGCGCGCGTCACCGGCTTCCTGCGCGAGGTCTTCGCCGCCGCCCGCCCCGGCCGGCTCGGCACCGGCGTCACGGTCGTGGCGGCGATCGATTCCGCCGTCGCCCGGAGCGACACCGCCTTCGCCTCCGATCCCGACCTCCGCGCCGCGCTGCTGCTCACCCTGGGGCAGACCCTGCACGACATGTACCTCTACCAGCGGGCGCGTCCGCTGCTGGAAGAGGCGCGCCAGCTCCGCCAGCGGCTCGACGGTAGCCGCGCCTCGAAAGACCAGGCCGACGCGCTCTATGATCTGGCCGACATCGAGGCTCAGATCGGCAGCCCGGCGAAGGCGGAGTCGCTGTATCGCGTCTCGATCGGCATGCTGGGGCGGCTCCCCGATCCCGACTCCGCCGACATCTACGAGGCGCTGAGCAACGTCGCGGAGGCGCAGCTCAACCAGGGCCACCTGCAGCAGGCGGCGGCGCTGTACGACACCGTGGCGCGGGCGCTCAAGCGCTTCAAGCCCACCAGCCTCGAACTCCGCGCCGTCTCCCGCGCCAACCAGGGCACCGCGCTGGCATCGCTCGGCCGCGGGGCGGAGGCGGAGCCGGCACTCCGCGAGGCGCTCGCCCTCTTCATCCGCGCCCGGGGCGACAGCTCCCCCCAGGCGGCGAGCGTGCTGCAGCCGCTGGCGGGCACCCTGGTACTCAACGGCAAGTACGCCGAGGCGGAGAGCGTGGCACGCAGGGCCGTCGCCATCAACACCAGGGAGTTCGGCCCCACCAACCCCGCGACCCTCGGCGCGCTGCGCATGGTCACCGCCGCGCTGGTCGAGGGCGGCCACTGCCAGGCCGCCGAACCCGAGCTCCGCCGCATCCTCGCGCTCCGTGGCGGCGCGCTCGCGGAGGCGGACCCGACGCTGGGCGTCGCGCTGCTGCAGCTGGGCCAGTGCCAGGAGGCCGACGGCCACTACGCCGCCGCCGAGTCCACATTGCGGGACGCACTACGCGTCCGCACCGCGGCGTTGGGACCCGATCACTGGGCGGTGGCGCAGGTGGAAAGCGTGCTGGGGGAGGTGCTGGTGAAGCAGGGCAAGCGCGACGAGGGGCGCGAGCTGCTGCGGCACGGGTACAAGGGCCTGGAGCGGGAGCTGGGGCCGGAGCATCCGCGGACGCGAGAGGCCGGGCTCAGGGTGGGGCCGGAGGAGAAGTGAGGCGGTAGGGCGGTAGGTACGGCGGCGGTAGGGCGGTAAGACAGTATGTGCGGCGCCCGAAGCAGCTGCAGCGGGCGGCGCAGGGGAGTCGGCGCAGCGGCGGCGCGCCCGCCGCTCGGCGATCTCCCCGATCCTCTGCGGCGTAGCGCCGACGCGAGCCGGACGCCCCGCGCCGCCCGCAGTTCTGCACCTGACCGCCGCTGCCTCGCGTCGCCCTCGCGGGGGCGATCCCTCCGCGCGCTGCACCGCGCTGGTACGGAATAGCCCGCAACAGGGCGCCCTGCGCGCTGACGCGCGCTCCGGGACACCCCC
>CAZYIV010000157.1:0-6275 GCA_964647615.1 uncultured Gemmatimonadaceae bacterium | reverse complement strand
ACGTTGAGCACCGAGCCGCAGGTGGTGTCCACCAGCACGGCGCCCAGCGCGCGGAGCCGCTGGAAGTCGTGCACCGTCACGCCGAAGGCGGGCAGGATCACCACGTCGGCCGGCCCCACCGGCGAGAAATCGAAGCCGCCGTCCGCCCCCCGGGCCAGGATGGTGATTCCCATGGCGGTGAGCTTGGCGTTGACGTGCGGGTTGTGGATGATCTCGCCCACCAGGAACAGCCGCCGGTCGGGGAACTTGGTGCGGGTCTCGTAGGCGTACTCGACCGCGCGGTCCACCCCGTAACAGAAGCCGAACTCGCGGGCCAGGCGGAACTCCACCCCGCCGGCGCCGAGGCGGTAGCCCCCGGCGCGGAAGGCATCCACTACCGCGCTGGAATAGTCGGCGGTGAGCTGGCCCTCGATGGCGGCCTTGAGCCCGAAGCCCTTGCGGAAGTAGCCGGAAGTCATGGGCGGGAAGCTACTGGATCGGCGCGGCCGGCGGCACCGAGTCCACCGGGCAGGGGCCCGGCGAGATTCCCGTCGCCTTTCCGGTCATCACGATGGTATCGGGCCGGTCGAGCGAGACCATCGTCAGGGTGAACGCCGCATCGAAATGACCGTCGCCGCCGGTGAGGTCCAGCGTGCCGCTCCGCGACTGGAACGCCTCCATCCGCTGATCGGTGTACCACCGCAAAGCGGCGCCGGCGGCGGGGCGCGGTGGCACGCTGTCGAGCCCCACATCGAAGCCGGTATAGGCGCCCGCGACCGGCACGCTGTCGGGGTACAGCACCAGCCCGAAGCCCTCGTCGCCATGGACCGAGGTCACCTCGAGCCGAGTCGCCACCGGGCACCACGCGGCGCGGATGGGCCCCGCATACTGCCCGGTGTCCCGCCCGGTCCACTCGGCCTCGACCCGAGCGCCCGTCCCACCGGAGGGGTGGCAGGCGGCCAGCGAGGCCGCGACCAGGGCTGCCAGACGGAGCAAGGAGTAGCGATGCATGGCCGGGAACCTAGGCCCTTCCCGCGACCGCCGCCACGCCGGCCCCGGTACGTGCCGCGCCCGCCGGCCAGGGGCCGGCGGGCGCGGGGGCAGTCATGGAGCCTAGAAGCGGTAGCCGACGCCGGCGCCGAACACGATCGGGTTGATCCGCAGCTCGTACGCCTTGGTGCTGCCGGACTTCACGTCCGTCTTGATGGACACATACTTGGCATCGACGTTGAAGACCCCGCGCGCGCCGATCGGAAGGTCAATGCCCACCTAGCCGGCAACCCCGAGGCTCGTGGTCAGGTCGAGGCCCCGCAGGCCCCCGGACATGCCATAGAAATGGGTCAGGTTCACCCCTGCACCGAGGTACGGCGAGGCGCCGTGCCGCACCGGACGGAACTGCAGCAGCAGCGTCGGCGGCAGGGCGTTGATGCTGCCCAGGCTGGTCTTGCCCGCCTTCACCTCGTGCCCCGTGGTGGCGAGGATCAGCTCGAGCGAGAGAAACTCGTTGAGGTAGCGGCCGACGTCCACTTCCATGGTGCTGTTGGTGCTCACGTCGAGGCCTTTCGGCGTGCTCGACGCGTTGGGGGCGATCACGACCCCGCGGGCCCGGATCAGCCATGGGTTGCTGACCTGGGCCTCAAGGCCCGCGGCCGCCACGAACGCCAGGCCCACGACCAGTCCGACACGCACACCATGCATGACTGCTCCACGGAGTTGAGGAAGGCGGGACAGGTGGCCGTGCGGCCGGAGGCGACGACAGAGGCAGATCCGGGAGGCGGTCAGCCCCCCTTCGAATGCCCCCGCCGTGCTCCGCCGGCTCCCCCGCGCCGCCGGGTGCCGGGCACCGGTGGGGGCGGCGTGATCCGGTACTCTCCCCGCTGTACCGCGAGCGCCATGCCGCCGATGGTGCGCTCTTCCAACAGGGTCAGCACCTGGGCCTTCATCGGGCTCCACGCGTGGTGCACCGGACACGCGGTGGCGTCGGCGCACACCTTGAGCCCGAGCAGGCAGCCCTCGAAGATCCCCTGCCCTTCGACCAGCTCCACCACCCGGCGGATGGTCGCGCTGTGCGCCGCCGGCGCCAGCCCGTAGCCGCCCCCCCGCCCCTTGTGCGAGGTCGCGAGCCCGCCCTGGACCAGCTGCTTGAGGATCTTGGTGAGGTAGGGCGCCGGCACCCCGAGGTGGCGGGCGACATCGCGGTTCAGCACCACCCGGCCCGGTGGCTGGGTGGCGAGGTAGACGAGCGCCTGCAGCGCGTACTCGCTGGTGCGCGAGAGCAGCATGACGGGAAGCTACCGCCGGCTGGCGCGCGCGCCTAGGCGGCCCTAGAAGAAGCCGCGCCCCGCGAGGTCGAACCGGAGCCCGCTGCCGCCGGCGCTGATCGGATGGCTGAAGTCGAACCGGAGCAGCCCGCCGAGCAGCGACAGCCCGAGACCGCCGCCGGAGAGCACCCGCGAGCCGAAGAGATCGGACGCCCGCGCCGCCTGGCCCGCGTCCACGAAGGCCACCGGCTGGGCCCAGCCACGGGTGAGCGGCACGTCCAGCTGCGCCGACCACATCGCTTGCCCGCCCCCGGTACCGTAGTCGAAGCCCCGCACCGTCTGCTGCCCGCCCAGCCGGAAGGCCTGCTGCGGCAGGGGGTTGTTGGTCGTGATCCCGGCCCGCAGGGTGAGCACCGGTGGAGCCCTGCGCCGCAGCAGCGCGCCACGGAGGCTGCCATAGACTCTCGCCGTGCCACGAGTGCCGTTGCCCAGCACGTCGGCCGCGAGGGTCCAGCGCGAGCGCAGCACGCCCCCATCCACCCGTACCTCCGCGCCGCCGTAGCTGCCTTCGCGCACCGGCGGGTTGCGGGGGAAGTCGCCGGTGCCGCCGATGGCGTCGTTGAGCCAGCTGTGCGCCTCGCGCCGCACGCTCAGCTCCTGCTCGAACCGGAGCGTCGTGCGCAGCTCCACCCCGGTCCCGAGCGAGCCCTCCCGCCGCAGCCATACCCCGTGCACCAGGTGATAGTCCGCCTCATCGTGGCCCACGAACAGGGCGTTCAGGCTGTTGCCGAACGCGTTGGGCCGGCCGAAGGGATCGTTGCTGGTGATCTCGCGCTCGCCCCGGAGGGTCCAGCGGGCAC
This sequence comes from uncultured Gemmatimonadaceae bacterium, assembly GCA_964647615.1. Taxonomy (GTDB): domain Bacteria; phylum Gemmatimonadota; class Gemmatimonadetes; order Gemmatimonadales; family GWC2-71-9; genus JADJOM01. The sequence continues at coordinate 3,175 of CAZYIV010000157.1, read as the reverse complement.
CGGGCGCCTCACGCACCGCGCTCACCCCCCCCACCACGCGGTGGTCGGAGAAGCCGAAGTGCGCATCGGCCCGGAGCGTGGTGAAGTGATCGAACGGCAGCACCCACATGTAGCTGAAGCCGGGCGCGGAGCCCTGCACCCGGTTGTAGCGCACCAGGTCGGGGATGCGCTCCCAGCTGATGCCGAAGCGCCGCCGCCCGTTGAGCTCCGGCGGCAGGTCGATCGTCATCCGCTCCAGGTCCGACTGCACGTCCCGCAGGATCCGGTCGGCGGCCGGGTCATCGGATAGCTCGAGCGAGTCGCCCCAGGCGGCGTAGTCGGCGAGCGAGTCGGCGGGGGCGCGGTGGATCTCGTACCGGCCGCCCTGCCACCGCCCCGCATCCCAGCGGGGCAGCGAGTCCTCGGGAAATTCACGACCGCCGCGCCGGCGCCGGTGCTCCTCGCCCAGCGAGTCCCGCCGGGCGCGGGCCCGGGCCCGGAGGGAGTCGCTGCTGGTGTCGCCCGGGGGCGGCTCGATCGTGAACGCGATCGGCTGTCCGGTGTTGAGGACGTAATCGCCGAAGGTGGTGCGGGCCTCGAACGGCACCACCAGCTCCCCGAACCATGGCAGTTCCACCCTGCCCGAGACGGTCTGGCGGTAGGGCATCCACGCGCGTCCGTCCTCGCCCTGCAGCGCGTACTCCAGGTCGGCGTCGAGCGTCAGGATCCGGCTCACGATGCGGTTGATCCGCCGGGCCGCCTTCGGATCCTCGTCCCCGTCCATGTCCAGCCAGAGCTCGGTCCCCACGAAGCGGAAGCTGAACCGCACCAGGTCCGCCTCCGCGGCATCGAACCAGAGCCGGCCCGCCACCAGCGCGGGGCCGTTCCGCCGCGGCAGCACCTCCACCGCGATCAGCTTGATGCGCCGGCCGTCGGGCGTGATGGTGAGGACGCTGTCGGAGATGGCGTAGTGGTACCACGCCGGACCACCCGTCGCGAGCGGGTGGATCGCGGCGCGGGGCGGCACGTCGTTGCCGAAGACCCGCACCGAGTCGGTGAGACCCCGGGGGAAGAACCACGGCCGGTCGAAGATGCTGTTGAGGTTGATGTCCTTCCGGCGGGAGGCCGAGCGGCGGCCGAGGACGTCCACCTTGAGGTCGTTGGGCCGGGCCCAGTGCAGCGTCCCTTCCTGCTCTTCCACCGCCGCGTTGGGCACCTCGGCCCAGCGCCGCCGCCCGAGGCCGAACGACAGTCGGTAGCGGAAGGTCGCGGTGTAGTCCGCAACCCCCGCGTCCTCGGAGGCATGCCGGGCCATCGCCCGCTCCACCAGCAGGCGGGTGGCCTCGTTGGCATAGACCGGCGTGGTATCGGAAGGGCTCGCGGCGAGCGCGAGGAGCAGGAGCAGCATCCCGGTCGTCATCCGGATGGAGGGAACGGGTGCTCCGACGGCCGGGTCAGGGACCGGGTTTCATCCCGTGACGTGCCCTCGGCAAGCGGAACGGGGCGGGCCCGAAGGCCCGCCCCGTGGGGTCAGGCAAAGCAGTAGTGCGTCAGGCGACCGGCTCGTGCCCCACGCCGTTGCGGGCCCAGCGGCTGCGTCCGTCGCGATGCAGGCCGTACGCCTTGAGCCGCCGCCACAAGGTGGTGCGGCTGATGCCCAGGTGCTTCGCCGTCTCGGCGAGCTTCCACCCATGCTGGTCCAGGGTGCGCACAATCGCCTCGCGCTCCCGGTCGGCCAGGGTGGTCGGGCCCTCGATGCCCGGGATGAACATCGCCTCGCCCAGCTCCAGTCCCCCCACCCGGAGGGTCTGCAGCCGGCCGCCCATCGCCGCCAGGCGGGGCATCAGGCTCTGGGCCTCATCGGCGGGGTCCAGCATCTCGGCCAGTGCTTCGCGGGCCTGGGTGTTGGCGTACAACACCTTCCCCTGGGGGTCGAAGACGACCACCCCCTCGCTGAAGCCGTCGAGGAGGGCCTTCGCGAGTGGGGAAAAGACGGAAGGCGCGGGTGCGTGAGTATCCGGCATGGTCAGGTCTACGGTGGCGTTTGGGACAGGGTTTCAGGCTGCGTCTTACCCCGGGGGACGACTGGCGCCCCCCCGTCATGGACACCACCGGTGCTATTCGGGTATGGCCGCCCCAACTCCCGGGGCGGCCCCCTCCCGCCGTTCGGCCCGGATGACCAGGCCGAGCCCGGCGAAGATCCCGAGCCCCGCCAGGATGGTCCGGGACGAGATCCCCTCCCCCGGGAGGACCAGCGGCGAGACCGCCGCGGTCAGCAGCGGCTGGAGGTAAATGAACGCCGCGACCGTCTGGGGTGACACCCGGCGCAGGGCCCACAGGTTGAGCAGGTAGGCCACGATCGTGGGAAACAGCACGATGTACCCGACCAGGGCCCAGGTCAGCGGCCGCACCTCCGCCAGCGCCGCGTGCCGCACCGCCGGGGCGACGATCGGCGCCACCCCGAGCGCCGCGAAAGCCATGATGTACGCCGACGCCGTCAGTGGATCCACCCGCCGGAGCAGCGGCTTGGAGACCAGGAAGTAGGCGGCGTAGCACAGCATGGCGCAGAGGACGAGCAGGTTCCCCAGCGCGACGCCGGGCGCGAAGCTCAGCCGGTCCGGCCCCACCAGGTAAATCGCCCCCGCCCCCGCCAGCGCGATTCCCCACAGCTTGAGCGGAGCCGGCCGCTCCTGCCCCAGCAGCAGCGCGCCGAGCACCGTGAACACCGGTGCGGTGGTGGTAAGGATGGTCGCGTTGACGGCGGTGGTGTGGCTCAGCCCGAACACGAACAGCGACTGGTTGCCGGTGACGCCGAGCAGGCCCGCGAGGGCCAGGTGGGCCAGGGTGCCGCGGTCGCGGATCCAGGGGCCGCCGCGTGCGAGGTTGAGTGTGAGCAGGGCCAGCGCGGCGCCGCCCACCCGGCAGCCCACCAGCAGCCCCGCGGGCACGATGGCGAGCACCAGCCGCCCCACGATGGCGTTGCTCGCAAAGAGCACCTGCACCGCGATCAGCGCCGCGTACGGCGCCCGGCTCTCCGCGCGGATCATCGCCGGCGGCGGTGACGCGGCGGCTTGAACCGGTTGCGCCGCTCCTGCTGCTCGGCCTGCCGCAGCACGGCGCGGAGTTCCTCCAGGGTGTCGGCGTGGAGCGCGGGCCGGTTGCCCCGGGCCACCGCGAACCGGATCGGCCGGTCCAC
>CAZYIV010000156.1:0-6382 GCA_964647615.1 uncultured Gemmatimonadaceae bacterium | reverse complement strand
CGCGACCCCAACCTTGGCAAGGTTGTGCTCTACCAACTGAGCTATTCCCGCAACGGGCCGGAGAATATCGTCCGGCCACGCCGTTCGCAACTGCCCGGTCACCCTCGGGCCCGGTCCCGCCGATACTCCCGGCAGGGGGCCACCCCCGGGCGGGGGCCAGCGGGGCGCGCAGTGGAGGCGAGGGGGATCGAACCCCTGACCTCGTGAATGCCATTCACGCGCTCTCCCAACTGAGCTACGCCCCCATTATATTAGCGCGCCCGCTGGCCCCCGAACGGGAGCACGAAAAGCTACCTGAGTGCGGCGGGCGATGTCAAGCGATGACATGAACTTCAGGCCGGTCCGGAGGGGATCCGCAGGCAATGAAGAAGAAATCCGCGTCGAGCGCCGGGGCATCCGGGAAGAAGGATGCCGCCAAGTCGGCCAGGACGGCCAAGACCTCCGGGGCCAAGGCCCGGAAGCCGAAGGCCGAGGCGCCCGCCGCCCCCGTCCGGGAGCGCAAGCTCACCCCGGTGCAGCAGATCCTCGCGAACAACCAGCCCACCAAGCGGCCCCGCCGCGGCAAGCGCGAGACCTCCAAGACGCTCGGCGTCTATGACGCCGACCGCGACATCCTGGATCAGTACCTCTATGAGGTGAGCCAGACGCCGCTGCTCACCCCGCCGCAGGAGATCGCCATCGCCAAGCTGGTCCGCGAGGGCGACCCGGAAGCCATGCAGGAGCTGGTCAAGCGCAACCTGCGCTTCGTGATCAGCGTCGCGAAGAAATACCAGAACCGCGGCCTGCCGCTCACCGACCTGATCGGCGAGGGCAACGTCGGCCTGCTCACCGCGGCACGGAAGTTCGATCCCGACCAGGGCGTGAAGTTCATCTCCTACGCCGTCTGGTGGATCCGGCAGGCGATCCTCGCCTCCCTGGCGCGCCAGGGCCGCACCGTGCGGGTGCCGCTCAACCGCACCGCCGACCTCTCCCGCATCGTGCGCACCGCGGAGGCGCTGCGGCAGGAGCTGCGCCGCGAGCCGACCCCGGAGGAGATCGCCAAGTCCACCGGGCTCTCGCTGGAAGTGGTGCAGTCGCTGGCCGCGCTCAACACCAGCGACGTGCGGCTCGACGCCCCGCTGGATCCCGAAGGCGACCGCTCGCTCATCGAGCGCTTCATCGCCGACGACCAGTCCGACGCCGAGGAGCAGGCGATGGACCGGTTCCTCACCGACGAGATCGAGAACGCGCTCAACACCCTGCCGGCCCGCGACGCGAAGGTGCTGCGGCTCTACTTCGGGCTGGACGGCGGCCGGGAGCACACCCTCGAGGAGATCGGCGGCATGCTGGGCGTCACCCGCGAGCGGGTGCGCCAGCTGCGCGACCGGGCCCTCAAGCGGCTGCGCGAGGGCGAGGTGGGCCGGGCGCTGGCGAGCTTCGCGGCCTGACCATCCCCGCCGCGTGACGCACTCCCGACGGGCGGCCCCGGTGGCCGCCCGTCGGCGTTCCGGGCACCCGTCACGACCCTTACCATCCGTGCCCCCGCGGCGTAGCTTGCCCGCGTGAACGCGACTTCTCCTCGGCAGCACACCTGGGTGGCCCGGGTGGGCCGGTGGGGCCTGGCCACCGCGCACGCGGTGGCGGACGTCCGGACCTGGGCACCGCACCTGCTTCCCCAGATGCGGCGCCTCGGCGTGGACTCGGTCCCCATCGCCCTGTTCATCGCCACCTTCACCGGCATCGTCCTCTCGCTGCTCTCCAAGTACATCTTCACCGGCGCCGTGCCGCTGTACTTCGTCGGCGCGCTGGTGGGCAAGACCATCATGATGGAGCTGGGCCCGGTGCTCACCGGGCTCGCGCTGGCGGGACGCGTCGGGGCGAACATCGCCGCCGAGGTCGGCACCATGCGGGTCACCGAGCAGGTGGACGCGCTGGAGACCCTGGCCTACAACCCGAACAGCTACCTGGTGGTGCCGCGGGTGCTCGCGGGCGCGCTGATGTTCCCGATGGTGACCGCGCTGGCGGTGGCGCTCGGGATCACCGCGGGATGGATCACCGCGATCAACCTGCTGGACCTCTCCACCCTCGAGTTCGTGAAGGGGCTCCGGCTGTTCTACCGCTTCAAGGACATCTGGTTCGGGCTGGTGAAGGCCTCGAGCTTCGGGATCGCCGTGACCCTGGCGGGCTGCCTGCAGGGACTGGGGACCCGGGGCGGCGCCGAGGGCGTGGGCCGCAACACCACCCGGGCGGTGGTGCTGGGCTGCGAGGCGATCCTGGTGCTCGACGCCTTCTGGGCCCTGGTGCTCCTGTGATCCGCTTCACCGACGTGCACAAGGCCTTCGGCCCGAAGGTGGTGCTCGACGGGATGACGCTCGACATCCCCGACGGGCAGACCACCGTGATCATCGGCTTCTCCGGCACCGGCAAGAGCGTCGCGCTCAAGCACATCGTGGGGCTGCTGGAGCCGGACAGCGGGCAGGTGGAGGTGGACGGCGCGGTGGTGCACGAGCTGGACCCGGAGGCGCTGGCCACGCTGCGGGGCCAGGTGGGCTACGTCTTCCAGTTCGCCGCGCTTTTCGACAGCATGACCGTGGAACAGAACATCCGGCTCGGCCTGACCCGCCGCGGGCTGGCCGAGGAGGAGGTCGTCGAGCGGGTGCGCGAGAGCCTCCGGCTGGTGGACCTGCCCGGCGCGGAGGCGCGGTATCCCGCGGAGCTGTCGGGCGGCATGCGCAAGCGGGTCGGGATCGCCCGGGCGATCGCGCTCCGCCCGCGCTACATTCTGTACGACGAACCCACCACCGGGCTCGACCCGGTGACCAGCGCGGTGATCGACGCGCTCATGGTGCGCGCCCGGCAGGAGCTCGGGGTCACCGGCGTCGTCGTCACCCACGACATGCGCAGCGCCTACACCGTCGGAGACCGCATCGCCATGCTGTACCAGGGCCGCATCCGGCAGGTCGGGACCATCGAGGAGGTGCGCCACACCGATGACCCGGTGGTGCGCAACTTCATCGAGGGGCGGCCCTTCGATCCCGACGCGCTGGTCACGGCGGGGGCGGGCGCGTGAAGCGGCGCAACGAGTTCCTGGTCGGGCTGGTGCTGCTGCTCACCCTGGTGGTGATCGTGGGCGGGGCGCTGTGGCTCTCCGAGTCCGACATCGGCCGGCGGGAGCAGGTGCACGTCGCCCGCTTCCGCACGGTGGGCGGCCTCACGCCCGGCGCGCCGGTCACCTACCGCGGCGTGCGGGTGGGCCGGGTCGAGGCGATCCGCCTGGCCGACCAGTTCGTCGAGGCGGACCTCAAGGTCTACCAGGGCGTGGAGCTGCCGGCCAAGCCGGCGGTCATCGCCGCGTCGCAGAGCCTCTTCGGCGAGTGGGGCGCCACGATCATCTCCCGCGACCAGCCCCAGGACGATCCGAACGTCCGCCTGATGCTGGCCGAGACCGCGCGCCCCGGCGGGGACCGCTGGCCGGGCGCGACCCTGCCGGACGTGGGCCAGCTGACCGCCCAGGCCGGCCGCATCGCGACCGACATCGCCGCCGTCGCGGCCCGGGTGCAGGAGACCTTCGACTCCAGCGCCGTCGCGGAGCTGCGCCGCAGCATCCGCGACTTCGGCGAGATCGCCGACAAGCTGGTGCGCTTCACCGAGAGCCAGACCGGCCGGCTCAACGAGGTGACCGGCAACGTCGAGCGCACCTCGAGCGCGGTGCTGGAGGCCTCGGGACACCTGGAGAACACCCTTGCCCGGGTGGACTCCGCCACCGCCGACGGCCAGCTGCAGGACATCCTGACCGACACCCGGGCCGGCGCCAGCGACCTCCGGGTGGCGAGCTCCGACCTGCGGCAGCTGCTGGCCACCGCGCGCGGCCAGGAGGCCAGCCTGGTGCGCACCCTCCTCGCCGCCGACTCGATCCTCACCGGGATCCAGTCCGGCAACGGCACCATGGGGCTGCTCGCCAAGGACCCGGCGCTCTACAACGAGACCCGCCAGACCATGGAAGAGCTGCGGAAGCTCATCGCCGATATCCAGATGAATCCGCGCAAGTACTTCAAGTTCTCGGTGTTCTAGTGGGCAAGGGCAAGCAGCGGCGGAAGCCCGAGCGCGAGGTGTCGGCCGGCGGGATCGTCTTCCGCCGGCAGCCGGACGGCAGCGCGCGGTTCCTCCTCATCCGCGATCCGTACGAGCACTGGGGCTTCCCCAAGGGGCACCTCGAGGGCGAGGAGTCGCCGGCGGAGGCGGCGACCCGCGAGTCCGAGGAGGAAACCGGGCTCACCGACCTGCTGCTCCACGGGCCGATCCGGATCATCGACTGGCACTTCCGCTTCCGCGGCCGCTACATCCACAAGTTCTGCCACTTCTTCCTGTTCGAGAGCCCGGCCGCCGACGTCGTGCCCCAGGAAGACGAGGGGATCACCGACTTCCGCTGGCTGGAACTGGACGCGGCGCTGGAGCAGCTCTCCTACGACAACGCCCGCGGCGTCCTCAAGCGGGCCGGCGAAATGGCCCGCACGCTCGTGGCCGTCGGGCGCGGTCGCCCGGTGCGCGAGCCGCAGCCGGCCCCCCCGGGGCCGCCGGCCACCGCCGGCGGCTGATGCCGGTCGTCGCCGCGCTGGCGGCTGGCGCCGGGGCCACCCAGGCGCTGCGCCGGAGCCTCCCGCCGCGCTCCCCCTGGTCGGTGACGGCCTGCCGCACGGTGGAGCAGCTCGAAGCCCTGTTCCAGGGCCGGCTGGTCGAGGCCGTGCTCTTCTCCCCCGCGACCACCCCGCTGGCCGACCTGGCCCGCCTGCGCGAGGGATTCCCCCAGGTGCCGTGGGTGGCCTCCGCCGCGTTCCGTCCCGACGATGCTCCGCTGCTCCGGGAGCTGGGGAGCGTCGGCGTGCGCCTGGTGCTGGTGGACGGGGTGGACAATGCGGTGGCGGGGGAGCTGGTGGTGCGCCACTCGGCCGCGGCGGAACGGGAGCGCGCCCGGGGCGACGCGGCCCGGGTCCTCCGGCTCACCGAACGGCTGCAGCAGGACGTCTGGCGGGCACTGCTGGCGCGGGTGGACCAGCCGGTGCGCACCGCCGAGATTGCGCGCAGCCTGGGCTGCTCGCGGGAACACCTGTCGCGCCAGTTCGGCGCGGGGGGCGCCCCCAACCTCAAGCGGGTCATCGACCTGACCCGGGTCGCGTGCGCCGCCGGCCTGCTGCAGAACCCGGGATACGACGTGGCCACGGTGGCCCGGATCCTCCAGTTTGCGACCGCGAGCCACCTCTCGGCCACGGCGCGCCGGATCGCCGGGGTGGCCAGTCGCGGGCTGGCCGGACTGGGCCCCCGAGGCGTGCTGGCGAGCTTTGCCCGGGGGAAAACCCGGAGCCGGTTCTGAGGCCTGGGACCGAGGCCGGGACGGGGTAGGGGAGCACCCCGGTCCGGTTGCCAGAGTGCGTTGCTTGTGATAGTTTTCACAAGCTGTAGAGGAACCTTGTCCACACCCCACTCACGAGTGATATGGCGACCGAATCCGTACTCCGGCCGGGCGAGCTCAAGGACGTGCTGCTCCGGGAGATCGAGAAGGCCGACCTGGCGTCGGTGGACGTCAATGAAGTCGGCACCGTCCTCGAGGTGCGCGATGGCGTGGCCCGCATCTATGGCCTGACCAAGGCCGTCGCGGGCGAGATGCTGGAGTTCACCGCCGCCGAGTCCGGCGAGGTGGTGACCGGCATGGCGCTCAACCTCGAAGAGGACAACGTCGGCGCGGTGGTGCTTGGCGACTACCTCAAGCTGAAGGAAGGCGATGAGGTCCGCTGCACCGGCCGCCTGCTCGAGGTCCCGGTGGGGCCGGCGATGCTGGGGCGGGTGGTGAACGCGCTGGGCCAGCCGGTGGACGGCCGGGGCCCGATCGCGGCGACGGGAGCCCGCGCGGTGGAGATGGTCGCGCCGGGCATCATCGTGCGCCAGCCGGTGAAGGAGCCGCTGCAGACCGGCATCAAGGCGATCGACGCGATGATCCCGATCGGCCGCGGCCAGCGGGAGCTGATCATCGGCGACCGCGGCACCGGCAAGACGGCGATCGCGGTGGACACGATCATCAACCAGAAGGGCACCGGCGTCGTCTGCGTGTACGTGGCGATCGGGCAGAAGCGCTCGACCGTCGCGACCGTGGTGGAGAAGCTCAAGGAGCACGGCGCGATGGACTACACCATCGTGGTCGTGGCCAGCGCCTCCGACCCGGCGCCGCTGCAGTACATCGCGCCCTACGCCGGCTGCGCCATCGCCGAGTACTTCATGTACGACGAGGGCAAGCCGACCCTCTGCGTGTACGACGACCTCTCCAAGCAGGCCGCCGCGTACCGGCAGCTGTCGCTGATCCTGCGCCGCCCGCCGGGCCGCGAGGCCTACCCGGGCGACGTGTTCTACCTGC
>CAZYIV010000155.1:0-6430 GCA_964647615.1 uncultured Gemmatimonadaceae bacterium | reverse complement strand
CTGCTCTGCTGCCTCAAGTACGAGCACGAGTTCTACGTCGCCGCGCGCAAGCGCTTCCCCCGGGAGGGGAAGGCCGTGGCCACCGCGCGGGGCCGGGAGAAGGTCATCGCGGTGGACATCTTCCGCGAGCGGGTCTTCCTGCGGCATGATGAGCACGGCTCCCGGATCATTCCGCTGGTGGACCTCCGGGCGGAGATGGAGAACGCCCCGTCGCTGGAGGCGCTTGCGGCCCAGGCCCCGCCGCCCCCGCGCCGGGGCACGGTAGAGCGTCGCGGGCCGGGCCCGCGGGGCCCCCGCCCCGAGGCTCCCGCGCGGAAGGAACCGGCGGGCCCGCCCGCCTCACGGCGCGACCGTCGCCCGCCGCGGCCCGAGCCGCGCGCGGAGGTGCCGGCCCCACCCGCGCCGCCCTCACCGCCCGCGACGGATGCCCCCGTGCCCGCCGAGGGGCAGGCCCGTCGTCCCCGCCGCCGCCGGCGCAACCGCCGCCGCGGGAAGGGCCCTGGCGGACCGTCGGGCCCCCCGTCCACCCCCGAGGCGTGAGTGGCGCGCTACTTCCTGACCACCGCCATTGACTACGCCAACGGCGATCCCCACATGGGGCACGCCTTCGAGAAGATCGGCGCCGACGCGATCGCGCGGTATCGCCGCCTGCGCGGCGACGACGTGTGGTTCCTCATCGGGATGGACGAGCACGGGCAGAAGGTGGCCCAGACCGCCGAGGAGGCGGGGCTCTCCCCCCAGGCGCTCACCGACCGGATCGCGGAGACCTTCGCCGCCACCTGGCGCGAGCTCGGCATCTCCCAGGACCAGTACATCCGCACCACCAGCGCGCCGCACCAGGCCGGCGTGCGGGAGCTGATCGAGCGGATCTTCGAGCGCAACCCGGACGACTTCTACGAGCGCAGCTACACCGGGCTCTACTGCGTGGGCTGCGAGGCGTTCAAGAGCGGCGCCGACATCGTGGACGGGCGCTGCGTGCTGCACCCCGGGCGGGTGCTGGAGGAGGTCGAGGAGCGGAACTGGTTCTTCCGCCTGAGCCGCTACCAGCCCTTCCTCGAGCGGCTGCTGGAGACCCGCCCCGACTTCGTGCAGCCGGAGACCCGCCGCAACGAGATCCTGGGCCTGCTGCGCCAGGGGCTGGAGGATGTCTCCGCCAGCCGCAGCCGGGTCACCTGGGGTGTCCCCTTCCCCCGGCCCTCCAGCGACGGGCAGACCCAGACCACCTACGTCTGGTTCGATGCGCTGCCCAACTACTGGACCGCCAGCCGCTTCCCCGGCTCCGGCGCGCATTGGCCGGCGCAGCTGCATGTGGTGGGCAAGGACATCACCCGGTTCCACTGCGCCATCTGGCCCGCCATGCTCGAGGCCGCCGGGCTCCCGCTCCCGGAGCGCGTGTGGGCCCACGGGTTCATCTACTTCGGCGGCGACCGGCTCTCCAAGAGTGCCGGCGTCCGGCTCGACCTGCGCGAGGCGATCGCCCGCCACGGCCCCGATGCGCTGCGCTACTTCCTGCTGCGCGAGGTCGGGTTCGCGAGCGATGGCAACTTCACCTGGGAGCGCTTCGACGAGCGCTACACCGCCGACCTGGCCGATGGCCTCGGCAACCTGGCCAGCCGCACCCTCGCCATGATCGAGAAGTACCGCGCCGGGCAGGTCCCGGCGGGCGGCGAGACCAGCCTGGACCGGACCGGAAATGAGGCGGTCAAGGCCTATGCCGCCGCCATGGACGCCCTGGATCTTCGGGGCGGAGCCGAAGCCGCCTGGGGGCTGGTCACCGCAGCAAACCAGTTCATCGTGCAAACTGCCCCCTGGACCCTGGCCAAGCAGGGCCGGGACCAGGAGCTGGACGAGGCCCTCCACGCCCTCGCGGGGTGCCTGGTGCGGCTCGCAGTGCTGGTGTTCCCCCTCATGCCTCGGAAGGCGCAGGAGCTCTGGGAGCACCTGGGCCAGGGCGTACCGCTGGCCGCCGGATGGGCCCAAGCCGAAGCCCCGGAGGCAGTTGGCGCACCGGTGCGGAAACCCGAGGGACTCTTTCCCCGACCCGCGCCGCCAACTTCTTGACTGTCAAGGAGTTGTGCGTGACGAATCGCACTTGACACCCCCGGACCCCGGGGCCAAGTTATCGCCCGCTCCACCGGTCCCCCCTCAGCCGGCATCACCATTCAGGCACAGGAATTTCATGTTGGCGGCTATCACCGCCGACAATGGGTGTCAGCATGCCTCAGCACAAATGGACTCTCGTCGTGGTACCCCCCGGCTCCGGCACCTCGCGCATGGTCGCGGTGTCGCAGCAGGTGATCAAGACGTTGGTGGGGGCCGCGAGCGTGGTCGTCCTGCTGGCGCTGCTGCTCGGCTATGGCGCGGTCTCGCGTTCGCTGGACCTGCGGCGGAGCGCCGCGCTGGAGAAGGAGAACGCGGCGCTGTCCGCGGAGCTGTCCCGCCTGCACGGCGAGCTCTCCACCCTGACCGACACCCTGCAGACCATCGCCGAGCGCGACGCGCGCATCCGGCTGCTGGCGAACCTCGAGCCGAACGACCCCGGCGTGCAGCTGGCGGGGATCGGCGGGCCCCGGAGCGCTGACAGCACCGGCCAGGCCCTGGTCCGCCTGGGGACGCTGGGCCGCCGCGCCGCCGAGGTGCGGGTGGACCTGGGCGCCCTGATCCGCCGCGCCAACCTGCTGGCCGCTTCCTTTGACGAGGCCGGCGATTCCCTGGCCCAGCATCGCGACCGCCTGGCCGCCATGCCCTCCATCATGCCGACGGTGGGCTGGCTCTCCAGTGCCTTCTCCTCGATGCGCGAGCACCCGATCCTGCACGTGGCGCGGCCGCACGAGGGCATCGACGTCTCCGCCCCGATGGGCGCGCCGATCCAGGCGCCGGCGGGCGGCACCGTGATCTCGGTGGGCTGGGTGACCGGCTACGGCAACGTGATCGAGGTGGACCACGGCTTCGGCATCGTGACCCGGTTCGCCCACTGCTCCAAGCTGATCGCCCACAAGGGCCAGCGGGTGGAGCGCGGGGAGGTCATCGCCGAGGTGGGCAACACCGGCCTGGCGACCGGCCCCCACCTGCACTACGAGGTGCACGTGAACGGGCGCCCGGTGGACCCGCTCCGCTACGTGCTGCCCGACGTCGTGGTGGACTGAGCCACGACCGGACACGCCACGGGGGACCCGGCCACCGGCCGGGTCCCCCGTTCGCTTGTGAGCGGGTCAGTCCTCCGAGGCGCCGGCGAGGAGCGCGGGCGGCCGGGCCAGCAGTCCCCGGGTGGGCAGGAAGGCACCGAGGACGGTCACGCCGAGCAGCCACGCGGCGAGCGGCAGCAGCACCCCCGCCTCCCAGCCGCCCAGGCCCGGCACCCAGAGCCGGAGCGCCTGCCAGAAGAGCGGCCCCAGCCAGAGCCCGGTGAACACCCCCCAGCCCCCGGCGCGCGCCGCCCCGCCGAGCAGGGCCGCGTACACCGCCCGGCGGGGGGCGCCTACCGCCCGCCAGACCGCCACCTCCGCCGTGCGGGAGAGGACCCACAACCGCACCAGCGCGAAGGTCCCCACCGTGGCCAGCAGGAAGAGCGCGACGCCGAGCGCCGAGAACACCGGCCCGGACCAGGCCAGCGGGGCCAGCTCGGCGGCCTGGACCTGCGCCCCGCTCCGCCCCGGCCCCGCCAGCTGCACGCCGGCCATGCCCGCCAGCGCGGTGGTCACCCGCGCCCCCGCGCCCGGCCCGTCGGGCACCGTCAGCTCCACGTGGGCCGGCGGGTGCTGCTGCACGTCGAGGTACACGCTGCTCGCGGGCCGGAGCCCTGCCCCGAGCCCCCGGGCCGGCCCATCGGCCACCACGCCGACGATGCGGTACCAGGTCTCGAAGTCGTCCACCAGCGAGAGCCGCTGGCCGACCGCGTCGCCGCCGGGGTAGTTCCCCGCCGCGAAGGTCTCGTTGACGATCGCCACCGGGTCGGCGCCGTAGCGGTCGGCGGGCGAGAAGCCCCGGCCCGCCACCAGCCGCACGCCCATCGCCTGGAAGCTGTCGGGCGAGACGAAGTAGTAGCCCGCGGGCCCGATCCGGTAGCGGAAGGGCGAGCACGGCGCGCAGTCGGCCCGGGCGATGCTGCCGACGGGCAGCCCCATCAGGGCGCCGGGATGCTGCGCCGCCGCGCCGCCGATGCCGGCGTCGGTGAGGCGGGCGAGCAGCTGCTCCACCGCGGCCGCGCGGGCCGCGCTGCTGTCGCCGGTGAGGTCGAGCGGGAACAGCTGCACGGCAGGGGCGGCGCCGGACGCGGTGCGGAGGACGGTCCGCATGTGCCGCGACAGCAGCACCCCGGTGGCAAGCACCGCGAGCGAACAGCCCAGCAGCAGGGCGGGGATCTTGAGCGCGAGCGCGGCATCGGCCGGCTCGGTCACTTCGGGACGGCGGGCAAAGGCCAGGGGGAAGAGCGCCCCGGCGATCACCACCAGCACCAGCAGCGCCGCCACCCCCAGGGCGGGGCCGAGCACGGGCGCGGTGAGCTGGGCCGGCCAGCTGGCCCGGAGCCACGCGGCGCAGGGGACGGCCAGTGCCAGTCCGCACACCGCGCCCGCGATCGCAATGGCCGCACCCTCCAGCGCGAACCCGCCGACCAGCATCCGCCGCGACGCGCCGACGGCCCGTCGCACCGCCACCTCCCGCTCCCGCTGCGCCATCCGTGCCGCCGCCAGCGCCAGCAGCGTGAGCAGCGCCACCAGGACCACCGTCCCGGCGGAGAGCCGGAGGGCGCTCGCCATGCCGTCCATCGCCCGCTGCCGGTAGTCAGCGGGAAGGGTCACCTCCGATTGCCACCACAGCCCGGTGAGTGGGGCCGTCAGCCCCCGGACCGAGAGCCGGTAGCCCACCAGGGCCAGTGGCAGCCCCGCCCCGAGGCCCACCGCCAGCGTGGCCGCGAGCAGCCACGCGGTCCGGCGGTAGGCCCGAAGCAGGGCGATCGCGGTGGCGCCCACGGCTCAGTGACCGAAGTCCACCGTGGGCGGGGTCTCGGTGCCTTCCTTGGCCTCGAAGTACGGCTTGGGGCCGCTCGCGCCGAACATCTTGGCGGTGAGGTTGTAGGGGAAGGACCGGATGAAGCCGTTGTAGCCGTTCACCGCCTCGTTGTAGTCCTGCCGCGCGGTGGCGATCCGGTTCTCGGTGCCGGTCAGCTCGTCCTGCAGGGCGCGGAAGTTCGCGTCCGACTTGAGCTGGGGGTACGCCTCGACAATCGCCAGCAGCCGGCCCAGCGGCGCGTTGAGCGCCTGGTTGGCGGCGGCCATGTCCTCGAGGTTGCCCCCCTGCAGCGAGCTGTTGAGGCGCGCCCGCGCGTTGGCCACCTCGGTGAAGATGGTCTCCTCCTGCTTGGCGTAGCCCTTGACCGTGTTCACCAGGTTGGGGATCAGGTCGGCCCGGCGCTGCAGCTGGGCCTGGATCTGGCCCTGCGCCTTGTTGACCGCCTCGTCCATGGTCTGGATGCGGTTGTAGCCACACCCGCTCGCGGTGAGGGCGAGAGCCGCGAAGAGCAGCACCCGAAGCGACCGCGTCATTGGCGTTCTCCAGTCTGAAAGTGGTCCACATAGCTCGCCGCCGTCTCCACGGCCGCGAGGTACCCCTGCATGTCCGCCGCGGTGCAGGCCCAGTCCTCCTGCCCCCGGTGGGTGACGATCCGTGCCAGCGCCGGGCCGCTGAAGCCGGCCCGGGCTCCCGCCTGGTTGGCGAGGTCCACCGGGTCCGCGGCGGGCCCTTCCCCGGCCAGCACCAGCAGGCCGCGGCAGAGCAGCAGCACGCCCGGGATGCTGTGCCGGACCACGCCCCCCAGCGCCACCGGGTCATCCCCCAGCAGCGCGTGCACCTGGCGCAGCCGCAGCAGCTTCCCCCGCCACTCCCGCTCCAGCGCCAGCCGCAGGTCGGCCGGGCGCACCGACACCTCCGCCAGCGGATCGGGGCCGCGGAGCAGCCGGTACCCGGTGCGCATCTCCGCAATCTCCAGCGGGTAGGCGTCGGCCGCCCGGCGCCACTCGGCGCGGGTGAAGAGCAGCGGGATCGCGCCGGCCTCGGCCTTCCACCAGGTGAGCAGCGGCCGGAGCGCCGCCAGCGTCTCGGGTGCGAGCCCCTCGCACACCAGCAGCAGGTTGATGTCGGACCAGCCCGGCAGGTGCTGGCCCCGGGCGGCGGAGCCGTGCAGGACCACGCTCGCGCCGGGGAGCGCCAGCCGGTCGAAGTCCGCCAGGAAGCGCTGCAGCAGGGAATCCACGTGGGTCATCTAGAAGCTCCTTCCGGCGCCGCCGCCGCTGAAGCCGCCGCCGCCGCCAAATCCACCGAAGCCGCCGCCCCCGAAACCGCCGCCGCCCCCGCCCCAGCCTCCACCGCCACCGAAGATGATGGGCGGGGCGCGGTAGCGCCGCCCGGAACCCCCGCCACCACCGCCCCCGCT
>CAZYIV010000154.1:0-6434 GCA_964647615.1 uncultured Gemmatimonadaceae bacterium | reverse complement strand
CTGGTTGAGCGCCCCGAAGGCGGGGTTCACCAGCGACCCGATGTCCAGGATGTTGCCGCTCCGCTCCGAATAGCGGGCGTTCAGCGTGACCGACGGCAGCCACCGGCCCGCCGCCTCCCGGGCACCCCATTCCGCCCGCTCCAGCCCACGCTCGGCCCGGTGCAGGTCGGGGTTGTGGGCGAGCCCCTCGGCCACCAGGGCATCCAGTGGGGCCGCCTGCGCCGCCACGGGCGGCGGAGCGGCGGCGATCCAGAGGCCCACCCCCAGGGCGAGCGACCAGCGGATGGAGGGCACGCGAAGATCCTCGAAGTGGAACAAAAGCTCTAGTCGAATGACAAAAAATAGAGCGACAACTCTAGTCGCTCGGGCAATATTTGAGCTATTGCTCTACTTGTCAACCCCCGGCGTTTGTACCATCTTCCAGCCCGGTTGCCCGGACGGACTCCCCGCCCGGCCCCACCCACCCCGCAGGAGCCGATGCCCCGCGCCCCGTCCAGCCGCAAGCGCCCCGCCCGCCGGGCCGCCGAACCGCGCCGCCAGCCCCAGCAGGAGCGCGGCGAGCGCCGGGTCGAGGAGATCCTCGATGCCGCGGAGGCGGTGATCGCCGAGGTCGGGGTCGAGACGGCCACCACCAACGCGATTGCAGAACGGGCCGGTGCATCGGTCGGCTCGTTGTACCACTTCTTCCCCAACAAGGACGCCATCGTCCGGGCACTCGCCGGCCGGTTCGAGGGGATGATGGAGCAGCTCAAGGCCCGCTCCCTCGCGCTGGAGACCGCCGCGGTGGTCCCGGTTCCCCAGATGGTCCACGGCATCGTGGACCCGTATGTGGCATTCCTGGAGCAGCATCCGGCGTACCTCGAGGTGTATCACGCCACCGGCGACCCCCGCCGCCCCTCCTGCCTGAGCGCGGAACTGCATGACCGGATCGTGGCCCAGGTCGAGGCGCTGATGGCGGCACGCGCCCCCGGCACCCCACCCGAGTATCGCCGGCTGCAGGCCACCTTCGCGGTGCAGTACGTCCACCGGATGCTCGAGGCCGCCTGGCAGCAGCCGCCGGCGCTGCGCCAGGGGATGATCGACGAGCTGAAGCGGGTGTTCATCCTGCATGCCGAGATGATCGCGAACGGCCGCGACCCGCTCGCCTGATCGCATGCCCGCCCCCGCCGCCGACCCAGGCCACTGGCGCCTGTTCAACGTGATGCTCCGGCTGCTCGGGCTGGGCGCCACCTTCTCGGGGGCGATCGCCTTCGTCACGGTGGGCCTCGGCATCCCCGCCCTCGGTGGCGGCGAGCCGGTGCGGAACCTCGCCGGGCTCTTCTCCGGCGGGTTCCTCGGCCTGCTCGGTCTCGGCTTCCTCATGCTCAAGCCCTATCGCCCCGACCTGGGCGACGAAGGCGCCCCGTTCAACCCCTTCCGCCCCGCTCCGCGCCCCCGCCGATGGTGGACCGGCGACCCGGCCTGATCCGCCCCTCGGCTCCCTCCCGTCCCCGCTTCGCTCTGGAAATCGACCGGAAAGCAGTCAGTTTGCGTGTCATTCTGTTACGGAGCGTGGAAGCGGCTACCCCACAGTGACTTCCGGGACCGCTCGCGTTTCTGGTGCGTCTGCGGCCCCCGTTCGGGGTTGCCGCTGCCGCCGAACCCCGGGTATCCTCGCCTCCCGGACCCCCCTCGCAGGGTCGCTACCACTGCTCTTGCTGGTCGAGGATACCGCAGGCATGACCGCCGTTTTCCCCTCTCGTACGACCGCCACCCCCCGGGCGGGCGCTCCCCCGATGGCCCCGCGCCGCCCGGAGCAGTCCACCCTGCACGGCGACTCCCGCACCGACGAGTACGCCTGGCTCCGGCACGCCCACGACCCGGCCGTCCTCTCGTACCTGGAGGCGGAGAATCGCTGGACCCGAGCGGCCACCGCCCACACCGCGCCACTGCGGGAACGGCTGTACCAGGAGCTCGCGGGCCGGATGCCCCAGCGGGACGAGACCGTGCCCATGCGGTACGGCGGACACTGGTACACCACCCGGTACGAGCCGGGGCGGGGGTACCCGGTGTTCGTGCGGCGGGCCGGGACGCCGCAGGGCGCCGAGGAGATCGTCCTCGACCAGAACGCGCTCGCCGCCGGCCATGAGTTCCACGCCCTGGGGGCGCTGGAGGTGAGCCCCGATGGGCGCCGGCTGCTCTACCTCGAGGACACCACCGGAGAGCGCCACTTCACCCTGTGGATCCGGGACCTCGCCACTGGCGAGACGCTGGACCGGATCGAGGGCGTGGGCGCCGGTGCCGTGTGGGCGGCGGACAGCCTCACCTGCTTCTATGTCACCCAGGACGCCGCCCGCCGGCCGCATGCCGTCTGGCGCCATGTCGTCAGCAGCCCCCGGACAGCGGACCGCTGCGTCTTCGACGAGACCGACACCCTCTACGATGTGGCGCTGCACCGCTCCCGGAGCGGCGCCTGGATCCTGATCGAAACCGACAGCTTCTCGACCGCCGAATGGTGGGCCATCCCGGCGGCCGACCCCGCGGCGGCGCCGCGCGTCATCCGGCCGCGGCGGGAGGGCGTCGAGTACCGGGTGGACCACGCCGACGGCTCGTTCTTCCTGCTCACCAATGAGGGAGCACCCGAGTTCCGCGTGGTGCGGATTCCGGAGCATGGTGCGGCGCCGCCCGTGGAAGTGGTGCCGGCCCGCGAGGGAACCTTCCTGGAGGCGCTGGATGCGTTCCGCGGACACCTGGTCCTCACGGAGCGCGCCGGGGGGCTGCGCCGCTTCCGGGTGGTCTCCCTCACTAACGGCGCCGAGCGCTGCGGCGAGTTCCCGGAAGGCGCCTACGGCGTGCGGCTGGCCCTCAACCCCGACTTCGGCACGCCGGCCTTCCGCTTCCATTACGCCAGCCTGCTGACGCCGCCGTCGGTCTACGACGAAGACCTCGGCACCGGCGCGCGGGTGCTGCGGAAGCGCCAGGCGGTCCCCGGCGGGTACGACCCCGAGCGCTACGAAGTGCGGCGGCTGGAGGCGGCCGGGCGGGACGGTGCGCGCATCCCGGTCTCGCTGCTGCTCCGGCGGGGCACCAGCTGCGACGGCGAGAGCCCGCTGCTGCTGCACGCGTACGGCGCCTACGGCGCCACCATGGAACCGATCTTCAACGGGCCGGTGCTGTCGCTGGTGGACCGCGGCTTCATCTACGCGATCGCGCACGTACGCGGGGGCCAGGAGCTGGGCCGCCGCTGGTACGACGACGGCAAGCTCGACCGCAAGCGCAACACCTTCGAGGACTTCATCGCGGTTGCCGAGGAGCTGGTGCGCCGGGGCTACACCCGGCCGGACCGGCTCACCGCCCACGGGGCCAGCGCCGGTGGGCTGCTGATGGGCGTGGTGGCCAACGAGCGACCCGACCTGTTCCGCGCGGTGGTCGCGGATGTCCCCTTCGTGGACGTGATCAACACCCTGCTCGACCCGCTGCTGCCGCTCACCGCGCAGGAGTGGGAGCAGTGGGGCGACCCGTCGCGGGAGGCGGACTACCACTACCTGCGGAGCTACTCGCCCTACGACAACGTGCGCCCCCAGGCCTACCCCTGGATGCTGGTGACCGCGGCGCTGCACGACTCGCAGGTGATGTACTGGGAGCCGGCCAAGTGGGTCGCGCGGCTGCGCGCCACCGGCACCGGCGAGAGCCCGTTGCTGCTCGACACCCACCTCACCGGCGGGCACGGCGGCGCCTCGGGCCGCTACCAGAAGCTGCGCGAACTCGCCTTCCGTTACGCCTTCCTGCTGGATGCCGTGGGCCGGGCCGGGGCCACCCCGGCCTGACCCGGGCCGGACCTAGTCCGGCAGCGTCCCCACGGCGCGGGTCTCGCCGTGGCGCAGCAGCCAGAGCCGCTCCGGCGGCAGGCCGGCGGCGGCCCACAGCTCCCGGGTGCGGCGGGGCGGCTCGTCCATCGGCTCGTCGGTGAGCTTGAAGGTCCCCCAGTGGATCGGCACCACGCAGGGCACCGGGGCACCGGGCGTGGCGGCCATGATCTCCCGGCAGGCGCGGAGTGCCTCTTCCGGGTTCACGTGCACCACGTGCATGAACCAGCGCGGCTCGTAGGCGCCCACCGGCATCAGCAGCAGGTCGAACGGCCCCAGCCGCCCCCCGATCGCGGGGAACTCGGGGTGGTACGCCGTGTCGCCGGCGAAGTAGAACGCCCGCGGGCCCGCGCGGACCGTGAATCCGCCCCACAGCGCCCGGCTCCGGTCGTTGAGCCCGCGGGCGCTGAAGTGCTGCGCCGGGGTCGCCGTGATGCGGGCGCCGGCCAGCACCCGCTCCTCCCACCAGTCGAATTCCTCCACCCGCCGTACCCCGAGCCGCATCAGCAGCGAGGCGTTGCCCAGCGGCGTGCACCAGGTCGCCTCCGGCTGCCGCCGCGCCAGCTCACGCACCGTCGGTGCGTCGAGGTGGTCATAGTGATTGTGGGAGAGCAGCACCAGGTCCACCCGCGGCAGCGCCTCGAGCGGCACCGGCGGCTCCACCCAGCGGCGCAGCGAGGGCGTGGGGAGGGGGGAGGCATAGGGGCCGAAGATCGGGTCGGTCAGCACCGTGAGCCCCGGCAGCTCCACGAGGCAGGTGGAATGCCCCAGCCAGGTGACCGCGAGGTCGCCGCCGGCCCGGGCCTGCCCGAAGGCCGGGGCCACCAGCGGGAAGATCCCCCGGGCCGGATCCGGCGGCGGGCGGCGGGTGAAGTTGCGCTCGTAGAACCAGCGCACCAGGTGGGCGAAGCCGCGCGGGTTGCTCTCGGGCCAGGGGTTCTGGAACCCGCCGCCGGGGCGGTGGTGCGGGGGGAGGGGCATGGCGGGGAGGAGAATAGCCATGCCGGGGCCAGGCCGCAGGGGGTGGTTGACAGGCCCTGACGATCATATTTGATTATCCGGATAACAGGATGCTTCGAGGAGCTCCGTGGGCGCCACCATCGTCAACCGGCTGCAGGCCCTGGCCGATACCACCAGGAACCGGCTGCTGCTCTCCCTGGAGCGGCAGGAGCTGACCGTCTCCGAGCTGTGCGAGGCGCTGCAGCTGCCCCAGTCCACGGTGAGCCGGCACCTGAAGGTGCTGGCCGACGACGGGTGGGTGATCTCCCGGGCCGACGGCGCCAGCCGGCTCTACCGGCTGCCGCTCAACGACCTGGACCCGGCGGCCCGGAAGCTCTGGCTGGTGGTGCGGGACCAGGTCGAGGACAGCCCCGCCGCCCGGCGCGATGCCGAGCGGCTCCGCGCCGTGCTGGCGGACCGGCGGGCCCGGTCGGAGGAGTTCTTCGCCACCACCGCCGGCCAGTGGGACCGGCTGCGTCACGAGCTCTTCGGCAGCCGCACCGAGCTGCTGCCGCTGCTGGGCCTGCTCGATCCGGCCGCGACCGTGGCGGACCTGGGCTGCGGTACCGGGCACCTGACCCAGGCGCTGGCGCCCTTCGTCGCCCGGGTGATCGCCGTGGACGGCTCGGCGGCGATGCTCCGCGTGGCGCGGGCCCGGCTGGCGGACCAGCCCAACGTGGACGTGCGGCGGGGCGATCTCGAGTCCCTGCCGCTGGAGGACGGGGAGGCGGACCTGGCGATCCTCGCGCTGGTGCTTCCCTACCTGGCGGATCCCGGCGCGGCGATCGCGGAAGCGGCGCGCGCGCTGGGGCACGAGGGCCGCCTGCTGGTGACGGACCTGATGCCGCACGAGCGCGCCGAGTACCGGCAGACCCTGGGCCACCTGTGGCAGGGCGTGAGCGAGGCGCAGCTGGCCGGCTGGTGCGAGGCGGCCGGCCTCCGGCTCGGGGTGTACCGCCCCGTGCCGCTCGACCCGGCCGCGCGCGGCCCGACGCTGTTCACCGCGGTCGCCTACCGAACCTGAACGCGGGGCTCGCCCCGCTCGACTTGTCACCCGAGCAACCACCACCGAGGACCCGGACATGGCCACGAGTGTCGCCCAGCTGCACCCCTTCCAGGCCGCCCGCGAGGCGGGCCGCGAACCGTTCAAGGTGAAGGACCTCTCGCTCGCCGAGTTCGGCCGCAACGAGATCCGGCTGGCGGAGTACGAGATGCCCGGCCTGATGGCGCTCCGGTCGGAGTACGCGGGGAAGCAGCCGCTCGCCGGCGCCCGCATCATGGGCAGCCTGCACATGACGGTGCAGACGGCGGTGCTGATCGAGACCCTGGCCGAGCTGGGCGCGGACGTGCGCTGGGTGAGCTGCAACATCTTCTCCACCCAGGATCACGCCGCGGCCGCCGTGGTGGTGGGCAAGCACGGCACCGCCGCCGACCCGCAGGGGATCCCGGTCTTCGCCTGGAAGGGCGAGACCCTGGACGAGTACTGGTGGTGCACCGACCAGGCGCTGATGTGGCCCGACGGCGCCGGCCCCACGCTGCTGCTGGATGACGGCGGCGACGCGACCCTGCTGGTGCACAAGGGCGTGGAGT
>CAZYIV010000153.1:0-6453 GCA_964647615.1 uncultured Gemmatimonadaceae bacterium | reverse complement strand
GGAGTGCGACTATGTGCGGAGTGTTCGGCGTCTCGGGGGTCCCGGACGCGGCGCGGCTCACCTATCTCGGCCTCTACGCCCTGCAGCACCGGGGGCAGGAGTCGGCCGGGATCGTGGCGGTGGACCGCGAGGGCGCGGCACGCGCGCACCGGGGCATGGGACTGGTCTCCGAGAACTTCAACGAGACCACGCTGGGCCGGCTCGGCGGCGACGTCGCCGTGGGCCACACCCGCTACAGCACCGCCGGCAGCTCGGTGGTGGCCAACGCGCAGCCGCTGCTCATCGACTACCGGCATGGGCCGCTCACCGTCGCCCACAACGGCAACCTGACCAACGCCCCCGCCCTGCGCCGCGAGCTGGTGGACGAGGGCTCGATCTTCACCACCACCACCGACACCGAGGTCCTGCTCCACCTCATCGCCCGCTCGCGGAAGGCCACTCCCGAGGAGCAGATCCGGGAGGCGCTGGAGCGGTGCGAGGGCGCCTTCACCCTGCTGATGTCGGTCGGCCGCACCATCTACGCGGTGGTGGACAGCCGCGGCTTCCGCCCGATGGTGCTGGGCCGGCTGCAGGGCGGCGTGATCGTGGCCTCCGAGACCTGCGCCCTGGACCTGGTGGGCGCCTCGATGGTGTGCGAGCTGGAGCCGGGGCAGTTCCTGAAGATCGAGGAAGGCAGGATCACCGAGCTGCCGCGGCTCAAGCCCCGGCCGCAGAGCCGCTGCGTGTTCGAGCTGGTGTACTTCGCCCGGCCCGACAGCCGCATCTTCGGCGAGTCGGTGGACCGGGTGCGGCGGGAGCTGGGCCGGGAGCTGGCCCGGGAGCACCCGGTGCCCGCGGCCGAGGTGGTGTTCAGCGTCCCGGACAGCAGCAACGCGATGGCGCTGGGCTTCGCGGAGGTGAGCGGGGTCAAGCTGGAGAACGGGCTGATCCGGAACCACTACGTGGGCCGGACGTTCATCAACCCGACCCAGGCGCTCCGCGTCGCCAAGGTGAAGATCAAGTTCAACCCGGTGCGCGGCGTCATCGAAGGGAAACGGGTGGTGATGGTGGACGACAGCCTGGTGCGGGGCACCACCAGCAAGGGGCTGGTGTCCATGATCCGCGCCGCCGGCGCCCGGGAGGTCCACCTCCGGCTGGGCAGCCCGCCGATCACCGGCCCCTGCCACTACGGGATCGACACCCCGACCCGCGAGGAGCTGATCGGGGCGACGCATTCCATTGAAGAGATCCGGCAGTATCTGGGCGTGGATTCGCTCGGTTATCTCTCCCTCGGCGGCATGCTCCGCGCCGGCGGGTCCCGGAGTGAGTTCTGCCACGCCTGCTTCTCCGGTCAGTACCCGACGGACGTTTCCGATGAACTGGTCACCGTGCGGCACGCCGCCCCAATCCTGACGACACCGGTATGAGCGGAACCTACAGCCAACCTTCGGTCTACTTCTTCGGCCAGGGCCGTGCCGACGGCACGGCCACCATGAAGGACACCCTCGGCGGCAAGGGCGCAGGCCTCGCCGAGATGACCAACCTCGGCATTCCCGTCCCCCCCGGCTTCACCATCGCCGCCACGCTGTGCATCACCTACCTCGAGACCCGGCAGTTCCCGCCCTGGCTCCGCAGCCAGGTGGAGACCAGCCTGCAGCGGCTCGAGGCGGCCACCGGCCGGCATTTCGGCGGCCGCGAGAAGCCGCTGCTGGTGTCGGTGCGCTCCGGCGCGGCGGTCTCGATGCCCGGCATGATGGAGACGATCCTCAACCTGGGCCTCAATGATGCCACGGTGGAGGGACTCACCAAGGAATCGGGCAACGCCCAGTTCGCCTGGGACAGCTACCGCCGCTTCGTGCAGATGTACTCGACGGTGGTGCTGGACCTGGCCAAGGCGCCGTTCGAGCAGATGCTCGAGGCCCGGAAGGAGAAGGCGAAGGTCAAGCGCGACATCGACCTGCCGGCGGAGCAGTTCAAGGCGCTGGTGGCCGAGTACAAGGCCCACGCCGAGAAGGAGAGCGGCAAGCCGTGGCCGGACGACCCGATGGAGCAGCTCTGGGGCGCGATCGCGGCGGTGTTCGAGAGCTGGCACACCCGGCGGGCCATTGACTACCGCAAGCTCCACGGCCTGCCGGACAGCATGGGTACCGCCGTCAACGTCGTGACCATGGTCTTCGGCAACCTGGGGGATGACAGCGGCACCGGCGTCGCCTTCACCCGCGACCCCTCCACCGGCGAGGCCCGGCTCTACGGCGAGTACCTGATGAATGCGCAGGGGGAGGATGTGGTCTCCGGCACCCGCCATGTGGAGCCGATTGCCCACCTCAAGGAGCGGATGCCGGCCGCCTACGCCGAGCTGGAGCGGATCGCCCGGGTCCTGGAGCGGCACTTCCGCGACGTGCAGGACATGGAGTTCACGATCGAGCGGGGCAAGCTGTACATGCTGCAGACCCGGCGGGGGCAGCGCTCGGGCCAGGCGGCGGTGCGGATCGCGTGCGAGATGGTGGACGAGGGCTTCATCGACACCGACGAGGCCGTCGCCCGCATTCCCCCCAATGACCTCAACCAGCTGCTGCACCCGACGATCGACGCCGAGAGCCACGTGGACCTGCTGACCACGGGCCTGCCGGCGTCGCCGGGGGCGGCCTCCGGCGCGGCGGTGTTCGATGCCGACCTGGCCGAGCAGCTGGCCCGCAAGGGCGACGCGGTGATCCTGGTGCGGCGGGAGACCAGCCCGGAGGACTTCCACGGCATGGTCGCCGCCAAGGGGATCCTCACCGCCCGCGGCGGCATGACCAGCCACGCGGCGGTGGTGGCGCGCGGCATCGGCAAGCCGTGCGTGGCCAGCGCCCAGAACCTGGTGGTGGACGAGGAGGAAGGCACCTTCGCGGTCAACGGCCGCTCGCTCAAGCAGGGCGACTGGATCACGATCGACGGCGGTACCGGCCGGGTCTACGCCGGCAAGGCGGAGCTGAAGACCCCGGAGATGTCGGGCAACTTCAACCGGCTGATGGAGTGGGCGGACAAGGTGCGGCACCTGCGGGTGCGGGTGAACGCCGATACTCCGGCCGATGCCCACCGGGGCCGCGACTTCGGCGCCGAGGGGATCGGGCTCTGCCGCACCGAGCACATGTTCTTCGAGGGCGACCGGCTGATCGCGGTGCGGGAGATGATCCTCGCCCAGGACACCGAGGGGCGGAAGCGGGCACTGGCCAAGCTGCTGCCGATGCAGCGGGGCGACTTCGAGTCGATCTTCCGCGCGATGGAGGGCTTCCCGGTCACCATCCGGCTGCTGGACCCGCCGCTGCACGAGTTCCTCCCCCGCGAGGCGGAGGAGATCGAGCAGATGGCGAAGGCACTGGGCAAGCCGGTGGACGAGGTGCAGCACATCGTGGATGGCCTGCAGGAGGCCAACCCGATGCTGGGGCTGCGCGGCTGCCGGCTGGGCATCACCTACCCCGAGATCACCACCATGCAGGCCCGCGCGATCTTCGAGGCGGCCTGTGCGGTGGCGCTCCGGAAGGGCCGGGTGCAGCCGGAGGTGATGATCCCGCTGGTGGCCAACGTGGTGGAGTTCCGGAAGCAGGCGCTGCTGGTGCGCCAGGTGGCCGAGGAAGTCTTCCGCGAGAAGCAGATCACGGTGCCGTACCTGCTGGGCACGATGATCGAGCTGCCCCGCGCGGCGCTCACCGCCGACGAGATCGCCCGGGAGGCGCAGTTCTTCTCCTTCGGGACCAACGACCTGACCCAGACGACGTGGGGACTCTCGCGCGACGACGCCGGCCGGTTCCTGCCCTACTACCTGGAGCACGGGATCATGGAGGACGACCCGTTCCAGGTGCTGGACCAGAACGGCGTGGGCAAGCTGATCCAGATGGCCTGCGAGCTGGGCCGGAAGACCCGGCAGGACCTGAAGCTGGGGATCTGCGGCGAGCACGGCGGGGAGCCGCGCTCGGTGGCGTTCTGTGACAGCCTGGGGATGAACTACGTGAGCTGCTCCCCATACCGTGTGCCGATCGCGCGGCTGGCCGCGGCGCAGTCGGCGCTGACGGAGCGGGGGACGGTGGATCGGACGCGAGCGACCGTCTAGGGGGTGGGGGCGGAGAAGACGGTAGAGACGGTAGGGGGCGTCGCGAGGCGCCCCCTTTCCGCGTTACTCCCCCTGTCATTCCGAGCGCAGCGAGGAATTCCTTCGGGTCCGCGCGGAGCGCCGAGGGATCCCTCGCTTCGCTCGAGATGACACGAGGAGTCGACTACCGTCCCCCTACCGCCTCTCGTATCACCTGCTCCATCTCCCCCCGATGCTCCGTGAACGTGTCCTCCACCACCTGCAGGGTGGGAATGGTGCCGGGGTAGATGTTGAGGGTGCTCGCGTCCCAGCGGCCGAAGCCCTGTTCGTGCACGCCGCTGGAGCCGCGGCCGGGGGCGGGGCTGCTGAGGTGGGAGTAGTTCCGCGAGTACTTCCGCCACCGCTGCCCCAGCCCCACCTGGAAGAGGGGGATGAAGCCGTGGAGGGCGTCGTAAGGGAACTCACCGATGCAGAGGGCGTCGGGGTGGCGGCGGCGTAGCGCTTCCACCAGGCGGCGGGTGCCGAGGTGCATGTCGCCGTTGCGGGCGTTGACGTGGCCGGCGCTGATGTCGAGGAAGTACGCGTCGGCGCCGTAGCGGGTGAGGGTGTCGTCAATCCGGGCGAGGAGGTGCTCGCGCCACGAATCTTCCCCCACGTTCATGTAGGCGAGCCACCCATCCTGGTGCCGGTCGTTGTTCCAGTCCACCCAGTTGAGGTTGTACACATCGCCATCGAGCTTGGCGACTGCCCCGCCCTGCAGCTGCGCCCAGCTCGGCAGGCGGCGGTTGGCGGCGTTGAGCCCGAACATCGGCGCCACGTGGAAGCCGAGCCGGCGGGCCTCAGAGACGAGCCGCTGGAAGCCCGCTTCCCCGCCCATGCGCTCGGCGGCGCGATAGGTGGGGTAGTCGTAGTAGTAGCGGCCGTCCCAGGCGGGGAGAAAGACCAGCACCCGCGCCGGCGGGATCCGCTCCCCGATCCAGCGGAGGAGCTCCCCCATCCGGGCGTAGTCGTTGAACATGAAGCCGGTGTAGTGCATGCCGTGGAGCGTCACCGCCAGCGACAGGTCCCGGGTCCAGGCGGGCATGTCGCTGCGGTCTTCCCAGGGAACCAGCTGGAAGGTGCGCTCCAGGAACGCCATGTGCGGGGCAAGCGCCTCCTCCAGCGAGCCGGCGCGCACCAGCCGCCAGCGCGGCACCGCCACCCGGTGGTCGTTGCGCCAGGCCTCGTGCTCGTAGATGGCCTCGATGCGGTAGCCGTCGGGGCCCGGTTGGAGGTAGAACCGCTTGGGCCGCACCTGGCGGTCGAGCGGGGAGACGGCGGTCACCTTCCCGCCGGCGGCTTCGATCGCCACGACCGGGGTGGTGATCCCCTCGGCGGCGCCAGGGCCGTGCAGGTCCCCGGCGGCGAAGGGGTAGCCGGCCAGGATCTCGTCTTCCCCGCGGTCGCGGGCGCCACCGGCGCCGAGCGAGACCTTCCCCCGCGGAATCCCCCGGATCACGGTGGTGACCGTCTTCACCGGCCGGTCCATCATGGCGACCACGTCCCACTCGATGGTGTCGCCGTCCTTCCGGAAGCTGACCGTGAGGCTGCCGGGCGCGGTCTCCTGCCCGCCGGCCCAGGTGAAGCGGCTGCAGCGGAGCTCCAGGCCGCCCTCCACCGGCACCGCTTCCATGGACTCCAGGTGCAGGCCGTAGGTGTTCTCGTCGCTGAAGACGAGGAAGCCGAAACGATAGCCCGCGAACTCCACCGACGGCTCCGGAAAGCCGAAGCTGAACTTCATGAACTCGTTCCCCCGCGGGGGAATGAAGACGTCGTCGGTGGAGCGGAGCGGCGTGATGGTCCCGTCGGACACGGCGGAACTCCGGTGGATCGGGGGAATCAGGCGGGGCGGACGGTCCAGTAGACGGCGTAGCGCTCGTCGAACAGGCGGTTGAGCGGGATCAGGTCGTAGTCCGCCTCCTGCCCCGCGGTGCGGAACTCGAGCGGCCGGCCGGTGGGCCGGATCCAGGCCGAGAGGTCGGCGGCATCCCCGCGGAGCACCGGCGCCGGCGGAAGGTCGGGGTCCTTGAACTCGGGCACGGTGTACGGCGCGGTCGGGCCGGCGCGGCGGTTGGCGGCGGTGATCCCGGCGGTGCCGAGCCGGCCGGCGAGGACGAGGGGGCCGTACATGACGGCCAGAAGCGAGGGGTCATCGGGCATCGGTGCGGCGTGCAGCGCCATCGGCAGCCGGAGTTCCAGCCGGTCGCCGGTACGCCAGGTCCGGTCCACCACGGTGTAGCTGGCGGGCCGGTGCGGCCCGGCGATCGCGCGGCCGTTGACGCGCACCGTCGCGCCTGCGGTCCAGTACGGGATCCGGAGCCGGAGCGCGAGCCGGACCGGCTTCGCGGCCTGCACCGAGAGGCTCA
>CAZYIV010000152.1:0-6485 GCA_964647615.1 uncultured Gemmatimonadaceae bacterium | reverse complement strand
CCGATGATGAAGTACATCGGGATCAGCATCACTTCCCAGAAGACGTAGAACAGGAACATGTCGAGCGCCAGGAACACGCCCAGCATGCCGGTGATCAGGGTCAGCAGCAGCCCGTAGTACAGCTTCTCCCGCTTGGTGATGTAGTGGAAGCTGGCGAGCACCGCGAGCGGCATGATGACGGTGGTGAGCAGCACCATGAACAGCGACAGCCCGTCGAGGCCCACGGCGTACTTGATGCCCCAGGAGGGCAGCCACCGGCCCTGGACTCCGAATTGGAACACCGGCGTGGTGGGGTCGAAGGCCCACCACAGCCCGAGCGACAGCACCAGTTCCACCAGGGTGACCACGAGCGCCACGTGCCTGGCCCGCGCGGCCGGCGCCAGCAGGATCGGCAGCACCCCGACCAGGGGGACCAGGATGAGCGCGTTGAGGATCCAGCGATCGTACTGGATCGAGAGGAGAAAGTCGGTCATTGCCAGGCCACCATCCCGATCACGTAGAGGGCGCCCACCAGGAAGAGCAGCACGTACACGCTGATCCGGCCGCTCTGCAGCCGGCTCCCCAGCCACCCCAGCGCCCGCGACACCCCGGCCGCGCCGTTCACCCCTGCCCCGTCAATCACGCCCTGATCCACGCCCTTCCACAGCACCGAGCGGGAGAAGCGCACCAGCGGCTGCACGATGAACGTGTCGTAGTGCTCGTCCACGTAGTACTTGTGGTACAGCACCTTCCAGAACCCGGTCTCCGGCGCGGCTTCGTGCGCGGGGACGGTCCGGGCCCGCAGGGTGGTCATCCACCCCAGCACCAGCCCGACGACCGCGATGGCCACCGCCGCCACCACCAGCAGCGTCTCGGCGGAACCCTCCGGCAGCCTGGCCACGGTGCCGAGGTTCTCCGCCACGCCGTTTCCGGCCTCGAGCAGCGGCTCGAGCCAGTGGTGCAGCGCGCCGTGCGGCGCCCCGATCGCGGGGAAGAACTCGGGGAGGTTGAGCCAGCCGCCCGCCAGGCTCAGCACGCCGAGGATGAGCAGCGACCCGGTCATGATCCACGGGGCCTCGTGCAGGTGGCCCCGTTCGGCCTCGCCGGTGCGGTTCTCGCCGAAGAAGGTCATGGCGATCAGCCGCGCCATGTAGAAGGCGGTGAGCAGCGCCGCCACGGCGCCCATGGCCCAGAAGAGGCGGAACACCGGCTCGTGTGCGCCCCGCCCGAAGGCGAAGGCGAGGATCTCGTCCTTGGAGAAGAAGCCGGCGAAGGGCGGGATGCCGGCGATCGCCAGGGTGGCCAGGATCATCAGCCCGGCGGTGACGGGCATGTAGCGCGCCAGCCCGCCCATGTTGCGCATGTCCTGGGCGTCCTCGTGCGAGTGGGTGGCGTGGTACGCGTGGTGCATCGCGTGGATCACGCTGCCCGAGCCGAGGAACAGCAGGGCCTTGAAGAAGGCGTGGGTCACCAGGTGGAAGATGCCGGCGGTGATCGCGCCCGTCCCCACGCCCAGGAACATGTAGCCCAGCTGGGAGACGGTGGAGTAGGCCAGCACCTTCTTGATGTCATACTGGCGCAGGCCGATCGTCGCCGCGAACAGTGCCGTCAGGGCCCCGACCCCGGCCACCACCACCTGGGTGGTGGGCGCCAGGGCGAAGAGCACGTTGGCGCGGGCGACCAGGTACACCCCGGCGGTCACCATGGTGGCGGCGTGGATCAGGGCCGAGACGGGGGTCGGGCCCGCCATCGCGTCCGGCAGCCAGACGTAGAGCGGGATCTGGGCCGACTTGCCGGTGCAGCCGAGGAACAGGAACAGGGTGATGGCGGTGGCCACCGCCCCGCCGGCCGCCAGCACCTGGGGCGCCCGCTCGAAGACCTCGGCGAAGCTGAGCGAACCGGTGTGCTGCCAGATGAGGAACATCGCCACCAGGAAGCCGAAGTCCCCGATCCGGTTGACGATGAACGCCTTCTTGCCGGCGTCCGCGTTGGCCTTCTCGCTGAACCAGAAGCCGATCAGCAGGTAGGAGCAGAGACCGACCCCCTCCCAGCCGATGAACATCATCGGGAAGGAGGCGCCGAGCACCAGCACCAGCATGAACATCACGAACAGGTTCAGGTACGCGAAGTAGCGGGCGTAGCCCGGGTCGGTGTGCATGTACCCGATGCTGAACAGGTGGATCAGGCTGCCCACACCGGTGATCACCAGGAGCATCACCATCGAGAGCTGGTCCAGCTGCAGGGCGAAGTCCAGCTTGAGGTCGCCCACCGGGATCCAGCTCCACAGCCGCACCACCGCCGCCCCGTGGGGGTCGGCGTGCCAGACGTGGCTGAACTCGCCGAAGAGGCTCACCGCGACCGCGAAGGCGCCGATGAGCACCCCGGCGCCGATGACGGACACCGCGAGCCTGGCCTGGGGCCGCCACAGGGCGACGGCGCCGTTCAGCAGGAAGCCCAGCAGCGGGAGGCCCAGCACCAGGGCGAGCGGGACGACCGGCGCGTGGGCGCCGGTGGCCTCGCCCGCGGCCAGCGCGGGCAGCAGCGCGTGCGCGAAGTGCATCAGCCCCTGAGCAGGTTGATGTTCTGGAGGTCCACCGACTTGTGGTGCCGGTAGATCGCGAGGATGATCGCCAGCCCGACGGCCGCCTCGGCCGCCGCGACGGTCATCACGAAGAAGACGAACACCTGGCCCGGGAGCCCGTATTCCCGCGACAGCGCCACGAAGGTCAGGTTGACGGCATTGAGCATCAGCTCGACGCACATGAAGATCACGATGGCGTTGCGGCGCATGAGCACGCCGAGCACCCCGATCGTGAACAGGATGGCCGAGACGGCGAGGGAGGGCCCGAGCACGGTCAGATCCTCCGCTTGGCCAGCACCACCGCCCCGACGATCGCCGCGAGCAGCAGGATGCTGGTCAGCTCGAAGGGCACGAGGTACTGCTCGAAGAGCGGCTTGGCGATGTCCCCGGGGACGCCCCGCTCCAGGGTGGCCTGGGCCGCGCCGAGGGTGCTGTCGAAGACCATCCGCGGGTCGGCCAGCTCGGTGGAGCGGGTGTACTCCAGCGCCAGCCGCTCGGGGGAGTACCTGACCACCGCGGGGACCAGCTGGCTGGCCAGCAGCCCCGCGAGCAGCACCCCGACGAACCAGGTGGGGGTGCGGTGCAGCGCCCCGTCGTCGTGGCCCAGGTTGAGCAGCATGATCACGAACAGGAACAGCACCATCACCGCCCCGGCGTAGACCAGGATCTGGATCGCCCCGATGAACTGGGCCTGGAGCAGGAAGAAGATCCCGGCCAGGCAGAGCATGGTGCAGATCAGCCAGAAGGCCGAGGCGATCGGGTTCCGCATGGTCACGACCAGCAGGGCCGAGATGATCGCGACGGCGGCGAAGAACCAGAAGACCTGCTCGACCATCATTCGCCTTTCGGGTCAGTGGGGTCCCACAGCGTCGAGACCGGGTGGGTCTGCGACGACAGCCGCTCGAGGTCGTACACGAACCGGTCGCGGCTGTACTCGGCGTTCTCGTAGTGGACGCCGACGTGGATCGCCTCTTCCGGGCAGACTTCCTGGCAGTAGCCGCAGAAGACGCACCGGAACTCGTCGATCTCGTAGATGAGCGGATAGCGGTGCCCCTGCTCGTCCTCGCCGGGCACCAGCTTGATGCAGTTGGCCGGGCAGATCTGGGGGCAGAGCCCGCAGGCCACGCACTTGGAGCGCCCCTGCTCGTCGGTGAGCATCCGGTGGGTGCCCCGCCACCGGGGGGAGAGGGTCCAGGCGCCGCGCTCCGGCTCCGGGGCGCTCTTCTCCTCCGGGTACTGCATGGTCACTTTCGGTTCCAGCATCTTCTTGAAGGTGATCGCCATGCCCTTGAGCGTGGCCCGGACGTAGGAGACGTCCTTCTCCGGCCGCTTCATGACCTTCACGCCGATTGCCATAGCCCCCTCAGGCCGCGCGCTGGTGGTCGAGCCCGCCGGACGCGGCGCCCCGCGCCCGGGAGCCGCTGATCAGGAGCCCGCGGTCGAGCACCACGAAGACGATCCAGCCCAGCGCGACGTTGATCACGGTGAGCACCGCCAGCTTCACGCCCCAGCTGGTGACGCCGGCGACGTTCTCGATCAGGTAGATGGCGGTCGCGATCAGCATCACATACGCCAGGCCGATGGGCATCAGCACCTTCCACCCCAGCGCCATGAGCTGGTCGTAGCGGAAGCGCGGCAGGGTCCACCGGATCCACATGAAGAAGAACAGCCAGAAGAACACCTTCAGGAACATGAACGCCCCGGTTGCGATGGTCTGCGCCAGCCCGGGGATCTCGTCCCAGTGGGTGAAGGGGATGTCCCACCCGCCCAGGAAGAGCGTCGTCACCATCGCCGAGACGGTCACCATGTTGGCGTACTCCGCGATGAAGAACATCGAGAACTTCATCGAGGAGTACTCGGTGTGGTACCCGGCGATCAGCTCCGACTCCGCCTCCGGCATGTCGAACGGCAGCCGGTTGGTCTCCGCGAAGCCCGATACCAGGAAGTTGTGGAAGGCGAGGAACAGCGGGAAGATGAACCAGCCCAGCAGGCTGTGCTGCTGGGCCTTGATGATCTCGCCAAAGGCGACGTTGCCGGTCAGCAGCAGCACCGGGATCACCGCGAGGCCCATCGCGACCTCGTAGGAGATCATCTGGGCGCTGGCCCGGAGCCCGCCCAGCAGGGCGTACTTGTTGTTGGACGACCACCCCGCCAGCGCGATGCCGTACACGCCCATGGAGCTGATCGCCAGCACGAACAGGAACCCGACCGGGACATCCGCCACCGCCATGGGCATCAGCGCGTCGTAGGCGAAGCGGCCCAGCAGCGGCAGGGTGAAATCGAACTTGACCGGCAACGGCGAGGCCCAGTGGATGACGCTCGAGAGCGTCAGCGCCGGGATGAACGCCAGGGTCGGCGCCAGGGTGAACAGCACCCGGTTGGCCTGGCCCGGGAAGGTCTCTTCCTTGATGATGTTCTTGATGCCGTCGGCGGCCGGCTGCGCCAGGCCCCAGAAGCCCACCCGGTTCGGTCCCAGCCGGTACTGCATCCAGGCCGAGACCTTCCGCTCCATCAGGGTGAGCAGCGCCACCCCGATCATGGTCACGGTGAAGACCACCAGCAGCTTGATCACCGTGACCAGCAGCAGCCCCTTGATCTCAGGCGTCATCGGTCAGGCCCCCGCATGGGCCGGGGCGGCGCCGGCGGCGACCCGCCCGGTGAGCCCGAGTTCGGCATGGGTGAAGCCGGCCAGCGCCGGCACGGTGGCGCCCAGCGCCCCGAAGGCCTCGGCGGCGGTGCCGATGTCGGCCCCCGCGGCGCCCGCGGCCACCCACCAGGCCGGCCGGGCCATCCCCGGGGCGGTCCGGGCCTGCTGGTACCGCTGCACCCGGCCGTCGCGGTTGATGAAGCTGCCCGATTCCTCGGCCACATTGGTCACCGGCAGGACCAGCTCCGCCGCCGGCAGCACCTGCGGCAGGATGGTGCCGAGCACCACGACCGCGCGGGCGCCGCCGACCAGCGCCGCCTCGGCGTCGGTGAGCGTCACGTCCAGCAGCAGCACCAGGTCGGCCCCCGCCGCGGCCTTCACCGCCGCGGCCCAGTCGGTGCCATACCCCAGCATCCTGGCACCGGCACCGTTCGGCGCCCGCTCGGTGCGGAGCGCGAGCCCGGGCACGCCGGGCAGCTGCTCCTCCCCCTCTCCCATCGGAAGCTGCACCGCCGCGGTGGCCCGGCCGCCGGCCAGGGCGTTGAGCTGGCCCAGGCTCTCCACCGACGCGCCGGCGCTGGCCAGGATCACCACCGAGCCGCCCTGCCGGGCCAGCGCACCGAGGCGGGCCAGGGCGGCGTCCCAGTCGCTCGCCTGGTGCCGGCCGCCCTCGCGCACCAGCGGCGCCTCGATGCGGTCACCGCGGTTCATCCAGCGGTAGTGCATCCGGCCGTGGTCGCAGATGAAGTGGCGGTTGACCTCGAGGTTGGCCCGGGGCCGGACCCGCACCACGGTGTTGTCCCGGGTGTCGAGCATGACGTTGCAGCCCTGGGAGCAGCCGGTGCAGACGCTCGCGGTCTTGTCGAGGTCCCAGGCCCGCGCCTTGTGCAGGAAGTCCTTCGAGATCAGCGAGCCCACCGGGCAGAGGTCCACCACGTTGCCGGCCCAGGGGTGGTCGAGCAGCTGGTCCTGGTCGATGCCGATGAAGGCGCGGTCGCCGCGCTCCGAGACGTTCAGGACCGGGGTCTTCGCCACGTCGTCCATGAAGCGGACGCAGCGGGTGCAGAGGATGCAGCGGTTGGCCACGTACAGCACGTCGGGGCCGAACTCCTCCACCGGATTGTAGCGCTTGGCGTAGTCGCCGTAGCGGGTCCCGGCCTGGCCTTCCTGGAAGACGTAGTCCTGCAGTTCGCACTCGCCGGCCTGGTCGCAGATCGGGCAGTCGAGCGGGTGGTTGATCAGCAGGAACTCGAGCACGCCGGTGCGGGCCTTCCGGGC
>CAZYIV010000151.1:0-6618 GCA_964647615.1 uncultured Gemmatimonadaceae bacterium | reverse complement strand
CTCACCCATCCCGCCGCGCCAGGCAACACCTACAACGTCACCAACGACGGTGACGTGACCGGGCGCGACCTGCTCGGCGCGCTCGCCGAGGGGCTCGGCCACCCGGTGCGCTCCATCCCCATCCCCTTCCTGCCCGCCATGTTCGCCGCCGGGGCGGCGGACCTGTTCCGGGGCCTGGCCGGGCGTTCCTTCCCCGGCCTGACCGCCGCGGTGCGCTTCCTCCGGGGCGGCAATCCCTACAGCTCCCACCGGCTGGCGGCCGAGCTCGGCTGGCAGCCGGTCGTGGGCCACAGGAGTGCCCTGCCAGGGGCCCTTCGCGCGGCGGCGGCGCCGACCCCCTGAACGGACAGCGGGTCACGCTCCTCACGGAGTGTGACCCGCGTCACACAACGGTCCGGTGACCCTTACATGGAGTGGGCGCTGTCCCGCGCCATGGTGGTGTCCATCGCCGGCGCGGCGGAATCCGCGGCGGGGGCGGGGGCGACCGTCGGCGCGGCGTCAGCGGGGGCGGCCTCTTCCTTCTTGCCGCAGGCGGCGACGACCAGCAGGGCCGCAATCGCAAGGTACTTCTTCATGGTGCCAGACTCCTTGGGGGTAGGTAGAAAGGGATGGACCGTTGCCTCTCCGGGGTGCATTGGCCCCGAAAAGCGCGCCGAAGTTACTCACGCGCCCCCTACTGTCAAGCGGGGGGGGGGTGAGCCCCCCCAGACGGAAGGAACCTCCCCTCGGGACCGGGTTACCTTAGGAGCATGACGACCCGACCCCAGACGCTTGGCGACCTGCGCCGCTCGCCGTGGGCCGAGGCGCCCCTGTGGGGCCGCTCGGTGCGAGACGAGCTGCGGTCCAACCTCCTCCACCTGCTGGAGCGGGGGGAGCCGCTCTTCCCCGGCATCGTGGGCTACGAGGACAGCATCCTCCCCCAGCTCACCAATGCCCTGCTGGCCCGGCACCATTTCATCCTGCTCGGCCTCCGGGGCCAGGCCAAGAGCCGGATACTGCGCCAGCTCACCCGGTTCCTGGACGAGGTGGTGCCGATCGTCGCCGGCAGCGAGGTGAACGACGATCCCTTCGCGCCGATCTCCAAGTATGCCCGGGAGCAGCTGGCGGAGCTGGGTGACCGCACCCCGATCGCCTGGCTGCCGCGGGCGCAGCGCTACGTGGAGAAGCTGGCCACGCCGGACGTGACCGTGGCCGACCTGATCGGCGACGTGGATCCGATCAAGGCGGCGCGCGGCGGGCACCTGCTGTCCGACGAGCTGACGATGCACTTCGGCCTGCTGCCGCGGGCCAACCGGGGCATCTTCGCCATCAACGAGCTGCCGGACCTCTCGGGCAAGGTGCAGGTGGGCCTGTTCAACATCATGCAGGAGGGCGACGTCCAGATCAAAGGCTACCCGGTGCGGCTGCCGCTGGACGTGCTGCTGGCCTTCACCGCCAATCCCGAGGACTACACCGCGCGGGGCAAGATCATCACCCCGCTCAAGGACCGGATCGGCTCGGAGATCATCACCCACTACCCGCGGACCGTGGAACTGGGGATGGCGATCACGGCCCAGGAGTCGTGGGTGGAGCGCGGCGCCCGGACGATCACCGTGCCGGAGTTCGTGGTGGAGGTGATCGAGCGGGTGGCGTTCGAGGCCCGCGGCGACAAGCGCGTCGACCGGCGCTCCGGCGTGAGCCAGCGGCTCCCGATCAGCGTGCTGGAGCACGCCGTCTCCAACGCCGAGCGCCGGGCGCTGCTGGCCGGCGAGGAGACGGTGGTGCCGCGGGTGAGCGACATCTACGCCGCGGTGCCGTCGATCACCGGCAAGATGGAGCTGGAGTACGAGGGCGAGATGCAGGGCGGCGAGACGATCGCCAAGGAGCTGATCCGCCGTGCCGCCGGACGCACCCTCGAGGAGCGGATGGGCGAGATCGACCTGGAGGCGGTCGTGGAGTGGTTCGACCAGGGCGGCGCGCTCAAGGTCCGCGGCGACGAGCGCAGCGACCTCTGCCTCAAGGGCTTCAGCGTGGTGCCCGGCCTGGTGGATGCGGCGGTGGCCGGCGGTCTGGCCTCACGCACCGACGGCCCCGTGCTGGTGGCCGCCTGCGAGCTGATCCTGGAGGGCCTCGCGGCGGAGAAGCGGATCAGCCGCTCCGAGGAGCTGGGCTACACCCGGGCCCGCCCCGAGCGCCGCGACCCCAACCAGGGCTACGGCAAGAGCGGGCTGCTGTAGCGGCTAGCGCGGCCGCGACGCCTCGTCCAGGATGGCGTCGAGCAGGCCGCCGCTGGGCTGGTCGTCGAGCAGCTGCCAGAACATGATGCCGCCGAGGCCCTCGCGCCGGGCATAGCGCGTCTTGCGCCGCACCGAGAGGGTGTCGTCGTAGGTGGCGTACTCGCCGGTGGCCGCGTCGTAGGCCCACGGCGCCATCGCCACCGGGTCCCAGTACCGCACGAATCCCGCCTGCAGTGCCGCATCGAGCCCCCGCCAGCTCACCCCGCGCGCGAAGCGCCCCGGCCGGTACCGCCCCCCGTCCACCGAGTCCACCCCCGCGAAGATCCGGGCATAGAACGCCGCGCCGATCGCCACCTGGCGCCGGGGCACGCCGAGGGAGTCGAGCAGGTGGATCGCATGGTCCACCGACTCCACCTGGCCCGGGGTGCTGTACAGCGGCGTGTGGTGCCCGGTGGTGGTGCTGTAGCCATGCACCAGGTCGTAGCTCATCAGGTGCACCCGGGTCACCAGCGGCATGACGCGGCGCCAGTCCACCGACTGGAGCAGGTAGTCGGTGAAACCGCCCGCGGCGAAGGTGATCTCGCGCCGGGGGCCGAGTGCCTGCCGCAGCGCCGCGACCAGGGCGGTGAAGTGGTCGCGATCCTCCGGGGTGTACCGGTGCCCGGGGTAGCCCGGGATCGCGGGGTACTCCCAGTCGAGGTCAATGCCGTCGGTGCCGAGGGCATCGGACAGCCGGCGCACCGACTGCGCGAAGCGGCGCCGCCCGCTGTCGCTGGCGAAGGCCTCCGAGCAGGGCCCGCAGCCGCCCCACCCCCCGAGCGACAGCAGCACCCGGAGCCCCGGCTGCTCGCGCTTGAGCGCCACCAGCGCCGGGATCGCGCGGCGGGCCGCGTCCGGCGCCAGGACCAGCTCGCCCTCCTGGAGGTGGCCGAAGCTGTAGATGATGTGGGTGAGGCCGGCGACGTGATACGGGCGGAAGGCGGCGCTGTCGCCGGGGTAGTACGCGATGACCGCCAGCTGCCGGGGGGTGCCGCCGCACGCGGCCAGCAGCAGCGCCGCGGCGAGCGCCGCGTGCGGGCGGCTACCAGCCCAGCGCACGGGCCCGGGCCAGGATCACCTGGGCGGCGCCGTCGAGACCCAGCAACCCGGTATTCAGGACCATGTGGTAGTGGGTGGGGTCGTCCCAGTCGCGATGGTAATGCTCGCGGTGGTAGCGGGCGCGGTTGGCGTCGGTCTCTTCCAGCACCCGCTCCACCTCGCGCGGCGCGAGCCCGAGGCGCTCGCCCGCGAGCCGGAGGCGCCAGTCCCGCGGCGCCACCACCTTCACGTGCAGCGCATTGGCGGCGGAGCCGAGCACCGCGGGGGCCGCGCGGCCCACCAGCACCACCCGCCCCTCCACCGCCGCCTCCTTCACCACCAGCTCGGTGAACTGCACCAGCCGGGGTTCTTCCGCGCGGAGGGCCACGCCCAGCTCCGGCACGGCGTACTCCTGCGAGGAGGCGGCGAGCGCCCGCGCGAGCCGCTCCACGAAGGTCGGGGCCCGCTCGTCCTCCTGGGCCACGACCTCCGGCGCCACGCCCGCCCGGACCGCCACCCGGTCCACGATCTCGTTGTCCAGCACGGTCCAGCCAAGGCCCTCCGCCACGGAGCGCGCCACGACCGAGCCGCCGGCGCCATACTGGCGCGAAATGGTGATCAGCATGGGTCCAAGGTTACGCCCGGAGAACCTGCGCGCCAGCACCGGGAGCCGGCTCGGCGATCGCGGCCAGCCGCCGGGGGATCAGCCATACGGTCCCCAGCGCGGTGGCCGCCGCGCCCAGCGCCAGGCTGGCGGGCACTCCGAGGTGCTCCGAGATCCAGCCGGCCTGGAGTGAGCCGAACGGTGCCATGCCCAGGACCATCAGGGAGTAGAAGCCCATGATCCGGCCCCGGAGCAGGTCGGGCACGGTGGTCTGGAGCTGGGTGTTGGTGCTCACGTTGTTGAGGATCATGGTGCCGCCCGCGAGCGCCAGCAGCACCACCGCGACCCAGAGCCTGGTGGCGAGCGCGGTGGCCGCGAGCGCCAGCGCGAAGCCGAGCCCGCCGGCCCGGATGATGGCGAGGCGGGAGAATCGGTGCCCGATCGCCGCCATGCCGAGGGCCCCGATGCTCGCGCCGATCCCGACGGCGGTCATGAGGCCGCCGTAGCCGGCCGCCCCCGCGTGCAGCACGTCCCGGGCAAAGACCGGGAGCATCGTCACGAAGGCGAAGCCGAAGATGCTGAACACCGCCGTGAGGGTCAGCAGCGCCCGCGGCACCGGGTGCTCCCGGACATAGCGGGTCCCTTCCACGAAGCCGGTCCGGGCCGAGCCGGCGGCGCGCGGCGCCGGCGGGCCGTCTTTGATGAGCACCAGGCACCAGATCACCGCGAGGAAGCTCGCCGCGTTCAGGAAGAAGCACGGCGCCACCCCCACGCTGGCGACGATCGCGCCGGCGATGGCGGGGCCGACGATGCGGGTCAGGTTGAAGTTCGAGGAGTTGAGCGCGATCGCGTTCATCAGGTCCTCGGTGCCGACCATCTCCACCAGGAAGGCCTGGCGGATCGGCACCTCGAAGGCCGCGGAGGTCCCGTGGATCACCGCGAGCACCATCACCCAGCCGATCGTCACGCCATGCGTCGCGGTGAGGATCGCGAGCACCAGCGCGTCCCCCAGCATCAACGCCTGGAACAGGATCAGCGCCCGCCGCCGGTGCACCCGATCGGCCAGCACCCCGCCCCACAGCGTGAAGAACAGGATCGGCAGCGAGCCCAGGGTGCTCACCAGTCCCACGTAGAACGGGGAATCGGTCAGCTCGAGGACCAGCCAGCCCAGTGCCACCACCTGCATCCAGGTACCGGCCAGGGAGATGAACTGGCCGATGAAGAAGAGCCGGAAGTTCCGGTGGCGGAGGGCGTAGAAGGGGTTGCGGGCGCCGGGGAGCACAAACGAATAGTAAGGTGTATAGTAGGGTATGCGCTTCACCACCTACTCCAGGTATGTCCCCGGTCTCGCGGAGGCGGTGAACCTCCAGGCCCTGCTCGACCAGCTGGGGGACTTCCTGCTGCAGTCGGGCTTTGCCGGCGGCGAGGGGTGGTGGGGCGGCGAGGATGCGGGCGACCGGTCGCTGGACGCGCTGCGGGAGGCGATCCTCCGGGCGCTGGCGGAATCCGGGCAGCTCACCCCCGAGATGCTCAAGCTGATCCAGGGCGACTCCACCGGTGACCCGGCCCGGGACCAGGAGCTGGAGCGGCAGCTGGCGGAGCTGCTGGACCGGATCGTCCAGCGCCTCATGGAGGAAGGCCTGCTCAACCTTACCGAGGCGCCCCAGATGCCGGCGGGGTACGCCTCGGTCTTCGGGCCGGAGGGGCAGGCCCGCTCCGCCGCCCGGCAGGTCCAGTTCTCCCTCACCGAGAAGGGTGCCGACGTCCTCGGCTACAAGGCGCTCAAGGCGCTGCTCGGCTCGGTGGGCAAGTCGAGCGCCGGTGCCCACGAGACGCCGCACCTGGCCACCAGCATCGAGGCGGAGGTCGCCAGCAAGCCGTACGAGTTCGGCGACACGCTGAACCTCGATGTCCCCGCGACACTGGGGCGGGCGCTGGCCCGGGAGGGCCTCACCGTCCCGCTCAACCTCGAGTACGACGACCTCATGGTGCACCAGTCGGAGTACCGCTCCTCGGCGGCGACGGTGCTGATGCTGGACTGCTCCCACTCGATGATCCTCTACGGCGAGGATCGCTTCACCCCGGCCAAGAAGGTGGCGCTCGCGCTGACCCACCTGATCCGCACCCAGTTCCCCGGCGACGCCATCCGCTGCGTGCTGTTCCACGACACCGCGGAGGAGGTGCCGCTGGCGGCGCTGCCGCAGGTCCAGGTGGGGCCCTACCACACGAATACCGCGGAAGGGCTCAAGCTGGCGCGGCGGATCCTCATGGCACAGAAGAAGGACATGCGCCAGATCATCATGATCACCGACGGCAAGCCCTCGGCGATGACCCTCCCGGACGGGCGGGTGTACGTGAACTCGATGGGCCTGGACCCCCGGGTGCTCGAGGAGACCTACCGCGAGGTGGCCAACTGCCGGCGCGCCGGGATCATGATCAACACGTTCATGCTGGCGCGGGAGCGGACCCTGGTGGAGTTCGTGAAGCGGGTGTCCGAGATCTGCCGCGGGAAGGCCTACTTCACCACCACCATGACACTGGGACAGTTCATCCTGATGGACTTCATGAAGCGGAAGACCCGCCGGGTCTCCTGACGCCGGCACAGACGACACGGGGGGGGGGGGGGGGGGGCGCCCGGCCCCCCGGGGGGGGGGCGGCCGGCGCCGGCGTGGCCCACCCCCAGCGGGGGGGGGCGGCCGCCCCGGGTGGGGGGGCGCGCGG
>CAZYIV010000150.1:0-6683 GCA_964647615.1 uncultured Gemmatimonadaceae bacterium | reverse complement strand
CCGAGATCCTCGGGCGGCGAGGTGGCGATCCACAGGTGGATGCCGGCGGCCTCGCGCTCGTAGGTCCCGAAGTAGTGGATCGTTCCGTGGACCGTCCCGGCGGTATCCCCGACACAGCTCATTGCGATCGAGAGGGTGGTCTGCCAGGTGCTATCGCCAGCCAGGACGAACGAGCCGTCGAGGATGTCCTGGGTACAGCCCCCGGCGCTCACCTGGGTCGGGACCACCTGGTCGTTGTAACTGGTGAGGACATACGTCCCGCTGATCGAGGCCGGGCCGGTACTGTCGGAACATCCGAACAGCGTGATCCCTGCGATCAGCGAGACTGCGGACCGAGACCACCGCATAGCGCCCCCCGGGCTGATTTCCATCCCCGAACCACCCTCCCACAAGCTGTGAACCGGTGCGGGACTGCGCAAGCGAGCTAGGCCCCGGGGGCGGCTGGCGGCCGGTACCCGTCGCACAGCGCAACCGTCCCCCCCGTCGTCAGCGCCTCGACCCGCAGCTTCCTGAGCGGCGCGTAGTCCGGCGACTGGTACCAGCGCTCGGCCGTGGCCCGGTCGGGAAACTCGAGTACCGCAGTCCAGGTGGCGCCCCAGTCG
Source organism: uncultured Gemmatimonadaceae bacterium (assembly GCA_964647615.1). GTDB lineage: Bacteria > Gemmatimonadota > Gemmatimonadetes > Gemmatimonadales > GWC2-71-9 > JADJOM01. Next base: position 6,081 of record CAZYIV010000150.1, on the reverse strand, counting down.
CCCTCGAGCGCCGTGGCGGCGGGCGTGGCGACGAGCACCCGTCCGCCCAGCGCCGTCACCTGCGCCAGCACGTGGCGCCCGTAGTCGCGGCGGTACCGGTCCACGTCGGGGACCTGGAGGAGGGCAATGACGTAGGCCGGCACGGGGGTTTCGGGGGACATCCTTCACCTCGGCGTGGAGCAGACGCGCGGGAGGGTCGGCGTCAGAACCGCAGCACCTGCGACACCGGGAGCGGCACGGCCCTTCGCCCGGCGACGGCCGGCTTGAAGATGGCGGACGCGACTGCCGCCGCGGCGGCGGAGTCTGCCGCGGGGAAACCGCTGGAGCGCTGGATGCGCGGGGCGGACGCGCGGCCCTCACGGGTCACCGTAAAGACCACCAGCACCACCCCGGCGTCCTGCTTGCCCAGCGCGTGGGCCTTGCGGAGCGCCTTGATGCCGTCCTGGAACGCGCGCTGCACCTGCGAGGCGTTGGTCAGCGCCGGCGGGCAGGTCAGGTCCACCGGACGCAGCGTGGCACCGCCCACACTTCCGGAGTCGAGCACCACCGCCAGGTTCTGCGCCTGCAGGCCGCCCGGGATCGTGTGGAAGAGCGGCGCGAGCTTCGCCGAGATCGCGGCCCGCTCGGCGTTGCTCCGCCGGCCGGTGGTGTAGTCCACCTTCAGCAGGTCCCCGGTGACGGCATACTGCAGCCCGATCCACACCTCCTCCGCGTCCCGGCGGTAGGCGCCGAGCGCGGCGTAGAGCGCGGTGGTATCCACCAGGCGTTCGAGCGGGACCGGCGGGTCCTCGTAGAGTCGCGGCTCGCATTCGCCGCGGCCGTCAATCGAGACCACCGGTCCGGCCTGGGCGTGGACGGGCCCGGCGAGGAGCGCGGAGCAGGTCAGCAGGGCAGCGAAGGAAAGGGTCGGGTTGGGCATGGTTGGTCGGCGGGTGCCGGGTGGCTCGATTCCCTGGGGAAGACGCAACGGAGGGGGGATTCTACGCCGCAACGGCGGGCCGTGCCAGGGCGAGCCGGCTGGTGATGATCTCCGGGGGAGACACGCCTTGCACAGGTCCGGCGGCCTAGGGCACGGTGAACTGGTCGTACATCCCATGCTCATCGTGTGGACGGCCATTCTGCGCGTCCCGGACTCGGCACACCGTGCTGTAGCTGCCCGGCTCCAGGTAGACGTCGAAGACCATGGTGCCACCGGCCGGCAGGTCGGTGATTCCGCCCCAGGGCACGACGGGAGGCGGGCCCTCCTGGGTATTCATCCACCGGATGAAGTCGAGCGAGCTCTTGCCCGGCGCGAGCCGGGAGAGGATCACCTCGTGTCGCTGCTGGCCCAGGTTCCGGACGGCGATGCGATGCCATCCGCGGCGCGGCGGACTGGACCAGCTGAACGTGTACTCCCGGAGCGTCACGGTCAGGTCGGCCGGCGGCCACACCGGCGCCGCGGCGGCGGGCGCCGTCACGATCACGTCCTTCATCATCCCCTTGGCAAAGTGGATCACCTGGTCGGGGCCTTTGACGTGGCAGAAGGCCACGTAGTGACCCGGCTCGAGCCAGACGGTCCCGTCCGCCTCACCGTCGTGCGGCACGGCGTTGGGTCCGCCGACGGCATGCATCCACCCGGGGTGTGATCCCCCCGCCTGGAGTGCCGCGGCGACGTCCGCCAGGCTCCTGCCGGCGTCCAGGCGGTAGAGCATCAGGTGATGGGGCTGGCGGCCTTCGTTGCGCAGGTGGAAGGTGGTCAGGCCGGCCGGCAGCGTGTCGGGAAGGCCGAAGGCGAACTCCCGCGTCACCACCTCCACCACGTGCGCCTTGATGGGGGCGAGGGGTGCGGCCTGGCCTTGCAGGGCGCTGCCTCCCAGAACCCCGGCGAGAAGCGCGCGCCGGAGGGCACGACGAGCGTGGACGCGCAGAAAGCCTCCTCATCCTGCCTGACGCTCCGCATCGGCTGCGGGCCGCGGCACGGTCCACGGATTCTACGCCGCGGCGGCGGGGCGTGCCAGCCTGCGACAACCGCTCAGCTCTGGCAGCGCACCCGCTTCCCGCTCACCCCCGCCGTCTGCTGCTCGCGCGGGGAGTCCCAGAACATCGCCGCTACGCCAGAGAGTCTCTTGCCCCGGTCATGGGTCATCGTCACTCCGCTGAAGCCGGTCGAGAGGGTGATCACGGCGCCCCGGGCGGTGGTCAGGACCCCGTCGGGCCGGCCGGCCCCTGGGGCGCCACCGGATGCTCGGTGGAGTCTGGCGGCACCGCCACGACCGGCAGCGTCAGCTCGTACCGGATCGCCAGCAGGCGCAGGGCGGCGGTCACCAGCATTCCGGCCCATGGGGCCAGGTCCGGTGTGGACCCACGCATGAGGAGGAACACCCCGATCCCGGCGATCGCGGCGGTGGCGTAGAGCCGGCCGGGCCGGAGGATCAGCGGCACCTCACCGATCAGCAGGTCGCGGAACACCCCGCCGGCGACCCCCGTGATCGTCCCCATCAGCAGCGCGATCAGCCCCGACTTGCCCACCTGCAGCGCGATCTGGGCCCCGCTGATGGCGAAGAACGCCAGCCCGAACGCGTCGGCCACCAGCAGCGCCTTCCGGGTCGCGACCCAGAGCCGGGTGTAGACCACGCTCAGCAGCGTCCCGGCGAGGACGGCCCAGAGATAGCTCGGGTCGGCGATCCAGAAGATCGGATGGCGGTTGAGCAGCAGGTCCCGGAGCGTGCCGCCGCCGATCGCCGTGACCATCGCGATCACCGTCACACCCAGCAGGTCGAGCCCCCGGCGCCCGCCGGCCAGGGCGCCGCTGATGGCGAAGAGGGCCACGCCGAGCAGGTCGATGAATCGCAAGGTTCGGTCTGTGCGGGGATGGAGAGGTTGTTCGTGCCGGGTGGCGACTCGTCATACGCTGCGGTGTGGGGGGCGGTTGCGCAAGCGGTCGGCGTGGGTGTTGGCCCCGGGGCCGCGGGCTCAGAGCCGCAGTTGCCGGGAGGCCTTGGCGGCACGGCCCGCCACCCCGCCAGGAGCGCGGAGCAGATGAGGAGAGCGGCGAAGGCACGGGATCGTTGCAGTCCAAACTTGCTTGCTCAGCTCATTGCTGACAGCCCGCTGCGAGGTCCGCCCAAGGGGGGCGCTCAGGCGCGGGGACCAGGGTCAGCCATTGCCGCCAGCCTGCCTCGAGTCGGGGGAGGTCAGTCTCGAGGCGCGCCGCGGCCTCGCTCAACCCGTGCCGCCAGAGGACACGCAGGACGCTGGGATCGCGGGATTCGAGGTATGCCACGAAACTGCCGGCGGCAAGGTAGGCTGGCAGCTCGGGAAGGTCACGGAAATCCTGGCTCAGGTGCGCGAGGTCAGGCAACCGGGAGGTGGCGGCCAGCGTAGCGGCCGCGGCTCGGATCGAGGCCCCTGAACAGAGCTCCTGGGCCCATGTGGCCAGCCCTTCAGCGATCCAGGCCGCGGGCCAGGGGCCTTGCCAGGCCATGGCGGGCATCCAGTGCCCGAGCTCATGCCGGACCGCGAGGCGATTGGGTGGGTCCGAATAGACAAAGACGAGGGCTGGTCCGTCGAAGACAGTGAGCCCATTTGCGGCTACACCGGCGAGCGCCTGCACCCTGGTGCGGCTGGCAGCCAGGAGGACGGGGGGAAGGGGGTCGACGTGAATCCCGAGGCGCCGCGCGAGGTCCCGCTGAGCGGTGCGGAGCTCGTCGTCCCAGCGGCCGGGTGTCGTGCCGGGGGGGAGGGCCGGGTCGAGGCGGAGCTGCAGGATCGCGGTCGGGTCCGTGGCCCACGTGCGCAACGCGGCCTGGAGGGAGTCGGCCTGCGCGTGAAGCCGAGCGGAGGAAGCGAGCGCGGAGGCCAGTAGCAGGGCGCAGGACCAAGGACGCATACGGCAGTGCCCGAAGAAAGGTGGCCAACGGATGGAGCTTCACCGGCGCGGCCGCTGCCAGGGAGTCCGCACGGCCTCGGCGGTGCTGGGGGCCTCGGCTATCCTCCTGCTCGCGTTCGGCTGCTCACCATTGGACCAGCCACTCGCCGAACCGGTGCCACGCGGCAGTCCGTTGTATTCCCCAGGTGAGCACCCGCTCCGCGCCAACGACCAGGAGGCCGAGCCACACCGTCACCGCATGGATACGGCCCGCCGTCATTCGCTCGTGAACCGCGACCAGGGAGACAAACAGGAGCGCGCTCAAGGGAAACAGGGCATCCGCCCAGGGCTGCGGGCCGACCCAGTGCCCGATCAGGTGGGCCACCGGCGTCGGCGTTATGCCTGCAAGCGCGGCGAACAGCATGAGGCGCTTGTGGGTGCGCGCACGGTGCCGGTACCACAGCGCGGCGCCGACGAAGGCTCCGAACTGAAGCGGGAAGAACAGCAAGGCGACCGTCGCCGACAGACCATCCACGCCCGCGGGCAGGGGAAGGCGCGAGATGTCTCCACTCAGGTCCACGCCCCGCCGCGCCTGGGCCAGCACCACGAGCACGCCCAGGATCACTACGGCCGCCGACAATGCGGCACCAGCGACCCCCACCTGCCGATGCGTGGCGACCCGCGATGTGGCAACGAGCGTCGTCTGTGCGAGGAACACGAGCAGCCAACCGACGGATACGACCGCGTGGAGCACCACCAGCGGCGGCAGGGGAAGCGGCACCGTGCGTCGGGAGGGATCGACCAGCGACGGGGTGAACGCCACCACGTTCAAGAGGATGAGCATCAACGCGACGCCAACGGAGAACCAGCGATCAACGCCTCGCGCGCGGGCCGATGCTTCAGCGGCTGCACGGTGATCGGACACAATCGCTCCTCAGTGCATCCGGATGTCAGGTGCCGGCTGGGCCGTCTACCGTCCCCGCACAAGCTGCAGGTCGCGACGCGCTCGCGCAAGCGAGCGAAGCAACGGCCGGTGGCTGCCGGGATCCTCGACAACCGAGGGCCGCCGGCGTGTCAGCTTGATGCGGTGGTCAGGCGGCCACTGCGGCGATCCCTGCGTGTTACAACGCCATGAAGGTGTCTCCGATGACATCGCCCAGGGTGTGCGGAAGCCAGGCGGCCCAAAGCGACCGTGCCTTGATCCACGGAAGGGCAAAGATGAGGCCCACGAGCGCCGTCACGACCTGGAGCGGCAGGGCATACTGTTCGTGAGCGAGCCCGAAGATGACGCTGGAGCCGAGGACCCCGGTCACCAGGCCGGCGGGGTGGCGCGGGCCATCGAGTGGCAGCGCTGCCCCGGCGCCAAGCCCATACAACGCGCCGAGCATGAGGCCTCGGTAGACCACCTCTTCATAGAGGTTGCTGATCACGTCACCTGCCATCTTGGGAAAGTCGGGATGGAGGCCAAAGGAGCCTCCCGTTCCCAGAACCAGGAGGACAAAGAGGGCGAGGATCACACCGGTTGCGGTGACACCCGAGGATAGCACCCGGCGCCACGAACCGCCGCTCCCAAGGGTGCTGCGGAGCGATGGCATGAGCCCAGCCGGGTTCCGAGAAGCCAGAGGGCGAGGCAGAGCACCACACGCGGCCCCTGGTCGATCACCCAGTGGCTGAGAATGATGGCGAGGGCCCGACTGTGAATGTCCCGCACATGGGTCAGCCGCTGGAGCCAGGGCGTGAGCCAGTGGTCGCCGACCCACCAGGCGAGAAGTACGGCGGCGAGGAAGAGAAGGTAGCGGAGTCTGGCCGGCATTGGGTGCTCCCGCGGGGGAGGGAGAGTGTGACACCTCCGTGATGGGACAGGAGCAGGGGGCGGTTGGGTTGGAACAGGCAGGCGGCAGGACACCGGTCCCGGTGGTGCCTTCCGGCCAACGGAGGCGAGCGCCTGACCGCCCCGCCTTACCCGCAGTGCGAGGCCGGTGGGCTCACGGCCGGCGCCACCAGCAGCGCCTTCCGGGTCGCGACCCAGAGCCGGGTGTACACCACGCTCAGCAGCGTCCCGGCGAGCGCGGCCCAGAGATAGCTCGGATCGGCGATCCAGAAGCTCGGATGGCGGTTGAGGAGCAGGTCCCGGAGCGTGCCGCCGCCGATGGCGGTGACCATCGCGATCACCGTCACGCCCAGCAGGTCGAGCCCCCGGCGCCCGCCGGCCAGGGCGCCGCTGATGGCGAAGA
>CAZYIV010000149.1:0-6713 GCA_964647615.1 uncultured Gemmatimonadaceae bacterium | reverse complement strand
AGGTGGTCTTCACCACCAACCTGAGCGGCTACCAGGAGGTCTTCACCGACCCGAGCTACCTGGGCCAGATCGTGGTGATGACCGCGCCGATGATCGGCAACTACGGCATCAACCTCGACGACATGGAATCAGCCAGTCCCAAGGTGGCGGGGGTGGTGGTGCGCGAGATGGCCCGCCGGATGTCCAACTGGCGCGCGACCACCTCGCTGGATGCCTGGCTCGCCGATAACCGCATCCCGGTGCTCGAGAACATCGACACCCGGCGCCTCACCCGGCACATCCGGGAGCGCGGGGCGATGCGCGGGGTGATCGCCGAGGGGCGGGAACCGACCCCGCAGCTCACCCTGAGCCTGATGGAATCGCCCAGCATGGAGGGCCTCGACCTGGCCTCCCGGGCCACCAGCGACGGCCGCTGGTCGGAGGGCACCACCGGGCCCCACGTGGTCGCCTACGACTACGGGATGAAGCGGAACATCGTCCGGATGCTGGTGAAGCACGGCTGCCGGGTCACCGTGGTCCCGGCCGACACCCCGGCCGCCGACGTGCTGGCGCTCAAGCCGGACGGCCTGTTCCTCTCCAACGGCCCCGGGGACCCCGCCGCGGTGGGGTATGCCATCAAGAACATCCAGGAGCTGACCCGGACCGGCCTGCCGACCTTCGGCATCTGCCTGGGGCATCAGCTGCTGGGGCTGGCTTTCGGGGGCCGGACGGTGAAGCTCCCCTACGGCCACCGTGGCGGAAATCAGCCTGTCAGGGATCTCAAGACGGGGCAAGTACTTATCACGTCTCAGAACCACGGGTTCGCGGTCCTGGGCGAGGAGGGCGACGTCCCAGGCGCGAGTGGCCTGGAGGTCACCCACATCAATCTGAACGACCAGACCGTGGAAGGCATTCGCCACAAAGAACTTCCGGTCTTCGCCGTGCAGTACCACCCCGAGGCCTCGCCGGGCCCGCACGACGCCTACCCGCATTTCCAGGAGTTTGTGCGCCTGCTGGGCCGCTAACCCCCCGAAGGTGGCCCAAGCCCTTGACAGTCAACGGGTAAGGCCGTAGAGTCTCATGCATTCCGACGCCCCTTCCGGGGGCGTCGGGCGCGAAGACCCTCGGGGGAAAGATGACCAAGGCCGATCTCGTCGAACGGGTGACGGAGTCTATCGCCCGCACCGCCGGTCCCATGATCTCGAAGAAGGATTGCGCGCGCGTGGTGGATGCGTTCCTTGATGCGGTCAAGGAAGCACTTAAGAATCAGCACAACATCGAGGTACGTGGGTTCGGCACGTTCAAGATCCGGCGCCGCAAGACGCGAATGGCCCGGAATCCCCGCACCGGTGATCCGGTCGAGGTCGCCGCGCGCCCCGTGCCTGTCTTCAAGCCCAGCAAGGAGTTGCGGGCTCTCGTGGCGGACGAGCCGGTGCCCGCCGATTCCTCCGATGAGGGTGACGACGCGGATTGACCCGCTGCGGGTCCCGACGGCTGTCTTCCCCTCGGGGCGGGTCGCTGACCCGCCCCGACGCGTCTAACCCCATCGCCCCGTTATCTTTGTCCCCATGAGTGTCCGGGTGCTGCTGTTCGCTGCCTATCGCGACATTACTGGAACCGAGTCGGTGGACCTGGCGCTGGAGTCGCCCACGACGGTGGGCGCGGTGCTGGAGCGGCTGCGGGCGGAGCTGCCGGGGGCGACCGCCATCCCGCCGCGGCCGCTGGTGGCGGTGAACCAGGTGCACGCCCGGCTCGATTCCGCGGTCGCCCCGGGCGACGAGGTGGCGCTCCTGCCCCCGCTGGCGGGCGGCTGAGATGCCGCACCTCACCGACGCCCCCATCGCGCTCGAGCCGCTGCTCGCGGCGGTGCAGTCGCCGGAGCGGGGCGGGATCGCCAGCTTCCTGGGCCTGGTGCGGGACCACCAGGATGGCCGCGGGGTGATCCGGCTTGAATATTCCGCCTACGCCCCCATGGCCGAGGCAGAGATCGCGGCGATCGTGGCAGAGGCGGAGGCGGCGTGGCCGGCCCGGGTGGCCATCGAGCACCGCCTCGGGACCCTGGCGATCGGGGATGTCGCCGTGGCGGTCGTCGCCGCGAGCGCCCATCGCGCGCCCGCCTTCGAGGCCTGCCGCTACGTGATCGAGGAGCTCAAGCGCCGGGTGCCCGTCTGGAAGAAGGAGTTCTACACCGACGGCACGGTGGGCTGGGTGGACCCGACGGCCGGTGCCGCCGCGGGGGAACCCGCCCGGTGACGCCGCCGGATGCCCCGATGGCGGACCGCTTCCGGCGGCCGCTCCGCAGTCTGCGGCTCTCGGTCACCGATCGCTGCAACATGCGTTGCCGCTACTGCATGCCGGAGGACGAGTACGTCTGGCTGCCGCGCGGCTCGATCCTGCGCTACGAGGAGCAGGCGCGGCTGGCCCGGGTCTTCGCCGGGCTCGGCGTGACCCGGCTCCGGCTCACCGGCGGCGAGCCGCTGCTGCGGCAGGATCTCCCGGTGCTGGTCCGGATGCTGGCCGCGACGCCTGGGGTGACGGACCTCTCGCTCACCACCAACGGGCTGCTGCTGCCGGACATGGTGGAGCCGCTCCGCGCGGCCGGCCTGACCCGGGTGACGGTGAGCCTCGATACCCTGGTGCCGGAACGGCTGGAGGCGCTGGCCCGCACCCGGCGGCATGCGGAGGTCCTGGCGGGCATCCGCGCGGCGGTGGCGGCGGGGCTCCCCGGCACCAAGATCAACACGGTGGTGATCCGCGGCTTCAACGACGACGAACTCGAGGCGCTGATCGAGTTCGGGCGGCGCGAGGGCTGCGAGGTCCGGTTCATCGAGTACATGGACGTCGGCGGCGCCAACGGCTGGCAGATGACCGACGTGGTGTCGCGGCGCGAGATCCTGGAACGGCTCTCGGCACGGTACGGCCCGATCGAGCCAGAGACGGGTGAGGTGCCGAGCTGGGCCCCGGCGGAGCGCTTCCGCCTGGCGGACGGCACCCGGTTCGGGATCATCGCCTCGACCACCGAGCCGTTCTGCCGCACCTGCGATCGCGGCCGCCTGACGGCGGACGGGCACTTCCTGCTCTGTCTCTACGCCGCGCAGGGGCTCGACCTGCGGGCCCCGCTGCGCGAGGGCGCGTCCGACGTGGAGCTGGCCGCCCTCATCCGTGCAGCGTGGGAGGCGCGGACCGATCGCGGCGCCGAGCTTCGCGCCAGCCTGCCGGAGCGGGGCGCGCTGTACCAGCTCCAGACCCTGCGTGCCGATCCGCGCAAGGAAATGCATACCCGGGGCGGCTGAACCGCGCCGCCGGTTCCGAGCCCTACGCCACCTCTTCCGCGACCACCATGGCCCTGCACATCGCCCTCATCGAACCCCGGATCCCGCCCAACACCGGCAACATCGCCCGGCTGTGCGCCGCCACCGACACCCCGCTGCACCTGATCGAGCCCCTCGGCTTCAGCCTGGATGCGCGTGAAGTGCGCCGGGCCGGGCTCGACTACTGGGACCAGGTGGACCTGTGGCAGCACCCCAACTGGTTCCGCTTCCGGGATGCCATCAGCCGCGACCGGTGCCTGTACTTCTCCGCCAACGCCGAACGGGATTACCGCGAGGCGCCCTGGGCGCCCAACAGCGTGCTGGTCTTCGGCAATGAGACCGACGGGCTCCCCGCGCGGCTGCTCGAGAAGCACCCGGAGCGCTGCTTCCGGATCCCGATGCCCGGCGACGTGCGCAGCCTCAACCTCGCGAATGCGGTCAGCATCGTGCTGTACGAAGGGCTCCGCAGCCTGGGGCTGACCGACGCCCCCGCGCCCGAGCTGGTCAGCGCCGCCGAGGAGGAGGACGAGGACGACTACCCGCAGCCGGCCAGCAACGAGAACGCGCTGCTGCGGCCCGGGCTCGCACGGGGCCAGGCGGGCCGCGCGCCGCGGGGCGCCCGGGGGGGCGGTGCAGGCGCGGCGGCCGGGGCGGGGCGGGACGCCGGCGGCAAGGGGAATGGCAACGGCCGTCGTCGCCGGGGCGGTCGCGGACGACGCACGCGCTGAGCTCTGCCGCCCTTGGAGGGGCGGGCGGTTCACAGTAGGTTTACACGCCGCGGCGGTCCGGTGCCTGCCGGCCCCGTCCCGCGGTCTCACTTCCTCCCCAGACGCAACGCTATGTTCTCCAAGATCACTGTCGTCGGCGCCGGAAACGTGGGCGCCACCGCTGCCCAGCGGGTGGCGGAGAAGAACCTCGCCCGCACCGTCGTCATGGTGGACGTCGTCGAGGGCGTGCCCCAGGGCAAGGGCCTCGACCAGTGGCAGTCGGCCCCGATCGAGGGCTTCGACAGCCGGGTGGTGGGCACCAACGGCTACGACGCCGCCGCCGGCTCCGAGCTGTTCATCGTCACCGCCGGCATCGCCCGCAAGCCGGGCATGAGCCGGGACGACCTGGTCAAGACCAACGCCGGCATCGTGGGCTCGGTGGCGAAGGAGATCGCCCGGGTCGCGCCCGCCAGCATCATCATCGTGGTCTCCAACCCGCTCGACGTGATGTGCCACGTGGCCATGCAGGCCAGCGGCTTCCCCAGGGAGCGGGTAATCGGCATGGCCGGGGTGCTGGACACGGCGCGCTACCGCGCGTTCCTCGCCGAGGCGATGGACGTCTCGGTCGAGGACATCCAGGCGATGGTCCTCGGCGGCCACGGCGACACCATGGTCCCGCTCATCTCCTACACCACCGTGAGCGGCATCCCGGTGACCCAGCTGCTCGCGGCCGACAAGCTCGAGGCGATCGTCAAGCGCACCCGGGGCGGCGGGGCCGAGATCGTCAATTTCCTCAAGACCGGCTCGGCCTACTACGCCCCCAGCGCGGCGGCGGTACAGATGGCGGAGGCGATCGTCCTCGACAAGAGGCGGATCCTCCCCTGCGCTGCCTGGCTCACCGGCGAGTACGGCCTCAAGGGCGTGTTCTGCGGCGTGCCCTGCAAGCTCGGCCGGAAGGGGCTGGAGCAGGTGATCGAGGTCACCCTCACCGCGGAGGAGCGGGCGGCACTGCACGCCAGCGCCGAGGCGGTCCGGGACACGATGAAGGTGGTCGGCTGATGGCCGGCCCGGACGGGAGCGGCGCGTGACCGGGATCCTGGGCTTCTGGCGGTCGGTGGTCGGGAAGAAGGTCGTGATGGGCGTGACCGGGCTCATCATGATCGGGTTCCTGGTCGGCCACATGCTCGGCAACCTGCAGGCCTTCCTGGGGGCCGAGCGGTACGATGCCTACAGCCACTTCCTCCACAGCCTGGGCGAGGGGCTCTGGCTGATCCGGGCCGTCCTGCTGCTGGCCCTGGTGCTTCACGTGGTGGCGGCGGTGCAGCTGACCCTGATTGATCGCGCCGCCCGCCCGGTGGCGTATGCGAAGGTCAGCCCCCAGGCCGCGACCCCCGCCTCCCGGACGCTGCGGATCGGCGGGCTGGTCCTGCTGGCCTTCATCATCTTTCACCTGCTGCACCTCACCACCGGCGACCTGCACCCCGACTTCCGGGAGGGCGAGGTGTACCACAACCTCGTGACCGGCCTGGCCAACCCGCTGGTGGCGGGGTTCTACCTGGTCGCCCTGGTCGCGGTGGGGCTGCATGTCTTCCATGGTGCCTGGGCGAGCTTCCGTTCCCTGGGAGCCAGCCAGCCGGCCGCGAACCCGCGGCATCGTCCGATCGCGCGGGTCATCGCGGTCGCGGTGTGGCTCGGGTTCTCGCTCCTCCCGGTGGCCGTGCTGCTGGGCTGGCTCCACTAGGCGCGCCTTCGTCAAGGACGGGTCATGAAGCTGGACGCGAAGGTCCCGGACGGTCCCCTGGCAGAAAAGTGGGACCGGCACCGCTTCGAGATGAAGCTGGTGAACCCGGCGAACAAGCGGAAATACACGGTGATCGTGGTGGGAAGCGGCCTGGCCGGGGGCTCGGCCGCGGCCACCCTCGGCGAGCTGGGGTACAACGTCCGCTGCTTCTGCTTCCAGGACTCGCCCCGGCGGGCCCACTCCATCGCCGCGCAGGGCGGGATCAACGCCGCCAAGAATTACCAGAACGACGGCGACTCCATCTGGCGGCTGTTCTACGACACGGTGAAGGGCGGCGACTTCCGCTCCCGCGAGGCGAACGTGTATCGCCTGGCGCAGATCAGCGTGAACATCATCGACCAGTGCGTGGCGCAGGGCGTGCCGTTCGCCCGGGAGTACGGCGGCCTGCTGGCCAACCGCTCCTTCGGCGGCGCGCAGGTCAGCCGGACCTTCTACGCCCGGGGCCAGACCGGGCAGCAGCTGCTGCTTGGCGCCTACCAGGCGCTGGAGCGGCAGGTCGCGGCGGGCACGGTGCAGATGTTCCCCCGCACCGAGATGCTCGACCTGGTCATGGTGGACGGCGCGGCCCGGGGCATCGTCACCCGCAACCTGGTGACGGGGGCCGTCGAGACCCACCTGGCCGATGCGGTGATCCTCGCGACCGGCGGGTACGGCAACGTCTTCTACCTCTCGACCAACGCGAAGGGCTGCAACGTCACCGCCACCTGGCGGGCGCACAAGCGCGGCGCGGCCTTCGCGAATCCCTGCTTTACCCAGATCCACCCGACCTGCATCCCGGTCAGCGGCGACCATCAGTCCAAGCTCACCCTGATGAGCGAGTCGCTGCGGAACGACGGCCGGGTGTGGGTGCCGAAGGCCAGGGGAGACAAGCGGCCGCCGCACCAGATCCCCGAGGCCGAGCGCGACTACTACCTG
>CAZYIV010000148.1:0-6937 GCA_964647615.1 uncultured Gemmatimonadaceae bacterium | reverse complement strand
GCGGCAGGATGTGCGGGTGCTGCAGGTTGGCGGTGGTCTTGATCTCGGCCAGGAACCGCTCCGCCCCGATCACGGCGGCGAGCTCCGGCCGCAGGACCTTGATGGCGACCCGGCGGTCGTGCTTCAGGTCCTGCGCCAGGTACACCGTCGCCATCCCGCCCTGCCCGAGCTCGCGCTCGATGCGGTAGCGGTCGGCCAGGGCGGCGGCGAGGCGGTCGAGGCTGCTCATGGCACCCCATCCACGGTGAACAGCGACGAGACGTACGGGGCCGCCACGTAGGCGTACACCCGGGGGTCGTCCGCGATCGCGACGGCAAGCAGACTGGTGAACCCGCCACCGGGGGCGGGCCCGAGGCGCAGCAGCGGGATCCGGCGCCCCGTCGCCAGTTCCACCCGGTCCACCTCGAGGGCGTTCACCGGCGCCACGTAGAGCGCCCGGCCGTCGGGGCTCCACCCCACGACCTGGTCGGAGGGCGAGAGCCGGGGCATCGTTCCCGCCGCCCCGCCGCCGACCGGATAGCGACCGTAGCCCAGCCCCTGGTCGAACGCGAGGACCTCCCGTCCGTCCGGGGACACCAGCCCCGCGCCGGTGCCCGCGGGGGTCACGGCGCGTGGCTCGCCTCCGGTCAGGCGCTGGACGTAGCAGCGGGAGGCTTCCGCCGCCCGGCTGCCGCACACCAGGATCGAGTCCCCGCCGGGAAACCAGTCCGCCGCCCCGATGAATTCGAACGGGCCGACCTCCACCGGGTGCTCCGCCCCGGCCCCCGTCGGGTAGAGCACCACCCGCGGCGGGGTCGAGGGCACGATGGTCAGCAGCCACCTGCCGTCCGGGGAGAAACCGGCGGGCGCGCCCTCGCCGAGGCGGACCACCCGGCCGCCTTCGGTCCGGCGCAGCATCGCCAGGTAGTTCGTTCCCGAGCCGCTGGAGCCGCTGGCGAAGGCGAGCAGCGAACCGTCATGCGTGATCCGTGGGGAGAAGGAGAGATCGAGCCAGGTCACGTCAACCTCTCGCGCCATGTCCGGTCCCCGGAGCATCATCCGGTACGGCGCATCATCCCGGGTCACGAGCAGCTGCCCGGTGGCTGAGACGTCCTGGGTGGTGAGGTTGCCCGCGCCGGACAGGACGAGGCGCAGCTGCCCCCCCGTGCCGAGGGCGAACACCGTCAGCACCCCATTCCCGCTGTCGGCCGAGAACAGGACCTCCCGGCTATCCTGCCGCCACGCCATCCCCTCGATGGCGGCGAAGTCCCGGGTGACCGCCACCTGCCGCCCGGCCTGGTCCACGATCCGGACCACGCCGCGGTCATCATAGCGCCAGGGGTGCTCGGCGAAGGCGACCAGGTGCCCGTCGGGGGAGACCCGGGGGTCGCTGAGGTAGCCGGAGGCCTCGAACCGGGTGGTCCCGATGGGGAACTCCAGCCGATCCCGCCCGTTCACCGAGCGGATCACGGCCAGCTCCGTGCCGTCCGGGGACCAGTCGGCCTCGCGCACGCTGTCGAGAATCTCCCGCGGGGCGCCGCCATCAATCGGGACCCGTGCCAGGGTCCCCTCGAAGAGCCGGTGACGGACGAACCGCGCGCGGACCAGCACCGCCGCCTCCCCCTTCGCCGAGACCGCGAGCAGGTGGGTGTCGTCGAGGCCCAGGTCGGTCGGGACCGGGAAGTCGGGACGGACGACGAACACCGAGGGCTGGCCATCGTTGCCGGTCGAGCTGAACACGATCGTCCGGCCGTCACGCGCGTACCGGGCGGAGAAGATCGCCTCGTCGCGGAAGGTCTTCTGGATGTAGGTGACCATCGAGGCGCCGCCGCGCCCCAGCGCCCAGCGGCCGGCCGCGAAGCCCAGTGACAGCAGCAGGGCGGCGGCGGCCAGCCGGTGCGCCAGCGGCCATCCCGCCGCGGCCCGGCCTGCGCGCCCCCGGGCCGCCGCCGCCCCGGTGGCCTGCCCCGCCAGCGCCGACGCGAACTCCGCCGCGGAGGCGAACCGATCGGCCGGGAGCTTCTCCAGCGCCGTCAGCACCGCGTCCTCCACCGCCGGCGGCACGCTCCGCCGCTGCGCCGTGAGGCTGGCGGGCTCCCCGGTCATCACCTTCGCGATGATCGCCTGCGCGGTGGGGCCGGTGAAGGGCGGCTCCCCCGCCAGCATCTCGTAGGTCATCGCCCCGAGCGCATACACGTCGCTCCGGGCGGTGATCTCCCGCTCCCCCATCGCCTGCTCGGGACTCATGTAGTGCGGCGTCCCCAGGCTCATCCCCGTCTCGGTCATCCGGGTGGCGCCGGCGCTGCTCACCGCCAGGGCAATCCCGAAGTCCGCCACCAGCGCGCTGCCATCGTGCAGCAGCACGTTCTCCGGCTTGATGTCCCGGTGGATCACCCCGTGCCGGTGGGCGTAGTCGAGCGCGGCGGCCACCTCCGTGGCGAGGCGCACCGCATCGGCGATCGGCAGCTGCTTCTCCCGGGTCAGCCGGTCCCGCAACGATTCCCCCTCGACGAACGGCATCACGTAGTACGCCGTCCCCTGCACCTCGCCGGAATCAATGAGACCCAGGATGTGGGGGTGCTGCAGGGTGGCGATGGTCTTGATCTCGCGCAGGAACCGCTCGGCCCCGATCACCGCGGCCAGCTCCGGCCGCAGCACCTTGATCGCGACCTTGCGGTCGTGCTTGAGGTCCTGCGCCAGGTACACCGTGGCCATGCCCCCCTGGCCCAGCTCCCGCTCGATGCGGTAGCGGTCGGCGAGGGCGGCTTTGAGACGGGCCAGGGAGTCCGTCATCGACGTGCCTGGCCGGAGCGGAATTGTCGCTTCAGCGACAGAGGCCGACGACCGAGCGCCCTCAGGAGCGGCGCAGCCGCGACTCGGCGCGAGGGAGAGCAGGCTGCAGTCGCGGACCGAGGGAGGAGGAGAGGGGAAGTCATGAACCCCCAACATGGCACCTGACATGGGATTCCGCGAGGGACATCTTGCCCTCCGGGCCCGCCCGCTGCACCCTCCAGCCACCCCTCTCCGGAGACTCCTGATGCGCCGGCTCGCCCCGCTGCTCCTCCTGGCCCTGCTGCTCCCGCTGCGGCCCGCGCCCGCCGCCGCACAACAGTACGACGTCGGCCGGATCCGCACCCGCCTGGGCGAGATCCTCTTCTACCTCTACCCCGAGACCCCGAACCACAAGGCCAGCTTCCTGAAGCTGGCGGGCGCGCACTACTGGGACTCGCTCACCTTCAACCGGGTCATCCCCAACTTCGTGGCCCAGGGCGGCTGCCCCGACACCCCCGAGGGCTTCGCCGGCTCGCCCTACAACCTCGCCCCGGAGTTCGTGGACAGCCTGCGCCATGTGTACGGCGCTGTCGGCGCCGGGCGGGACGACAATCCGCAGAAGCTCTCGGCGGGGTGCCAGTTCTACATCGTCGCCAACCAGGCGGGGCTCAAGCGGCTCGACGGCAACTACGTGGTCTTCGGCCAGGTCTTCAAGGGCATGGACGTGGTCGAGGCCATCGTCCACGCCCCGCGCGACTCCACCGACACGCCGCTCACGCCGATCCCGCTCACAGTGGATGTGGTGCAGATGACGCGGGAGGAGCTGGCGGGGTGGGGGTTTGTGCCGAGGTGAGGCGGTCGGACGGACGGTCGGTCGGACGGACGGACGGTAGCACGGTAGGACCCTGAAGGACTCCCTCGCGCCCGAGTCGCCGCTGCGCGGCTCCTGAAGGGCGCTCGGTCGCGGTAGGGCGGTAGGATGACGGTACAGACGGTAAGGACGGTAGCATGGACTGGAGCCGGCGCGAGGCGTGATGCCGCCGCAAGCCCCGACCCCACCGGCGCGGGGTGGGGTGGTATGGGTCGGGGCGGCGCGGCGGCTCACGCGAGCGCCGTTGGACAGGTGCCTTCGCCCCCGCGAGGGCGCCGTGAGCAAAGGCCCGTCTCAACCGGCGCGCGGGTGTCGGCGCAGCGGCGGCGCCCCGCCGCTCGGCGGGCTCACCGGTCCTGTGCGGCGCAGCGCCGACGCGAGCCGGACGCCCCGCGCCGGAAGCAGGGCCGCCCCCCAGCTCCCCTGAAACCCCACAACCACTACACCCGTCGTAGTCGTCCAATTCCGTACCCAGCACCCGTCGCCACATCCTTCGAGGTCCCCGGTGATTCCTCGCCACCGGCTGCTCCTGCTGCTCGCGCTCGCCCCGCCGGCCACCCTCGCCGGCCAGGCGGCCCGTGGTGCCGCACCCGGGGCGCCGCCCCGTCCGCCCCTCAACGAGGCCGCCAAGGTCTTCCACGCCATTAGGATAGACGCCGGCCGGATCCACGTGGACGGCCACCTCGACGAGGAGATCTGGGACCGCGCCGCCTGGCGCACCGACTTCCACGACAAGGAACCGGTCGAGGGCGGCACGCCCAGCGCGCCGACCGCGGTGGCCTTCTACTATGACGACCACGCCCTGTACGTCGGGGCCCGGATGTCGAGCGCCAACCCCGCCGGCGTCCCCCGCACCGTCAA
Organism: uncultured Gemmatimonadaceae bacterium; assembly: GCA_964647615.1. Lineage (GTDB taxonomy): Bacteria > Gemmatimonadota > Gemmatimonadetes > Gemmatimonadales > GWC2-71-9 > JADJOM01. The sequence goes on along the minus strand of CAZYIV010000148.1, from coordinate 2,454 downwards.
CCGGCGCGACCAGTTCACCGACGCCGAGCACCTGATCATCGCGCTGGATACCTATCACGACCGGCGCACCGCCTACAGCTTCATCATCTCCTCCGGCGGCGTCCGCAGCGACTACTACCACCCCACCGATGGCGAGGGCAGCCGCGACTACACCTGGGATCCGGTGTGGGAGGCGGCGGTGAGCCACGACGACCACGGCTGGAACGCCGAGGTGCGGATTCCCTTCTCCCAGCTCCGCTTCACCGCGGCGGGGAAGCAGGAGTGGGGAGTGCAGATCAACCGCTGGATGCCCAACGTCAACGAGGATGTGTACTGGATCGTGATCCCCAAGAACGAGACCGGCTGGTCCAGCCGCTTCGGTCTGCTCGAGGGGATCGATGGCGTGAAGCCCTCGCGCCGGATGGAGCTGCTGCCCTACGTGGCGACCAACGGCACCTTCCAGCACGCCGCTTCAGGCGACCCGTTCAACGACGGCAGCCGCTTCAGCGCCCGCGCCGGCACCGACTTCAAGATGGGGCTGGGCCCCAACCTCACCCTCGACGCCACGGTCAACCCCGACTTCGGCCAGGTGGAGGCCGATCCGGCCGAGGTGAACCTGACGGCCTTCGAGACCTTCTTCAACGAGCGGCGGCCCTTCTTCACCGAGGGGGCGCAGCTGCTCCGCGGCAACGGGCCCAATTACTTCTACTCCCGCCGCATCGGCCAGTCGCCCCGGGGCAGTGCCGGCGGCGATTTCATCGACCGGCCCAACAACGCGACGATCCTCGGCGCGGGCAAGGTCTCCGGCCGGCTCAAGGGCGGCACCTCGCTGGCCTTCCTGACGGCGGTCACCGACCGGGAACAGGCCCGCACCTACGACAGCACCACCGACCGCTTCGGCCGCACCACCATCGAGCCCACCACCTTCTACGGCGTGGGCCGGGCGCAGCAGGAATTCGGCAGCAGCCAGTCGGTGGTCGGGGTGTCGTTCACCACGGTGGAGCGGAGCCTGGGCGACCCGGCACTGCGTTCGCTGCTGGCGCAGCGCGCCATCACCGGCGGCGCCGACTGGAACCTGCGCTTCAAGGGCGGTGAATACGTCGTCAGCGGCTTCGCCGGCATGAGCCATGTCGCCGGCAGCAAGGAGGCGATGCTCGGCGTGCAGCAGGCACCCGCCCACTTCATGCAGCGGCCCGACGCCTCCGAGTTCACCCTCGACAGCACCCGCACCAGCCTCACCGGCTGGACCGGATCGCTCAGCGCGTCGAAGAACGCCGGCAAGCACTGGCTCTGGTCGGTGGGCGGCAGCGCGGAATCGCCGTTCCTCGAGCTCAACGACGCGGGGCGGCTGCAGAGCGCCAACGACCTCGACAGCTACGCCCAGCTGCGCTACCGGGAGAACCAGCCCGGATCGCTGTTCTATCGCTGGGGCACCAACGTCTACCTGGGGCGGGGATGGAACTTCGCCGGCGTCCCGCACTACACCGAGGCCTCCTGGGGCAACAGCTTCACCTTCCGCAACTACATGCAGCTGTTCCTCGGCACCTACGGCGAGCTGCGCACCCAGGACGACGACCTCACCCGCGGTGGCCCGCTCATGGGGAGCCCCGGGGGCTGGGGCGGCGACATCGAGCTCAACGGCAACGAGGGCAAGCCCGCCTTCTGGGATGTGTCGCTCAACCTGCACCGCGACGGCGGTGGCGGCTGGAACCGCACCCTGCGCGGCTTCGTCCGGGTGCGCCCCACTCCCGCCATCCAGCTCAGCTTCGAGCCCCGCTGGCAGCGCGGCGTGAACAGCCGCCAGTACGTGGACGCGCTCGACAACGGCACCGCCGCCACCTACGGCGGGCGCTACATCTTCGCCAAGGTGGACCGCACCACCCTCTCGGCCCCGGTCCGGGTGAACTACGCCTTCACCCCGGAACTCTCGCTGGAGCTCTACGCCGAGCCCTTCGCCGCCAGCGGCCGCTACTACTCCTTTGGCGAGTTACCCAAGGCGCGGAGCTACAGGATCCGGAAGTACGGCACCGACGGCACCATCCTGGTCAAGCAGCCCGACGGCAGCCGCTTCGTCACCGACGGCGCCACCAGCTTCACGATTGACAACCCCGACTTCAACGTCCTCAGCTTCCGCAGCAACCTGGTGCTGCGCTGGGAGTGGCAGCCGGGCAGCACCTTCTTCCTGGTGTGGCAGCAGGACCGCTTCGCCGACGCGACGCACGACGTGGGCCCGCGGTCGCTGTTCGACAGCTTCAGTGCGCAGGGATCCAACTTCGTGGCGCTGAAGGTGAGTTACTGGCTGGCGGCGAACTAGGGCGGTAGGGCGGTAGGACGACGGGCAGACGGTCAGGCGGTCGGACGGTCGGACGGGTAGGTGCGGCGCCCGCAACAGGGCGCCCTGTTGCGGGCTCTCCCGGACAAGCGCGGTGCAGCGCGCGGAGGGATCGCCCCCGCAAGGGCGACGCCAGAGGCACC
>CAZYIV010000147.1:0-6954 GCA_964647615.1 uncultured Gemmatimonadaceae bacterium | reverse complement strand
CAGGATCTGGGCGCCGAGCGGGTTCTCCCGGCCGAACACCCGGGTGGCGAACTTCTGGTCCACCACCGCGACGTTGAGTGCGTTGCTCTCGTTGTCGGCGCGGACCAGGGTGCGGCCGGAGACCAGCTTGATCTTCATCGCCTCGAAGTACCCCGGCAGCACCGCCCGGTAGTCCGCCTTGTTGACCTGGTACGCCTCGTCCGACTCCCCGATCCGGCCGTACGAGCCGACGCTGTACTGCTCCCCGCCCGCCAGCGGCAGCGGCGTCACCCCCCCGACCGTCTCGACCCCGGGGATGCTGGCCAGCCGGTCACCGAGCTGGTTGATGAAGGTCGCCCGCGACTGGCTGGTGATGTACTTGATGAAGGGCAGCGGGGCGGTGAACGTCACCGCGTTGTCCGCCTCGAAGCCGGGGTCCACCCGCTGGATGGCGGCGAAGCTCCGCACCATCAGCCCGGCGCCGATCAGGAGCACCAGGGACAGCGTCACCTCGCTCACCACCAGTACCGTGCGCAGCTTGTTGCCCCGGGCACCCCCGGTGTCGGTGCCACGGTCGCGGAGCCCGTCGGCCAGGTTGCCGTGCACCGCGCGCAGCGCCGGCGCCAGCCCGAACAGCAGCGCCGCCACCACGGTGACCAGGGCCGCGAAGCCGAACGCCCCCGCATCCAGGGACACCGTCTGGATCCGCGGCAGGTTGGCGGGACTCAGCGCCTTGATCACCCGGATCCCCTGCCACGCGACCAGCAGCCCGAGCACCGTGCCCGCGGCGGAGAGCACCAGGCTCTCGGTCAGCATCTGGGCGACGATCCGACCCCGGCCGCTGCCGATGGCCGCGCGCACCGCGATCTCCCGGCTCCGCTCCGACGCCCGCACCAGCAGCAGGTTGGCGATGTTGGCGCAGGCGATCAGCAGCACGAAGCCCACCGCGCCGAGCAGCGCCAGCAGCGCCGGCCGGGCGTGCTCCACCACCTCCTGGTGCATCCCCCCCACCGCGATCTGCATCTTCTGGGTGGCGTGAAACTGATAGGTGGCCCGCAGCTGGCCGGCGATGCGGTCCATCTCCGACTGGGCCTGGTCCACGGTGACCCCGGGCTTGAGCCGGCCGACGACCGTGAGCCAGCCGGCGTCCCGGGCAAAGTCGCTGATGTTGCTCGGTAGCACGCCCCAGGCGTCAATGTTGGTGGGCATCGCGGCGTCGGCCGGGAGGTAGATGCGGAAGTCCTTCGGCAGCACCCCCACCACCACCGAGCCCCAGCCATCCATCATGATGGTCTTGCCGAGCACCGACGGGTCGCCGCCGAAGCGGCGCTGCCACAGGCCGTAGCTCAGCACCACCTTGCCCGGCGGCAGGTCGGGATTGGGCTGGCCGAACTGCTGTGGATCAATCGGGAAGGCGTCCTCGGCGATGTGCGTGCGGCCCAGCACCGCGGGCACGCCGAGCAGGCTCAGCAGGTTGGGGGTGACGTACGCGTTGGTGACCCGCTCCGGCGGCCCTTCGCCGGTCAGCGTGCCGGAGAGGGCGATCGCCCCGGCGAAGTCCTGGAACTGGGTGGCCCCGGTCTGGTAGTCCTTGAAGTCGGGCCCCGACACCAGCGACCGGACCACATTGGTGTTGGGCAGCCGGTTCCACACGAACACCAGCTGCTCCGGGTCCTTGAACGGCAGCTCCCGGAACAGCACCGCGTTGGCCACGCTGAAGATCGCGACCGTGCTACCGATGCCCAGGGCGAGGGTGAGGAGGATGACGCCGGTGAAGAGCGGCCGCCGGGAGAAGGAGCGGACCGCGTACTTCGCGTCCTGCAGGACGTGCCGGAACATGGCGTGACCTCGACTCGATATCTCGGGCGTGTGCGCTGAGGGGACCGCAGTCGCCCAAGATGGGCCGGGCGGCCGGGGGGCGCAATGCTGGGCCGGCTGCCCCGCTCAGGCCACCGTCTGCCAGCCCAGCCCGTGGCAGTGCGCGCACACGAGAGACCCCTCCCCGATAGTCGTCCAGCCTGTCCCGGAGCAGGCACCGCAGGGCGTGGCGCCGTGAGGGCGGCGTGGCAGCAACTCGGCCAGCTCCGGCCGGCGGCGGCTGGCGGATACCAGGACTGCCGTCCTGAAACCGGGATCTTCGCGCCAGGCGTTCTCCGCCGTCTCATCCCAGGGCTCGAGTTCCACGTGGCCATCCTTATAGAGGTAGGCCGCGCCGCCGAGGTCGCCGTAGATCAGGAGCCCCTGTCCATCGCGGCTCACGGCAGCGGGACCCTCGGCACGTGCCTCGGCGAGCCAGGTCGTGATCAGGGCCGCCAGCGAAGACGAGATCATGTGAATTGCTCCAGCATTCATTCGGCCACGGCGGCACACCGCGAACGAGCTGCGGCGGGGATTCTCATCAGAGCAGCGTCAGCACAAACCCCAGGGCCGAGACCACCACGCCGCTCACCTGCATCGGGTACCCGAACGCCTGGTGCGGCGCCACGCCCCCCTCGGCGCCGGCGTTGAGCCGGGAGCCGACCACCCACACCACGATGGCGGCGAGCACGAAGGCGATCCGGAACGCCGGGAAGTTGTCGCTGCCCCAGACCATCGCGGCGATGCCCCAGAAGACGAACGGGATCATGAAGCCCAGGTAGCCCAGCCGGGTCCAGGAGATGCGCACGGGTGATCCTCGTTCAGTTGGTCGCGGTCGCGCTCGACTCGACGTCATCCTCGAGCAGGCTACCCACGCGGGACCACCCTGTCTAGCCGGGGGACAGCCGCACCCGCACCACCGTGCCCTCGCCCCGATCCAGCAGGTAGAGCCACCGTTGCGTCGGGTCCACCGCAAAGCTCCCGATCTCCCCGGTCCCGGTCACGTGGACCGGGGGAAGCCAGTCGCCCTCCGGCGAGAGCCGGGCGATGGTCGTCAGCCCGCGGCGCTCCCCATGGAGGAGCAGCCAGAGCGTATCGCCCACCGGTCGGGTCACGGCGATCACGCTGGGAAACACGATCCCGGCCGGGGTGGTGTCGCGACGGGTGCCTTCCACCAGGGTGGCCCGCAACCGGGTCAGCACGGAGTCCGGCAGGGCCGCGGACCAGAGCAGCGAGTCCCGGGCCGAGTAGCGCTCGATCCTGCCGGCGACGATGTACGACACCCACGCCGATCCATCCGCCGCGACCGCCGGGCTGGTGTAAGTGAGGAGCGCGGCGGGGACCTTGCCTTCGAGCAGGTCGTGCTTGAGGGCGCGGAAGTCGAACCCGAGCTGCAGCGGCGGGTCGGCGTGGCCGAGGGTATCACCGGGCGTTCCATCGGGGGCAAACCGGACGGCGGGCGCGCCCTGACGGCCGTGCTGCGCCGCGACGCCCCCACCACCCGGGCCGATCGCCAGCTGCGCGATCGCGAGCCCCCAGAACCCGTGAATGGAGCGGACGTAGTCGCCCGCCCTGGTGAAGACATGCACCTGGTCCCCCGCCGCGTCGCCCACCCGGACCGTGTCGCCGAAGGCGAAGACATCGCGGGGCTGCTGCATCTCGCCGGGTCCCTGGCCTCGGCGGCCGATCCGCCTGAGGATGGCGCCGGAGGAGTCGGTGACCAGGACCTGCGCCTGGGCGCCGTCGGTGACGTACAGCGCGCCATCGGTCCCGACCGTCAGCTCCACCGGGGCGCCGACGAGCGCGTTGGAGGGCTGGAGGACGGTGTCCGTGATGGCGAGCGCGCCCGGTGGCGCGCCGGGCACGCCGCCGGTGCAGGCGGTGAGGAGGATCAGGAGGAGAGTGGGACAGGTTTTCATGCAGAGGAGTCCATGTGGCCGCCCTACGAGGGGATCAGCCGATACAGCCGGATGTGGGTCACGTCGTCCGCATCCTGCCAGGTGCCCAGCACATAGTCCTCCCCGATCTGGGTGGCGGTGAACCGTGCGGGAAAGACCAGTGACCCGAGGGCCCGCCCGGCGGAATCGAAGACCAGGTGCGGCACCGGTCCGTCCGCTCCACCCTCCGTGTACCCGCGCACCCACAGCGTCCCGCGGGGCCCCGCGAGCAGTCCCCCGAACGCCGGCTTGGTCGCGGGCAGCTTCGCGTCCTGGATCACCTGCACCGTGCGCTCGAGAAACTGCTCCTCGCCGGGGCGGCTCCGCGCCCGCATCTCCGCGATGTAGTCGGCCCGGTCCTGTTCGGTGATCGGCTCGGCCTCCGCCTGCCAGCGGATGATCCGCACCAGCCGGCCCGCCGGCGTCCAGACCGACACCTCCGGGCGATCCTCCGATCCGGCGTACACCCGGCCCGCGCCCAGGTCCACGGCCAGCACCAGCTCCTTGCCGTAGGGGCAGCTGGTGGCCAGGACGCTCCGGCTGTCGCTCTGGATCAGGGCCTCCGCGCCGGGGAACCACCCGAACGAGTCGCTGGGCGTGCCGGCCTCTCCATAGAGGAAGAGCGGGGTGGTATCGCGAAAGACGCCGGAGCGCATGCCGGGGGTGGCGAAGGACATGGCCATCCCGAGCAGGCCACCGGTGGGCGTCACCGCCTGCGGCATGACTCCGCGCATGGGGCCCGGCGATTCCAGCACCACCGACCGGACGAACGCCCCTTCCGGTGCAAAGATGGAGAGCCGGTGCAGACCCCAGTCGTAGGTGCGGAGCGTATCTCCAGTCCCGAGCGCCACCCATCCAAGACGCCGAAACTCGCCGGGCCCCTCTCCCGCCCGCCCCACGCTTCGGAGCCACTGGCCGGTGGTGTCGAAGTAGCGGAGTTCGGAGGTGCCGCTGTTGGCCACCACGATCTCGCCTCCCTGCAGCCGCACGGGGGTGAGGACCCCGCTGAACTCCTGGTGCGGATCGCTCGGGTCGGCGCCGAGATTGAGGACCGGCGTCGTGTCGAGCGTCCACGGCACGCCTCCCGGAGCGGGAGCCGGGTTCTCCACGATGGCGACCTCGGCGCTGTCGCGGACCGTGGCCACAGTGCCCCGGTCGCCGGACCGGCAGGCAGTGGTCAGCAGGACTGCGAGCAGTGCCAGGCGGGCGTTGGCGGCGATGGACATGGCGCCTCGCGCGTTGATGGAGTGTGGCAGACCTACGGTCCGGTGATCACCGCCGTCGCGATCAGGCGGCCCTTCATCCGGACGGCGACGGGGCGCCCCCCGATCCGGCCGGGCGCGTAGCGGCACGACTCGTAGACCTTCATCCCGTCCTGGGTGATGTTGGGATTGGTCGAGGACTCCATCACGGCGCTTCCCTCGACGAAGCGGCCGTCCGCCCCGACCACGAAGGTGAACGACACGTCGCCCGCGGCGTTGCGCTCGAGCTCCCGCTGGGCGCGCTGCAGGTCCAGCGGCCCCTCCACCGTCATCGTGGGCCCCATCTTCTCGCGCATCTTGCAGTTCAGCTGGCGCGGGGCCTCGTCCAGGGCCGGATCGTTGGAGTTGACGGGTTCTTCGGGCGGCGGGGGCACCTCGAGCGCCTGCGGGGTGAAGGCCCGGTTGCCGGCCGGGATCGTGCGGAGCGTGAGGTGCCCCGAGTCGGCCACGAACTGCTGCAGGACCACCAATTCCTGGCGCGGCCTGGGGTCAATCCGGAAGCGGCAGCTGGCGAGCTGCCGGGCGGCCACGCTCCGGAGCCCCGCGGGGCTGAGGCCGTCCGAGCTGCCGACCTCGATCCGGGTGGTATCGGCCTCCCCGGACGGGGAGAGCACGGTCCGGATGATCCCGGTGACCTGGTAGTGCCCGAAGGGTTCCTTCGGCTCGGTGCACTTCGCGATGGAGATCGTGGGGTCGGGCGCCTGGGCCAGGAGGGTGGAGGGGACCAGGGTGAGCAGCAGGAGTCGGTAGAGCATTGGTGTGGCCTCACGGGCCGGTGATGGTGGCACTGCCAAGATGGTGCATCCCGGTCAGGAGGGCGTCAACCGCGCTCCCATCCGCCCTACGGCAGCGGCGCCCCCACGCCCAGGTCCCGCCGGATCCGCCAGCGGCCATCGGCGCCCTGCCGCCAGAAGGTGATGTACTTGTAGCGATGCCCCACGGGCGTCGCGTCGGCGGCATCGCGCGGCCGCTTGAACAGGGTCACGTGCCCCACCTCCCACGCCAGGCTGTCGCTCTGCTCCAGCGACTCGATCACCGTCTCGATCCGCACCGTGGTGTCGGTCCGGGTGACGAAGCCGTGGCCCAGCGCCGCGACCATCGCGTCCTGGCCGGTGATGTCCGGCTCATCGGCCTGCATGCTGACGACATCCGGGGTGTAGAGCAGCCGCATCGCGGCGGTATCCCCGGCGATGTACGCCGTGGACCAGGCCTCGTCGCCGGCCTGGATCGCGGCACGGATCGCGGGTGAGGCACCGTCGGGGGTGGTGGGGGTGTGCGGCGGCCGGCAGGCCATCAGGCCGAGCAGCGCGGCGGGCAGCAGCAGGAACGGTCGGGACATGGTGTCAGGGGTTCGAGGGAGAGAACTCGGCCGAAGGGCCAGAACGGAGGCACATCGTTGATGCCTGGCTCACAGGAAGCTGGCGAACACCGCCCGGCGCAGCGGGCGGAAGGGCAGCTGCGGGCCGGGATCGGCGTTGCACATGCAGGCCACGGTGGTCCGGGATGGGAGGTGCGTGGCCAGGTAGGCCGAGAAGCCGTTCACGAACCCGGTGTGCGTGGCGATGACCCCGTGATCCCTGGTGACACGATCCAGCATCAGGCCGTAGCCGTAGCTGGTCTCCCCCATGACCGCATCGCCGGGATCGAAGCGGCCCTGGGTGATGGGGCGGCCGTCGCTGAGCGTGGCCGGCTCGACCAGCGCGCTGCGTGACTTGGCGGAGAGGAAGCTGCCGTAGAACAGCGCCTGGTGCCAGCGGCAGAGATCCCCGGCGGTGGACCGCATGGCGCCGGCGCCACCGGTCTGTTCGATGGCGATGAAGTCGGCGTGCACGAATCGCGTCGGGCCGGCCTCCGTCCCGGTGTACCCGGAGGCCCGGTGGGCGGCCACATCGGCGTGATGGTCGAACCGGGTCTGCGTC
>CAZYIV010000146.1:3141-6992 GCA_964647615.1 uncultured Gemmatimonadaceae bacterium | reverse complement strand
AGGACGGTAGGACGGTAGGACGGTAGGACGGTAGGACGGTAGGACGGTAGGACGGCAAGACAAGGCTCGGCGAAGGGCGGTGGTCCCGCAAGCCAGCGTCCGACGGGGAGCGGGGTGGGGATGTCAGGGGCGCTGGCGGCGCGGGGCCGCCGCCCGAGCCGACCCACTGGCAGCAGTCTCTGCTGCCCTGAGACCCGCCCGTCTCCCAGCTCCCCGCCGTGCTGTCCAACGTTTGCGCCGCCGAATTGACCGGCCCCACCCGCACGGACAAGTTGCTCCGCCATGAGCGCCACCGACCACCGGCTCCACGCCTCCGCCGACAGCCGCCCCCGCCCCGGCGGCGAGTTCGTGCTGTACTGGATGCAGGTCACCCACCGGGCGCACGACAACTTCGCGCTCAACTTCGCCATCGAGCAGGCCGATGCGCTCGGGGTGCCGGTCCTGGTCTATCACGGCCTGCGGCACGACTACCCCTGGGCCAGCGACCGTTTCCACACCTGGATCCTCGAGAGTGTCGCCGACCTGTACGAGGGGTTCGCGGCGAAGGGGATCCAGTACGCGTTCTGGCTGGACCGGGCCAGCGGAGCGTACACCGGGTGGCCTGCAGGAAGCCGGCAACCGGCGTCGGTCACGATCCCGTCTCCCGAAGGACCGACAGATCTCGTCCGCCTGGCCGACCGCGCGGCGCTGGTGGTGACCGACTACTTCCCCACGTTCATCGTCCCGCGGCAGGTGCGCGGGCTGCGGCGGAAGACCGCGACCCCGGTGGTCGCGGTGGATAGCTGCACCGTGATCCCGATGGCGTACCATCAGAAGGAGCATTCCACCGCCCGGGGCATCCGCCCGGTGCTGATGGAAGCGCTGCCCCACTTCCTGCACCCGGTAGCGAACCCGGTGCCGAAGGTCCGGCGGACGGTCGAACTCGGCTTCGAGCCGACGGTGCTCCGCCGGGGGCCGGACGGGTCCGTCGGCACGACGGACGGCGTGGACATCGCCGAGCTGGTGGCGGCGTGCGACGTGGACCACATGGTGCCGCCGTCCACCACCTTCCGCGGCGGCACTGCCGCGGGGCGGGCGCGGCTCCGGGCGTTCTGTCGTGGCGGGCTCAGGGGCTACGCCGGTGATCGCAACGACCCCAACCGGCCGGAGGCGGTGAGCCGGCTCTCGCCGTGGCTGCACTTCGGCAACCTGTCCATTCACGAGGTGCTGCTGGCGGTGCAGGAGGCAGGGCCGGCCGACCAGTACGCCAAGTTCCTCGACGAGGCGCTCACCTGGCGCGAGGTGGCCCACAACTTCTGCCACTTCAACCCCCGGCATCGGACCGTGGACGGCATTCCGGGGTGGGCCCGGCAGCAGCTGGCCGACCACGAGGCCGATCCGAGGACCCACCTGTACACCCTCGAGGAGATGGAGCAGGCCCGCACCGGCGAGCCGCTGTGGAACGCGGCGCAGCGGTCGTACCTGGTCGAGGGGTACATGCACAACTACATGCGGATGCTCTGGGGCAAGACGGTACTGCAGTGGACCCCCGACGCCGCCACCTGCCTGGGCGTCCTGGAGCACCTGAACAACAAGTACGCCCTCGACGGTCGGGATCCGAACTCCTACGGCGGGATCCTGTGGATCTTCGGCAAGTTCGACCGGCCGTTCTACCGCCGGCCGATCTACGGCACGGTGCGGTACCAGAGCCTCCGGGCGGCGAAGGACAAGTTCGACGTCCCGGGGTACATCGCGCGCCACGGCGGCTGAGCCGCTCAGGGCACGATGCGCCACACTCCGAGGTCGAGGGTCCCCCCGGCGGTCGTGCTCCGCCCCGCCACCACGATCCGCCCCTGGCCGTCAATGGCCACGCCGCGGCCGGCGTCGTTGGCTGCCGTCCCGCCGGCGGCGCCGGCGTGCACCAGGACGCCCTGCCCATTGAAGCTGCTGTCCGGGATTCCCGCCGCCGTGAAGCGCCACACCACCATGTCGAGGTCGCCGGCCGGATTGGCACTCTCCCCCGTGGCCACGATGCGGCCCTGGCCGTCGATCGCGACGTCGCGCCCGGTGTCGGTCCCATTGCCGCCGGCGGCACCGGCCTGGGTGACGAAGCCCTGGCCGTTGAAGCTGCCGTCGAGTGCGCCGCCGGGGGTGAGCCGCCAGAGGGCGAAGTCATCGCCCGTTGTGGCTCCGGGACTCCAGCCCACCACCACGATCCGTCCGCTACCATCGACGGCGAGGGTCCGGCCCACGTCGTTCCCGCCGCCACCGGCGGCGTTGTCATGGCGGAAGACCCCGTTGCTGCCGAAGCCGGCGTCCGGCGTGCCATCGGCATTGTAGCGCCAGACGGTCATGTCCTGGTTGCCGGCGGCGTTGCTGCTGTACCCCGCCATGACGATCCGGCCGCTGCCGTCCACGGCGACCCCCACGCCGATGTCCTCGCCCATCGCCTGACCCGACCCGGCGGAGCTGTTCTGGGTGACGAGGCCGGTCCCGCCGAAGGTCGAATCGGGAATGCCGGCGGTGGTGAAGCGCCACACCGCGGCATCCCAGTCGGTGCCGTTCCAGGCGAAGCCGGAGACCACCGGCCGCCCGCTGGCGTCCAGGGCCAGCCCGACGCCACCCGCCTGCGGGCTGGTGAGCCGAACCAGGCCGTTGGTGCCGAAGGTCGCGTCGGGGGCGCCGCCGCTAGTGAAGCGCCAGACCGCCACGCCCCAGATCCCGGCCGAGTCGATGTCGTAGCCGGCGATGACGATGCGGCCGCTGCCGTCCACCCGGGCGCTGCTCCCCACGACCTGCGGGGCATTGGTCCCGGTGACCACCTCGCCGGGGTGCCGGACCAGGCCGGCGCTGCCGAAGCTGCCGTCCGGGGTGCCGTCGGCGTTCAGCCGCCAGACCGCCATGTCCAGCGACCCGGTGGCGGCATCGAAGGAATGACCGGGGATGACCAGCCGCCCGCTGCCGTCGAGGACCAGCTCGTTGCCGGAGTCATCCCCGTTGTCGCCGGAGTCCAGGGTGACAAACCCCGCCCCGCCCCCGAAGGCGGGATCAGGGGTGGTCGTAACGGCAGCGCAGTCAATGGCCACGTCGGTGACGTCGGCGGCAGCGATGGTGCCGCTGCCGTTGGTGACGGGACAGAACATGCCGGCGGGTTGGGTTGCGACGGTCACGGCGTAGGCGGTGCCGTCCTTCAGCTTCGTGGCGAACCCGAACCCGCCGTTCGCGCTGATGGACTGCTGGTCCGCGCCGTTGTTGCGGATCACAAGCGACTTCCCGGGGGCCAGCCCGCTCACCGCGCCGCTCACCAGGTAGCGCGGCGGGGTCGGCCCGCTGGAATCGCCGCCGCAGGCGGCGAGAGTGAGCGCGAAGGCGAGGGACGCGGCGACAGGCCGCCCAGGGAAGCAGAGGCGCATTGGTGAACTCCCGCGGCAAGCACGGTGAACAACACGCCGCCAGGAGAGGCAGCGGCCGACGGATTGGCGAGTTGTCGGATCGGGCTCAGTGGCGCCGGATGCGCGCCGGGATGCGGGAGGGATGATCGCGGGATGGGAGCGCCGGCGCGGTGAGCGCCGTCACGTGGGGCAGCCGATGGTGCGATGGGTCACGTCAGGCGACGGACCCCCATCGGGGTCCGTCGCCCCGCGGCCCGACGGCTCTCTCTACGGAATCTTCGGCAGCGAGAAGGTCACGGTCCCGAAGACCGGATCGGTCACCGTTCCCGACAGGGTGCTGGAGGTGAAGCTGCCGGTGATCGGCGCCGAGCTCCCCGGGCCGGGCGGCGGGGTGCAGATGAGCGTGATGGTGCAGTCGCCCTGGCCGAACTGCGTGCCCGTGAAGGTCAGGCCGTTGATGGTGGCGCTCCAGGTCCCCGA
>CAZYIV010000146.1:0-3041 GCA_964647615.1 uncultured Gemmatimonadaceae bacterium | reverse complement strand
CCAGGGCGAAGGTGTCGCGCTGGGGCTGGAACAGCGGGTCGTTGGGGATCAGGTGGCCCGTCGTCTGCACGTTGCGCCAGTAGTCATATTCGCTCATGGCATACAGCAGCGCCACGTCGTTGGACGCCCCTTGCAGCGCCGGCCGCACGATGTTGGCGAACCAGAGCCGCATCAGCGCCTGCTCGGCCACGAAGTCGCGCGGGCTCAGGGTCATCAGCTGGAACATCGAGTCCACGTACGCCTGGGTGTTGTTGGAGAGCGCCGGGTGGGGGAAGAACGCCTGGATCTCCGGCAGGGTCGCGTAGGCGGCGCCGGCGCCGCTGAAGTGGCGGATCGAGAGCACGATCGCCGCGGTGCTGTCCACTGTCAGGAGCGGGGCCAGGGAGTCGGCGTCCCCCTCGTAGTTGAACCCCACCAGCGCCTCGCCCGTCCCGGGCGCGTGCGACACCACGATCCTGAGCGTCGCCGCCTTCCCCAGCACCAGCCCCTGCGGCTGCAGGTCCACCGCCCCGACCAGGCGGCTCAGCCCCAGCGAGTCGATCGCCGTGACCGGTGTCATCGTGATGCTGGTGGGCACCTTCACTGCGCCCGCGGGGATCGAGAGGGTGTAGGTCACCCCATGTGAACTCGCGGTCAGCACCTTGCCCGCCGCGGTGACCGAGTCCTCCACCGCGGCGTGCTGGTCCAGCGAGAGGCGGGCGCCACCGCCGCCGCCGGGCCCGCTGGTGTCGCTGCCGCAGGCGAGGACGAGCGCGGTGACCAGGCCGCCGACAAGCCAGGCAGTCGCGGCGGCGCGGGACGGAAGCAGGGGGTGGCTTGGCATTGTCGGCGTGCGTCCTCGTGGATGGCCGCGTTCCCGGAACCGCGGCATGTGGATCGGCCCCGATGGCGTCACTTCAGCCAGTCCTCGACCAGCCGGGCCAGTTCATCGCTGTTGCGAAAGGGCCGCTTCTCCCCGCTCCCCAGCCGCTCGATCAGGCCGGTGCAATCGCCCAGTGCGGTGCCCGGCAGGCGCTGCACCCGGACGATGAATGTGCCCAGGGCCGGGCGTGGTCCGGGCGGCGGGAGTTGCGGGGTCGGCATATGCCGGCCATGTTAGGGCCAGGCCGCCAAGCGGGTGTCAAGGCAGCCGTCAAATCCCTCCCGGACAATGGTTTGACAGACCGGCTGAGACTCACCACCCTGGGCGGCCTGGAGCTGCGGCAAGGCGAGCGTCCGCTCCTTCCGGGGCGGCGGAAGCTGCTGCTGCTGCTGGCCTGGCTGGCGCTCCAGGAGGGGGTCGCGAGCCGCCGTGCGGAGCGGTCCGCGCTCTTCTGGCGCGGCTCGGATGAGCGCCGGGCCCGCGCCTCGCTGCGCCAGGCGCTGGTGGAGCTCCGGGCGGCGCTCGGCGACGGACTCATGGTCACCGACGAGGAGGTCGTGCTCCGGCCGGAGGCAATGGAACTGGATGCCACGGCGCTGCGGCGGGACGCCGACGCCGGCCGGTTCCGCGAGGCGGCCACGCGGTGGCAGGGCGAGTTCCTCGACGGGGCGGAGCTGGAGCTGGGCGAGGAGCTGCGCGGCTGGCTGGAGCGCGAGCGCGAGGAGCTGCGGCGCCGGCGCGCCGCCGCGGGCGCGGCGCTGGTGCGGGATGCCGAGTCGCGCGGAGCCTGGGGCGAGGCGCGGGAGCATGCCGCCGCGTGGCGCGCGGCGCTGCCGGCCGACACCACCGCGGCGCGCCGGCTGGAGGAGATGCACCGGCTGGCGAGCCGGCGCCCGGTACCGCCGCTGCCACATGCGGCCGCCCTCCTGACCCCGGACCTCGTGGGGCGCGACGCCGAGTTCGCGCGGCTCACCGCCGCGTGGTCCGGGGTGGAGCGGGGAGACGCAGGATTGCTGCTGCTCGAGGGCGAGACGGGCAGCGGCCGCAGCCGCCTGCTGCTGGAGTTCACGCGGTGGCTGGCCGCCCGGCCCCGGCCGCCGGTGGTGCTCAGTTCCGCCGCCTGGGAGGCGGAGCGCGGGCGGCCGCTGACCCTGCTGCGGCACCTGCTGGCACCACTGGCCACGGCGGCCGGTGCGGCGGCCGCGCCTGCGACGGCGCTCCGCACCCTGGCGACGGCGCTGCCGGAGTTCGCGGAGCAGTTTGCGCGGCTTCCTGCCGGTCCCGCGGACCAGCTCCCCGCCGCGGTGGCCCAGGTGCTCGCGGCGGTGGCGGGTGAATCACCAGTCGCGGTGCTGGTGGATGATGCACACCTCGCCGACGACGGGAGCCGTGCGGTGCTGGAGGCGCTGCTCCGGCGGTCGGTGCCCGGGGTACTGCTCCTGCTCAGCAGCCTCCCGGGCCAGTGGGATGCCGCGGCGCTGGAGCGCCGCGCCCCGGAACAGGGCCGCCTCACGCGGCTGACCCCCGCCCCGCTCGATGCCAGCCAGGTCGAACAGCTGCTCGCCAGCATGGCGGACTTCGTGCCCGACGAGCGCCGGGCGCTGGCGACCCGCCTGCTCGCCGAGACCGGTGGCAATCCGCTCGCGATAGTGGAGTTCACCACCATGCTCGCCGAGGACGGCATGCTTGCCCCCGCCGCCGACGGGCAGTGGCGGGTCCGGCTGCCCGCGCCGGGCGAGCCACTCCCGGTGCCGGCGGGGCTCCGGGAGTCGCTCGCGGCCCGGCTGCAGGCACTCGATCCACCGGCCCGACAGCTGCTCCGCGCCACCGCCCTGCTGGGTCGCGACGCCGAGCTGGAGCTGCTCTCGTCCCTGACGAGCCAGGACGCGGTGACATTCGAGTCGGCACTGGAACAGCTCGCCAGCCGGCGGCTGGTGCGGGTCACGGACGGGAGCCCGGCGCGACTGGAGTTTGTCCGCGACGAACTGCGGCGCATCGTGTACGACGAGCTCCCGCCGCTCACCCGCCAGGAGTGGCACGGCCGCGCGGCACGCCTGCTCGCGGCCCGGCCCGGGCGGGGGGGGGGGGGGCGGCCGCCGGCCCCCGCCCCCCCCGGGCCCCCCCGGCCGGGGCGGGGGGGGGGGGGGGGGGGGGGGGGGGGGGGGGGGGGGGGGGGGGG
>CAZYIV010000145.1:0-7087 GCA_964647615.1 uncultured Gemmatimonadaceae bacterium | reverse complement strand
CAGGGCACGATCCAGAACGACATGCTCAAGGAGTACATGGCGCAGCATGCCTGGATCTTCCCGGTGGAGCCGGCGCTCAAGGTGATCGTGGACCTGTTCGAGTGGGCCTCGGAGCATACCCCGAAGTGGAACACCATCTCGATCTCGGGCTACCACATCCGGGAGGCGGGTGCCACCGCGGCGCAGGAGCTGGCCTTCACCCTCGCCAACGGCTTCTCCTACGTGGAGCACGGGATGGCGCGCGGGCTGGACGTGGACAGCTTCGCCCCGCGGCTCTCGTTCTTCTGGGACGTGCACAACGACTTCTTCGAGGAGATCGCCAAGCTGCGCGCCGCGCGCCGGATCTGGGCCCGCACCATGCGGCAGAAGTACGGGGCCCGCAACCCGCGCAGCTGGCAGATGCGGTTCCACTGCCAGACCGCGGGCGTCTCGCTGACCGCGCAGCAGCCGCATAACAACGTGGTCCGGGTGGCGTACCAGGCGCTCGCCGCGGTGCTGGGCGGCACCCAGTCCCTGCACACCAACGCCCTGGATGAGACCCTGGCGCTCCCGACGGAAGACTCGGTGCGGATCGCGCTGCGGACCCAGCAGATCCTCGCCTACGAGACCGGCGTGCCCAACGTCGCCGATCCGCTGGGCGGCTCGTATTACGTGGAGGCGCTCACCGACGGGATGGAGCGGGAGGCGGCGGGGCTCTTCGCCGAGATCGAGGCGCAGGGCGGGGTGGTGCGCGCCATCGAGGGCGGCTGGTTCCAGCGCCAGATCGCGCAGTCGGCGTCGCGGTTCCAGACGGAGGTGGAGCAGGGACGGCGGGCGGTGGTCGGCCTCAACCGCTTCGCCGAGGAGGAGGAACCCCCGGTCGAGATCCTCAAGATCGGGGATGAGGCCGAGCGGCAGCAGCGGGAGCGCATGGCGGCCCTGCGGCGCGACCGCGACCAGCCCCGGGTGGACGCGGCCCTCGCCGCGCTCCGCCAGGCGGCAGTGGACGGGCGGAACGTCATCCCCCTCATGCTCGATTGCGCCCGGGCGTACGCGACGCTTTTCGAGATTCGTCACGTGCTCGAAGGCGTCTACGGGACCTATCGGGAACCCGTTTTCTTCTGACCCGGCGGCGCCCCGACGCCCGAACCGGCCCCGCGAGGCCGGTCCGGGACGGCGCCGCCCACGCAGGCACACGGACTCATGAACAACCCTGACATCCGGAAGCTCCTGGCGCGGCTCACCAAGCTGCGCACCGACCAGCATCGCATCGTCACCTGTTACCTGAAGGTCGAGCCGCGCGACCGGGCCCGCGGCAAGTACCTGATCAAGCTCAAGAACCGGATCCGCGAGGTGGAGCAGGGGCTGGATGGCCTCGACCTGCCGCGCGGGGTGCGGGAGGAGGTCCAGGCGGACCTCAAGCGGATCCACGCCCAGCTCAAGGAACCGGCCCGGCTGCCGGCCTCGCAGGGTGTGGCCATCTTCGCCTGCGGGCCGCTCAAGCTGTTCGAGCTGGTGGGTCTGCCGAGCGTGCACCGATCGCGGCTGGCGGTGGACCGCACCCCGCTGGTGCGGGAGCTGGCCTCCGTCGAGGACGAGATCGGCAACCTGCTCACCGTGGTGCTGGACCGCACCAGCGCGCGGCTGTTCGAAGTCACCGCCTTCGGCGCCGACGAGATCGAGGATCTCCGGGCCGACAGCACCCGGGGCAGCCGCTACCACAGCGACCGGCAGGGCTCGCCGGGCCTGGGCGAGTCGGCCTTCAACAACCGGATCCGCGAGGAGAAGCAGCGGCACTACGCCACCATCGCCGACCGGCTGTTCGCCCACCACCGCAAGCGGCCGGTGCACGGCATCGTGCTGGCCGGGCCGGGCAAGGAGGCGGGCGCCGTCGCCGCCTTCCTGCACCCGTACCTCGCCGAGCGGCTGATGGGCGTGGTGAGCCTCAACCCGAAGGAAGCCAAGCCCGCCGTGGTGTACGAGGCGACGCTGGCGGCGCGGGCTGCCTTCGAGCGCGAGGCCGAGCGGAGCGTGGCGCACGGGCTGGAGGAGGCACTGGGCCAGGGGTGGGCGGTGGACGGCGTCGATGCCACGCTCCGGGCCCTGGGCCGCGGGCAGGTGCGGACCCTGCTGGTGGACGCGGACGCACAGGGCCCAGGCTTCCACTCGCGGCGCACCGGACGCCTCGCGCTGGCGGAGAAGGACCTGCGGGCGGACGGTGAGGTCGTCCCGGTCCTCGACGTCATTGACGAAGCGATGGAAGAGGCGCTCCGCCAGCGGGTCGAGGTCGAGGTGGTGTACGACGACACGGCGCGCAAGGCAGTCTCGGGCCTGTCCGGCCTGCTGCGGTTCCGGTGAGCCGACGCGCGGTCCTGTTCGACGCCGGCAACACGCTCGTCTCGCTCGACTACCCCCGCCTCGCGGCGGCGGTGGGGCGGGCCACGGGTGTGGCGCTGACCGGGGCGGGGCTGGCCTCGCAGGCCGGCGCCGCCGCCCGCTCGCTGGAACGCTCCGACGGCACCGACCGGGAGCGGGCCAGCCGGTACCTCGAGCTGCTGTTCCGGCTGGCGGGGGTGCCGGAGGGACAGAACTCCGTGGTGCGGGACACGCTCTTCGCCCTGCACCAGGAGCGCCACCTCTGGGGGGCAATCGCCCCGGAGACGCCGGCGGCGCTGGACCGGCTGCGGGCGGCGGGGCTCCGGCTGGCGGTGGTGTCCAACAGCGACGGACGGGCGGAGGAGGCCCTCGCCGCCGCCGGCATCCGCGACCGGTTCGAGCTGGTCATCGATTCCCAGCTGGTCGGGGTCGAGAAGCCGGACCCGCGCATCTTCGCGCTGACGCTGGCCCAGATGGGACTGCCCGCCGCCGCCGCGCTGTATGTCGGGGACGTGTACGAGGTGGATGTCGTCGGGGCCCGGCGTGCCGGGCTCGATGTCATCCTGCTGGATCCGCGCGGCGAGCATGGCGCGCGGGATGTGCGCACCGCGCCCGATGTGGCCGGCGCCGTGCGGCTGGTGCTCGCCGACGAGGGACTCGCTCAACCCGGGGAGTGACATGGTCGCCCAGCTGGAGAACCGATCGCCCGCCCGCCCCATCCGGGTGCTGGTGGCCAAGCCCGGGCTCGACGGGCATGACCGCGGCGCCAAGGTGGTGGCCGCCGCCCTGCGCGACGCCGGCATGGAGGTCATCTACACCGGGCTGCACCAGACGCCGGAGATGATCGCCACGGCCGCGGTGCAGGAGGACGTGGACGTGGTGGGGCTCTCGATCCTCTCGGGCGCCCACATGACGCTCTTCCCCCGGGTACGCACGCTGCTCGACGAGGCGGGCCGGCACGACATCCTGCTCACCGGCGGCGGCATCATCCCCGAGGAGGATGCCACGGCGCTGGAGCGCGCCGGCGTCGGGCGGCTGTTCGGCCCCGGCACGCCGACCACCGAGCTGATCGCCTACATCACGAGCTGGGCCGCCGAGCACCTGAAGGACTGACCCGTGGCCAAGACTGCCGCGCCCCGGGTCCCCCGGCTCCGGGCGCTGACGGACGAGTATCACGCGCTCGCCGCCCGGCTCCGCCAGGGTGGCGGGGCCAGGCGCATCGCCCGGATGCACGAGAAGGGGCAGCTCGCCCCGCGGGAGCGGGTCGAGGCGCTGCTCGATCCCGGCGCGCCGTGGTTCGAGCTGGGCCTGCTCATGGCCTATGACCAGTACGACGGCCAGGCCCCCGGCGCGGGGGTGATCACCGGCGTGGGCGTGGTGGAGGGGCGGGAGGTCGTGGTCGTCGCCAACGACGCGACGGTCAAGGCCGGCTCCTGGTGGCCCGAGACCATCCGGAAGATGCTGCGGGCCCAGGAAGTCGCGATGCGGCAGCGCATCCCGATCATCTACCTGGTGGACTCCGCCGGGGTGAACCTCCCCTATCAGGGCGGCGTCTTTCCCGGGCAGTACGGCGCGGCCCGGATCTTCTACTACAACTCGCTCATGCGGCGCTACCTCAACGTGCCGCAGGTGAGCGCGGTCATGGGGAGCTGCATCGCCGGCGGGGCGTACCTGCCGGCGCTGTCCGACGTGATCTTCATGGTCGAGGGCACCAGCTTTATGGGGCTGGGCGGGCCCAACCTGGTGAAGGGGGCGACCGGCCAGGTGGTGGATGCCGAGACCCTCGGTGGCGCCGCGATGCACACCTCGGTCTCCGCGGTGGCCCACTACCGGGCCGCCACCGACCGCGAGTGTCTCGCGATGATCCGCGGGTACGTCGCCCGCCTCCCGCGGCTGACGCCGGCCCCGGAAACGGCGTTCGAGCCGCCGGCCCGCCCGATCGAGGACCTGTACGACCTGCTCCCCGGCGACCACCGCATGTCCTACGACATGCACGCGGTCCTTGCCTGCCTGCTCGACGGCGGCCGGTTCGATGAGTTCCAGCCCGACATCGGCAAGGAACTGCTCTGCGGCCACGCGCGGATCGAGGGCCAGCCGGTGGCGGTGCTCGCCAACGCCCGCGCCGTCATCAAGGGGAAGCCGGGCCAGATGCCCCGCATCGGCGGGATCATCTACACCGAGAGCGCCGAGAAGGCCGCCTACTTCATCGAGACCGCGAGCCGGGAACGGATCCCGTTGCTGTTCGTGCAGGACGTGAGCGGCTTCATGGTGGGTCCGGATGCGGAACAGTCCGGCATCATCCGCGCCGGGGCGCGCTTCGTGGAGGCCATGTCCACGGCGGTCGTGCCCAAGCTGGTGCTCACGCTCAACCACGCCTCCGGCGCCGGCTACTACGCCATGGCGGGGCAGGGGTTCGACCCCGACTTCATCCTGAGCTGGCCCACCGGCCGGATGGCGGTGATGGAAGGCGAGGCGGCCGTCGAGGCGGTGCACGGCGTGGAGCTGGCCAAGGCCCGCGCCGAGAAGCGCGCGCCGGCGGCGGACGTCCAGGCCGCGGCCGACGGCATGCGCGCCGACTACGAGCACCAGCTGGACGCCAAGTACGCCGCGGCGCGCGGCTACGTGGACGCGATCATCAGCGCGGAGGAGACGCGGGACCTGCTCGCGTTCCTGCTGCGCGTCACCCGGAGCCATGGCGGGCCGCACATCGGGCCGTTCGTCCTGCCGCCACTGACATGACTCACGCCCTTCGTGCGGCGCTCGCCGGGGGGCTCGCGACGCTCCTCGGCTGCGCCGGCGGCACGCCGGCCGTCACCACCGGTGCCACCCCGGTCCGGGCCGGGTCCGACAGCGGGGTGGCGACCGCCGCGCCGGCGGACGCCACCCGGCCGGACGCACCCGCCGATCCCGTCCCCCTCGTCCCCGCGCGCGAGGCGTATCTCCGTGGGTGGATGGCGCTCGGTGCGACCGGCATCCCCGACTTCCTGAAGGCCCACCCGACCTATGATGGTCGCGGCGTCCTGATCGCCATCCTCGACAGCGGCATCGATCCATCGGTCGGCGGGCTGGGCACCACCAGCACCGGCGATCCGAAGGTCCTCGACCTGCGCGACTTCTCGGGGGAAGGGCGGGTCGCCTTGACGCCGGTGACGCCGCAGGGCGACATGTTCACCGTGGCCGGACACCCGCTCCGCGGCGCGGGGCGGCTCCGCGCCTTCACCGCCAGCGGCCGCTACTGGGCCGGCACCATCGCCGAGATCCCGCTCGGCGACCTGCCGGCCAGCGACCTCAACGGCGACCGCGACGATGCCGACACCCTCGCCGTGGTGGTGGCCCGGGCCAGCGACGGCTGGGTCCTGTTTGCCGATACCGACGGCGACGGCACGCTGGAGGACGAGCGCCCGGTGCATGACTACCTGGTCGGCCGGGAGACCTTCGGCTGGCACACCGGCGGGCGCCCCTCGCCCCTGGCGCTCGCGGCCAACTTCACCGATGACGGCGGCACGCCGCGGCTCGATCTCTACTTCGACACCAGCGCCCACGGCACCCACGTGGCGGGCATCGCCGCGGGGCACGATCTCTACGGCGTGACCGGCTTCGACGGCGTGGCGCCCGGTGCCCAGGTCCTCGGGCTCAAGATCGCCAACGACGCTCAGGGCGGGATCTCCACCACCGGGAGCATGCTCGGCGCCATCGACTACGCCATCCGCCTCGCGGCGGCGCGCCGGATGCCGCTGGTGATGAACATGAGCTTCGGCGTGGGCAACGAGGTCGAGGGCACCGCCGAAATCGACCGGCTGATCGATTCGGTGCTCGCCGTTCACCCGGAGGTGGCGTTCGCCATCAGCGCCGGCAACGACGGTCCGGCGCTGTCCACGATGGGCTATCCGGGGTCGGCCAGCCGGGCGCTCACCGTCGGCGCGACCTTCCCGACCGCCTTCCTGGGCGCGGCCGACCGCGGGCCCGACCCGATCGCCTTCTTCAGCTCCCGCGGCGGCGAGCTGGCCAAGCCCGATGTCGTCACCCCCGGCGTGGCCTACTCCACGGTGCCGCGGTGGGATACCGGCGATGAGCGGAAGATGGGCACCAGCATGGCCTCGCCCTACGCGGCGGGACTCCTCGCCCTCATGTACTCGGGGCTGGCCCAGTCGGGCCGCACCCCCGATGCCGCCCAGGTGCGCCGGGCGCTCATGGTGACGGCGCGGCCGGTGGGCAGTGCGAGCTACCTCGACGACGGCACCGGCCTGCCGGATGCCTCGCGCGCCTGGAGCTGGCTGGGCAGCGACCGGCGGGCGCCGGAAGCCACGGTCACCGCCACCGGCACCCGTGCGAGTGCGGTGTTCCGCACCGGCAGCCTGGGTCAGCGGGCGGATACCAGCTTCGCCTTCACGGTGACCCTTCCGGCCGGCAGCGCGCCGGTGCCGGTCACCTTCCGCAGCTCGGTTCCGTGGCTCTCGGCCCCGGGCCCGATGACGCTGGCCGCGGGCGACAACACCGTGGTGCTCGCCGGCCGCCGCGCCGCGCTGGCCGCGCCCGGCGTCCGGACCGGCGTCGTCTCCGCCTGGGCGTCCGATACCGCGCTCGGCCCGGTGGCGCGCCTCGTGGCGACGGTGGTCACCGCCGACACCGGCGGCACCATCACCGCCGACCTGGTACAGATCGCCGCCGGTACCCCGCGCCGCGCCTTCTTCGAGCTGGTCGATTTCATCTCGATCGGCGGAAACGACCTGAA
>CAZYIV010000144.1:0-7141 GCA_964647615.1 uncultured Gemmatimonadaceae bacterium | reverse complement strand
TGGCTGGCCATGGGACTAGCGGAGCAGCTCCTCGAGCCGGACCGCGAGGTCGGTCCGCTCGTCGCGATACTTGACGATCACCGGGGCGTACAGCGCGACCCCGCGCGCCCGCCCCGGTCCGCTGCCGACGGCACGGGTGCCCGGGACCACCACCGCGCCGGCGGGGATCTCGAGCGGCCGGTCGCCGTCGCGGCGGTAGGTGGTGTCCCGCACCAGGTCCACGACCACGGTGCCGCCGGTGAGGATCGTCCCCGGGGCGAGCACCGCCCCGGCGCGGACGATGGTCCCTTCGTACACGCCCGCGTTGCCGCCAACCAGCACGTCGTCCTCGATGATCACCGGCAGCGCACCGACCGGTTCCAGCACCCCGCCCACCTGGGCCGCGGCGGAGAGGTGGACCCGCTCGCCCACCTGGGCGCACGACCCGACCAGCGCGTGGCTGTCCACCATGGTGCCCGCCCCGACGTACGCGCCGGCGTTGATGAACACCGGCGGCATCACCACCACGCCGGGGGCCAGGTAGCAGCCGTCGCGGATGCTGCTGCCGCCGGGCACCACCCGGACGCCCTGGTCCAGCGCCAGCGGGCGGAGCGGCCAGGTGTCCTTGTCGTAGAAGGGGAAGGGCCCGCCGGGGGCGGCCGGCGCCACGGTCCCGAGCCGGAAGCCGAGCAGGATCCCCGCCTTCACCCAGGCCTGCGCCTCCCAGCGCCCGTCGGGGTGCCGCACCGCCGCGCGGATGCTGCCGTCGTTGAGGCCGACCTTCAGCTCCTGGAAGGCGGCGCGGGCCTCCGCCTCGGCACCGGCGGGGACGCCGGCGGCGAACCGCTCGATCCGCTCCCGGAGCCCGCTCACGGGCGGGCCCCCGCGCCCGCCGGCTCCACGCCGGCCTCGCGCAGCGCGGCCAGCAGCGGCGGCAGGCGCCCCTCGCTGAGCGGCACCAGCGGCAGCCGGAGCACGTTGTGCAGCCGGCCCATCGCGGCCAGCGCCGCCTTGACCGGGCCGGGGTTGGTCTCGAGGAAGTTGGCCTCCAGCAGGGGGAGCGCCTGGTAGAACAGCTCCCGCGCCTCCTCCACCCGGCCCGCGAGGGCGTTGCGCACCAGCCGGGCCATCAGGCCCGGGATCTCGTTCGAGGCCACGCTCACCAGGCCGTCGCCGCCGGCCGCGATGATCGCCAGCGTCATCCAGTCCTCCCCGGAGAGCACCGCGAATCCGGGCGGGCGCGCCAGCAGCAGGTGCTGCACCTGCGCCAGGTCGCCCGAGGATTCCTTGATGCCGATGATGTTGGGGTGCTCCGCCAGGCGGAGCACCGTCTCGGTGCGCAGGTTCACCGCCGTGCGGCCGGGCACGTTGTAGAGGCAGACCGGCACCGGGCTCGCATCGGCGATGGCGGTGAAGTGCCGCACCAGGCCCTCGGCGGTGGGCTTGTTGTAGTACGGCGTCGCGGAGAGCAGCCAGGTCACCCCCAGCGCGCCGAGCCGCGCGACCTCGGCCACCGCCTCCCGGGTGTCGTTGTGGGTGGCGCCGGCCATCACCGGCAGCTTGCCACCCACCGCCTCCACGACGGTGCGCACCACCAGCTGGCGTTCCGCGGTGTCCAGCGTCTGCGCCTCGCCGGTGCTGCCGCAGGGGACCAGGAAATCGATGCCTTCGGCCAGCTGCCAGGCCACGAGCTTTCGGAGCGCCTCGACGTCCACCGTGCCATCCGGCGTGAACGGCGTCACCAGCGCCGTTCCGCATCCCCTGAGTGCGGTCGTCATGGTTCCTCCCCGAAGAGCATCTGGTCGAACGTGAACACCCCTTCGCGGCCCACCAGCCATGCGGCGGCGAGCAGCGCGCCGGCGGCGAAGGCCTCGCGCCCGCGCGCCACGTGCTCCAGCCGGATGGTCTCGTGGGCGCCATCGTAGGTCACTTCGTGCGTGCCCGGCACCTGCCCGCCCCGGATGCTGGTCACCGGGAACTCCCGCGCCGGGTCGCCGCCGCGCAGCGCGGCCACCAGGGCGCGGCCGGTGCCGGACGGCGCGTCCCGCTTGGCGGCATGGTGGGTCTCGGTGACCCAGGCGTCGAAGCCGGCGCGCCCGGCGAAGGCGCGCGCCAGCTCCCGCGCGGTGCGGAGGAAGAGGTGCACCCCCACGGAAAAGTTCGCGGCATGCAGCAGGGCCGCATGCCGCGCCACCACCCGCGCCGCCACCTCCGGCATTCGGTCCGACCAGCCGGTGGTCCCGGTGACGGTGGGCAGCCGCAGCTCCGCCAGCCGGAGGAGGTTCTCGGGCGCGGCGTCGGGTCGGGTGAATTCCAGCACCACGTCCACGCCGCGCAGCCGCTCCGCCGTGAGCGCCCGGCCGCCGGGATTCTCGGCGGAGGTGATCACCGTGCGCACCAGGTGCCCCTGCGCCGGCGCCAGCGCCGCGATGGCCCGGGACATCTTTCCGTCGCCCACCAACGCCAGCGCCAGGCTCATCGCGCCACCACGCCCCGCGCCACCAGCAGCTCGGCGTTCTGCAGCGCCGCGCCGGCGGCGCCGCGCACGGTGTTGTGGGAGAGGAGCACCAGCCGCAGGTGCAGCAACGGACAGGGCCGCACCCGGCCCACGGTGACGGTCATCCCCGCACCGCGGTCCAGGTCGAGCCGCGACTGGGGCCGGTCCGGCCGCGGATCGTACTCCACCGGCCGCGCCGGGGTCGAGGGCAGCTCCGCCACGCCGACCGGGGCCCGGAACGCCTCGATCGCGGCGATGGCCGCGTCGGGCGTCACCGGCGCCCGGAACCCGAGCGAGACCACCTCGAGGTGCCCGTCGATCACCGGCACCCGGTTGGTGTGGGCGCTGGTGATGATCGGGGCGGCGCGTACGGTGTCCCCGGCGAGGGTGCCGAGGATCTTGGCGGTCTCCTGCTCGATCTTCTCCTCCTCGCCGCCGATGAACGGGATCACGTTGCCCAGCGCGTCGAGACTGGCCACGCCGGGGTACCCGGCGCCGCTCACCGCCTGCATGGTGGCCACGAACAGCTTCTCGATCCCGAACGCGCGATGCAGCGGCGCGATGCCCAGCACCAGCCCCGCGGTGGAGCAGTTGGGGTTGGCGACGATGCCGCCCTTCCAGCCCCGGGCCCGCTGCTGCACCGGCAGCAGGTCCAGGTGATCGGGGTTGATCTCCGGGATGAGCAGCGGGACATCCGGCGCCATCCGGTAGGTCTTGGTGTTGGTGACCACGAACGCGCCCGCGCGGGCGAAGGCCTGTTCCACCTCGCCGGCGATCTCTGCCTCGATGGCCGAGAAGGCGATGCGCCCCGGGAGGCCCGGCTCGGCCGGGGCCACGGTCATGTCGGCCACGCGCGGGGGAAGCGGCACCGGCTCGCGCCAGCGCACCACGTCGCCGTAGCGCTTGCCGGCGCTCTGCGCGCTCGCCGCGACCGAGGCGACCTCGAACCAGGGATGGTCGGCCAGCAGGCGGACGAACTTCTGGCCCACCGTGCCGGTGGCGCCCAGGATGGTGACCGGGATCTTCGCTGCCATCAGTGCTCCGTGCTGGAGATCAGGTCCGCCGCGAGCCGGGCGTAGAGCCGCACGCCCTCGTGCAGCTCCGCCTTGCTGATGCATTCGCGATCGGTGTGTGCCACCCGGATGGTGCCGGGGCCGAGCTGGTAGCCGGCGCCCCAGGCCGCGTGGAACGGGAGGTCGCTGGCGTAGCTCACCACGGTGGTGTCCCAGCCGGCGGGCGGGGGCGCCGTGTTCTTGAAGTACGGCAGCTCGGTGGGGAAGCTGACCCGCACCCCGTCCGCCGCGCAGGCGGCGATGTCGCGCCGCGCCGGGTCCGAGGGCCCCACCAGCCGCACCAGCAGCTCGGCCCGGGCGGCCGGCGGGATCACGTTGGGCGCCACGCCTCCCTGCACGATGCCCACGTTGAGCGTGCCGCTGCCCAGCATCGGGTCGGTGGGCTGGGGCAGGGCGCGGACCCGTGCGATGGTGTCGAGCACCGGGAGCAGCGCCGAGCGGCCTTCGTCGGGGTAGGCGCTGTGGGCCGCGACGCCCTCGCACTCCAGCACCACCTTGAGCGAGCCCTTCTGCCCCATGCAGAGCCGGTTCTCGGTGGGCTCGCCGTTGATGAGGAAGCGGCCCCGCGGCCCGAGCTCGTGGGCCCGCTGTGCCCCGTCGGAGCCGTTCTCCTCGCCGACCACGAACAGCAGCCCGGTGCGGCGCTCCCCGGCCGCCGCCAGCTGCTCGGCGGCGGTCACCATGGCCGCCGCCAGGCCCTTGGCATCACAGGTGCCCCGGCCGCGGAGGTGGGTCTCGTCCTCCTGCAGCGGCACATACGGTGGTACGCAGTCGAGGTGGGTGGAGAACACCACCACCGGCGGCTCGCGGAAGGCGTACAGGTTGTCACGGCCGGGGCTCACCGGCTGGCGCACCGTCCGGTAGCCCAGCTTCGTGAGCAGGCCGTCGAGCAGCGCCACCGCGGGATCCTCGTGGCCCGTGGGGGTCTCCAGCCGCACCAGCTCCCGCGTCAGCGCAAGGACGTCCACCCTGCCTCCCGGCCCGGACCAGGCCGCTGCAAACGAAAAACCCCGCCGGCGTCTCGCGGGCGGGGTGGTATCTGCCGAACCGTCAGGCAATACTCAGGCGGACCCGCGCGCGGACGAGGGGTGAAGTCGCTTCATGGTCTTGCCCCGGGTCGAGGCGCGCGGTGAAATCGCCATACGTGGGCCAATTGTAGGGGCCGGGCCGGAATCCGGCAAGAGCGGATGGCGATCACCCCCGCCCGAACGCCCGCTTGATCTCCGGCCGGGTCAGGTAATACAGCACCGCGCCGCTGACCGCGATGTCGATCCAGCGCTCCGACAGCAGTCCCGGCCCCAGGACCGCGAGCACCGACCAGGCCAGGATCAGCCCGTGGGTCCAGGCCCCCAGCGACCAGGCCCACGGCTTGAGGCCCAGCGCGCCCCAGGCGAACACCAGGGAGAACACGCCGGTGACCAGCGCCAGGGTGCCGAAGATGATCGTTGCCCCGCCGATCATCACCCCGGCCACCGGGTGCGCCACCGCCGCGGTGATGGCCACCGCGCCACCGATGCCGAACCACGCCAGCGCCTTGAGCAGGCGCCACGCGCCCGACACCAGCGCCAGCACTGCGAGCACCGTCACGCCGACCGGGCGTTCCATCGCTGCCTCCGGGGGAAAGGGCCGTCCCGACAAAGCTACCGGCCCCCGCGCCCCGCGCTCAAGCGCCGCTTGACGCCCCCCTCGGCGCCGGGCAACCTTCCGCCGACCCCAGCCCCGGACCGCCCGTGCTGCCGCGTGCCCTCCGCGCCGCCCTGATCGTCACGCCGCTCCTGCCCGCCCTGCTCGCCGGGCAGGTCTCCCGCACCACCTACGCCTCCAGCGGGGAGGGGCAGCTGCGCGCCAGTGAAACCGAGGCGCCGGTGACGGTCTCGCGAGTGGAGGCGACCCTGTACCGCAACGGCGGGCTGGAGCTGCGGCTCCTGGGCAGCCGGGACCGCTGGGCCTTTCGCGGCACCTGGACCGGCGATCCGGACGCCGGGTCGGTCGGCATCCGGCTGGACGAGGCCTTCGGCCGCGCCGCCGACGGCAGCGGCCGGCTCTACCTCGACCGCACCAGCGTGGACCGGGCGCGCTTCAGCGGCAGCATCCGCGATGCCCGCTTCGACTTCTCCTTCGAGGGCCGCGAGCGGCCCGACGCCGGGGGCGCCGACTCGGCCGCCATCGCCACCACCCGGAACGGCACCGGGCGGGTGGTGGTGGACACGGCGGAGCGGCCGCTGACCCGGGCGCGGGTGCGGCTGTATCCCAACGGGCGGGCCCAGCTGCGACTCTGGGGTGACGACCTGGTGACCCTCAACGGCCGGTGGAACGGCCGGCTGGACCGCGACGAGGTGCGGCTGGAGATCCCGCGCTGGGAGGGGGCGGAGGCGGACCTCCGGGGCACGCTCTCGCTCTCGCGCCGCAACGGCTGGGACCAGCTGCACCTGGAGGGCCCGACCGACCAGGGCCCGGTGCGGGTGGAGTTCGATGGCAGCGGGGTGGCCCTCGAATACGACGCCGACGGGCCGCTGGTCGAGGGCACCGACCGCACCATGCGGGCGACCGGCAGCCTCACGGTGGATCGCCGGGTCCGGGATGAGGCGGCGCTGGTGCGGGTGCACCTGCGGCGCGACTGGACCTGGGTGGCGCAGGTGCAGGGGGGGCGGGAACGGTTCCGCTTCGAGGGCACCTGGCGGCAACAGGGGCGGGACGCGAAGCTCGAGCTACAGCTGACGGGCTCCTCGCTCGGGGCCGGGACCACCGGGAGCGGCACCCTGACCATGCGGGATGCCGACCGCTGGCGCAGCCTGGAACTTGCGGGGCGCACCGGGTCGGCGGCGTGGTCGCTGAGCGCGCGGGGGACCGACGGGGTGCGGCTGCTCTTCGATCCCGGCGAGGACGGGACGCCGGCGCTGGTCACCGGGGTCACCGCCGAGGCGGCCGGCACCGGGAGCCTGCTGCTCCCCAGCCAGCCGGCCCGGGCGGTGACGAAGCTGCGTGTGGTCCTGGCGGACGGCGGCGGCGCCGAGCTCACCCTGCTGGAGGGGGACACCACCGGCACCCTCACCGGCCGCTGGTCGCCGGGATCGCGGGCCGGGCGGGTGGAGCTGGAGATCACCGGGGGCACCCTCAAGGCCTTCCGCGGCACCGGCCGCGTGGAGCTGACGGACGCCCTCGGGCTGGCGCGGGTCACGATGGAGGGCCGGGTGCTCCGGCTCCGCACCCGGCTCGATTTCACCGCCACCGGGGCGCCGCCGCCGCGGCGCTGATCAGCCGCCGGCCGCCTCCGCGGCCCGGGCGGTGGCCTGGCCCTCGTCCACCCGGACGAAGTGCAGCAGCGCGCCGCCCACCACGAAGAACGCCACCACGGCGAGGATCGCGCTCCGGCTGGAGCCGCTCACCGTGATCACCCGGGCGAAGATCCACGGCCCGAAGATCCCCGCGAACTTCTCCACCACCGCGAAGAAGCCGAAGAACTCGGCCGAGCGCTGCTTGGGGATGAGGCTCGCGAACAGCGAGCGCGAGAGCGCCTGCGTCCCGCCCTGGACCACGCCCACCAGCAGCGCCAGGATCAGGAAGTCGCGCGCGGTCTGCATCCGGTAGCCCA
>CAZYIV010000143.1:7092-7167 GCA_964647615.1 uncultured Gemmatimonadaceae bacterium | reverse complement strand
CCACCCCCCACCGCCCCGGTGGGGTCGCGCCTTGCGGCCGCACCCACTTCGGGCCACGCTGTCCTGCCGTCCTAC
>CAZYIV010000143.1:0-6992 GCA_964647615.1 uncultured Gemmatimonadaceae bacterium | reverse complement strand
CGCCACTCCCTTCGCGCCGAGTCGCGACTGCGTCGCTCCTGAGGGCGCTCGGTCGTCGGCAGCTGTCGCTAAAGCGACGCCCCACGCCGTCATTGCGAGGCGGCCCCGCAGGGGCCGACGGAGCAATCCCCCGGCCTGACAGGGGATTGCCACGGGCCCCCCGGGCCTTCGCAATGACATCGGTGGGGCGACCGTCCTACCGTCCGACCGCCACTCCCTTCGCGCCGAGTCGCGACTGCGTCGCTCCTGAGGGCGCTCGGTCGCCGTCCGACCGCCCGACCGCCCTAGTTCCCAAACGGCTGCGGCCGCGGCGTGATGCTCGAGCTGGGCGGCAGGATCGGCACCTGGATCTGGGGCTGGCGGCCGGTCAGCGTGCGCAGGAAGGCGACGATCTGGGCCACCTCGAGGGTGTTGAACTCCCGCCCCACCTGCAGTCGGCCCATCACCTGCACCGCGTCCTCCAGCG
Organism: uncultured Gemmatimonadaceae bacterium; assembly: GCA_964647615.1. Classification (GTDB taxonomy): domain Bacteria; phylum Gemmatimonadota; class Gemmatimonadetes; order Gemmatimonadales; family GWC2-71-9; genus JADJOM01. The sequence continues at coordinate 6,526 of CAZYIV010000143.1, read as the reverse complement.
TCGCCGCCGCGCCGTCATGGAAGTAGGGGTAGGTCAGCTCCACGTTGCGGAGCGTCGGGACCTTGAAGGTCATCCGGTCGGCGTCCTGCCCGGTGACCCCGGCGCGGCCGATGGCCGGGTTGGTGGTCTTGTACTCGCCGAAGAGCCCCATCTTCTGGAAGGATGCCCCGCCCACCGCCGGCCCGTGATGGCAGGCGACGCAGCCGCTCTGCTTGAACAGCTCGTATCCGGCCAGTTCCTCGGCGGTGAGTGCGTTGCGGCTGCCCTTGAGCCACTTGTCGAACCGGGAGCCGGGGGTGACCAGGGTCTCCTCGAACGCCGCGATGGCATCGGTCACCTGCTCGATGGTCACGTCGGTGGAGCGATACACCCCCTCGAACTCGGTCACGTACTGCGGGATCGAGCGCAGCACGTCGAGCGCCAGCGCGTGGCTGAAGGCCATCTCGCCCGGGTTGGCGATGGGGCCGCCCGCCTGTTCCTTGAGGTTGGCGGCGCGGCCGTCCCAGAACTGCGCCAGGTTCATGCTGGAGTTGAGCACCGTCGGCGCGTTGATGGGGCCCCGCTGCCAGTGGTCACCGATCGAGGTCTGCAGGTTGTCCGAGCCGCCCATGCTCAGGTTGTGGCAGCTGTTGCAGCTGATGAAGCCCGACTTCGAGAGCCGCGGGTCGAAGAACAGTTTCTTGCCCAGCTCGACCTTGGCGGGGTTGGTGACCTTCGGCGCGACGATCGGCTGGATCGGCTCCTGTGCCCTGGGCCGGCGGGCCTGCCCGGCAAGCGCGGGCGCAGCCGCGATGCCGACAACAACAGCGAGGGATACGAGACGGCGCGGCATGGGTGGCTCCTCCGCGGCAGGACATCGGGTTGTGGGGGCTGATATCCCGAACGTACGGCCACCCGGTGAAGCGATGGCGATTACTTCATGAAGGAACATTGGGGGCGCGCCTTGCGGCCCCCCCATTTCGGGCCACGCTGTCCGACCGTCCTACCGTCCTACCGTCCGACGCTGCATCTTCCCCCGCGCGTTCCCCGCCGGTTCCTCCCGCAACGTCCCCCGGGGCCCTCACCCCGCGGGCGCCTCACCGGAGTCGCTTCATGGGCCGTCCCAAGCCTTCCCGCCGTGAGTTCGTCCAGACCGCCACCGCCGCCGCCGGCCTCTTCCACATCGTGCCCCGCCACGTGCTGGGGCGCGGCTACCGGGCGCCGAGCGACACCCTGAACGTCGCCTGCATCGGGGTGGGCGGCATGGGCCGGAACGACGTGACCGGCATGGCGGGCGAGAACCTGGTCGCCTTTGCGGACGTGGACTGGAACTCCGCCGCGGACGCCTTCCGCACCTACCCCAAGGCGAGGCGCTACAAGGACTACCGGGAGATGCTGGACAAGGAGGCGCGGAACATCGACTGCGTCACCGTCTCCACCCCCGACCACAGCCACGCCGCCGCGACGCTGCTCGCGCTGCGCGCCGGGAAGCACGTCTACTGCCAGAAGCCGCTGGCCCGCACCCTCGGCGAGGTGCGCGCGGTGATGGCGGAGGCGGCGCGCCGGCCCAGGCAGTGCACCCAGATGGGCAACCAGGGCCACACCGGCGAGGGCACCCGCCAGATCCGCGAATGGGTCGAGGCCGACGTGATCGGCCCGGTGCAGGAGGTGCACTACTGGACCAACCGCCCCATCTGGGGCCAGGGGAAGGACCGCCCGCTCGAGGCCTTCAACGTCCCGCCGACGCTCGACTGGGACCTCTGGCTCGGCCCCGCGCCGGAGCGGCCCTACAACCCGGCGTACGCGCCGTTCAGCTGGCGGGGCTGGTGGGACTTCGGCACCGGCGCATTGGGAGACATGGCCTGCCACGGGATGGACGCCGCGTTCTGGGCGCTCGACCTGCACTACCCCACCAGCATCATCCCCGAGACCACCAAGCTCTATCCGGAGAGCCCGCCGAAGTCGAGCCGGGTCACCTACAACTTCCCGGCGCGCGGCAACCGCGGCCCGGTCACCGTGGTCTGGCGCGACGGCGGGCTGTGGCCGCCGCGGCCCGAGGGGCTGCCGGACGCCGTGAGCTGGCCGCCGGCCGAGATCGGCGGGCAGATGTGGGTGGGCACCAGGGGCGCGCTGGTGGCGGGGATCTATGGCGAGGAGCCGCGGCTGCTCGACCCGGCGAAGGACGCCGAGCTCAAGGCCAACCCGCCGGCGGTGAAGTACGAGCGCTCGCCCGGGGTGTACGCGGAGTGGATCCGCGCGATGAAGGGCGGGGCGCCGAACCTCTCCACCTTCAACGGCCACGCCGGCCCGCTCACCGAGATGGTGCTGTTCGGCTGCCTGGCGGTGCGCTCGGGCAAGCAGCTCACCGTGGACCCGATGAAGGGCGAGGTGACCAACGTGGCGCTGGAGCCCGAGTGGATCCGGCCCAGCTTCCGGAAGGGCTGGACGCTCTGATGCGGCGCCTGGTGCTGACGGGTGTGCTGGCGCTCGCGGCCTGCGGGGGCGGTGAGGGAAAGCCGGCGCCGGCCGACTCCACCGACGCCATGACGAACCTGCCCAGCCGCGAGGACTACCTCAACACCGCCGAGGGCCGGGTCTGGTACCGGGTGACCGGCAGCACCGGCGGCACGCCCGTCATCCTGATCCACGGCGGCCCCGGCTTCCCTTCCTACTATATGAAGCCGCTGGAGGCGCTGGCGGTGGACCGCCCGGTGGTGCGCTACGACCAGCTGGGCGCCGGCAAGTCGGACCGGATCACGGGGACCCACCTCGACACGATTCCGCGCTTCGTGGACAACCTCGAGGCGCTCCGGGCCCAGCTGGGCTACGACAAGGTGTTCCTGTACGGGCTCTCGTGGGGGACGATCGTCGCGGTGGAGTACTACCGCGCCCATCCGGAGCATGTGGCCGGGCTGGTGCTCGGTGGCGCCGCGCTCGACATCCCCGCCTGGGAGAAGCATGCCCAGGATCTGGTGAAGACCCTCTCCGATTCGGCCCAGCGCGCCATCGCCCAGGGCCAGAAGACCCACGACTACCACAGCCCGGCTTACGCGGCGGCGGAGGAGGAGTTCTACGGGAAGTATGTCTGGCGCCGCCCGGTCATGGCGGACCTCGAGAGCACCATGGCCCAGTTGGATACCACGGTCTACAACTACATGCAGGGGCCCAACGAGTTCGTGATCACCGGTACGCTCAAGAACTACAGTGCCCGCGCGATCCTGCCGCTCATCACGGTGCCGGTGCTGTACACCACCGGCGAGTTCGACGAGGCGGGGCCCGACCTCATCAAGGGATTCGCCGCGCTGACGCCGGGCGCGAAGGTGGAGGTCTTCAAGGACGCGGCCCACCTGACGCCGTGGGACGCGACCGACGAGAACGTGCGCGTGGTGCGGGAGTTCCTCGCGGCGGTGGATACCGTGGGGCAGTGACACCGGGACTGGAATCCGCCGGACGGGAAATCGGGCAGGCGCGGTGCACGCAGATGGAGCGTGTGCCGCGCCTGCGTGGTTTTCGGGCGCCCGGTGTCATGAGCGAATCCGGTCCGGTCACCCACCCGTCGGGACTGGGAGTCATGGCGCCAGTGGCGCGTATGTAGGGGGAAGGGCCGTGCATCTCCGGGCTCTCGGGTTCGTCGCCATTGGAGCCGATACTGGAAAGTCCGCGACCCGCGCCGGAAGCGAATCCAGCGAAGCGAATGCGCCGGTCGTGTGCCCCCTCCCTGCCGCTCGAGGGAGGGGGCTTTCTCATGCCCGGTGGCCCGGGACCGGAAATGCTTCTATCATAGGCGAATCCCCCAGCCAGACCGGACCATGCATCCTCTCGCCGGCCTTCCCGCCCCCGCCGCGCTGCTGATCAACGTTGCCGAGCTGGAGCGCGAGTATCAGGAGCGCCAGCCGGACCTCACCGACCCGGTGCAGCGGGTCACCTTCGGCACCAGCGGCCACCGGGGCACGCCGGGTAACGGCAGCTTCACGGCGGCGCACATCCGCGCCATCAGCCAGGCCATCGCGGAGTACCGCAGCAGCCGCGGCATCACCGGCCCGCTGTTCATGGGCAAGGACACCCACGCGCTCAGCCGGGCGGCGGAGCGCACCAGCCTGGAGGTGCTGCTGGCGCTGGGGGTGGACGTGGTGGTGCAGCTGGAAGACGGCTACACCCCGACGCCGGTGGTGAGCCACGCGATCCTGGTGCACAACAGTCGGCGGCGGGAGGGAGATCCGCCGGCCGACGGCATCGTGATCACGCCGAGCCACAATCCGCCCGAGGACGGCGGGTTCAAGTACAACCCGCCCGATGGCGGCCCGGCGGACACCGAGGTCACCAGCTGGATCCAGAACCGGGCCAACGCGATTCTCGGCGGCGGGCGGGCGGATCCGGACACCCTGCGCGGCGGGCGGCCTGACTGGCGTCCGGCGGACCTGATCGGGGCGTACGTGGAGGAGCTGGGCCAGGTCATTGACCTGGACGCCATCCGGAAATCGAAGCTCCGCATCGGCGTGGACCCGATGGGGGGCAGCTCGCTGGCGGCGTGGCGGGCCATCAAGGAGCAGCACGGGCTCGACATCACCATCGTCAACGACACGGTGGACCCGCGCTTCGGCTTCATGACGGTGGATCACGACGGCCGCATCCGGATGGACTGCAGCAGCCCGGCGGCGATGGCGGGGCTGGTGGGGCTCAAGGACCGGTTCCAGGTGGCGATCGGCAACGATCCCGACGCCGACCGGCACGGCATCGTGACGCCGTCGGTGGGGCTGATGAACCCCAACCACTACCTGGCCGTCGCGATCCGCTACCTGCTCACTAACCGTCCCAAGTGGCCCAAGACAGCGGCGGTGGGCAAGACGCTGGTCTCCAGTGCGATCATCGACCGGGTGGTGGCGTCGCTGGGGCGGACGCTGCTGGAGGTGCCCGTCGGCTTCAAGTGGTTTTCGCCGGGGCTCTTTGATGGCAGTGTCTGCTTCGGCGGGGAGGAGAGCGCGGGGGCGAGCTTCCTCCGGCGGGACGGCACGGTGTGGACCACCGACAAGGACGGGATCATCCTGGGGCTGCTGGCGGCGGAGATCACCGCGGTGACCGGCCGGGACCCGGGACAGCACTACCAGGAACTGACCGAGCACTTCGGCGCGCCGGTCTACACCCGCATCGACACCCCGTGCACTCCGGCGGAGAAGGCGGGGTTCAAGAAGCTCACCGCGGAGGCGGTGACGGCCACGACTCTCGCCGGCGATCCGATCACCGCGCGGCTCACCACCGCGCCTGGCAACGGCGCGGCGATCGGCGGGCTCAAGGTCACGACGGCGAACGGCTGGTTCGCGGCGCGGCCGAGCGGCACGGAGAATGTGTACAAGCTGTACGCGGAGAGCTTCGTGGATGCGGCGCACCTGGCGAAGCTGGTCGCGGAGGCGCAGGGGGTGGTGGCACAGGCGGTAGGGCGGTAGGTACTCCAGCGGTAGGGCGGTAAACACAACGAGGGGGCGGGGTCCGGGCGGACCTCACCCCCTCGACTTGCCACCTACCGTCCTACCGTCCGTCCGTCTTGCCGTCGTTCCCTGTCATCCCGAGCGCAGCGAGGGATCCCTCGGCGCTCCGCGCGGACCCTCCAGGGCCCTACCGCCCTATGGCCGCCCCACCCCACACGCCGGCCCCACGGCGTCCCTGGTCCAGATCACCTCGCCGTTGAGCGACGCGGTGAGCGGTCCCCGGCCATCCGAGGTGTACTCGCGGGTCTGGCCCGGATCGAGGTTCATGCGGATGATCGCGCCGTCGTCCCGCCCGCCGGCGAGTTCCACCATGGCGTGCTCGGCCCCGCCGTTGGTCACCGCGATGCGCCGGCCGCAGGTGACCACGATGGTCACCTCCGAGGGGAGGACGCCGGGGGGCAGGTCGAGCCCGAGCTTGCCCGCGGCGCAGCGCGCGGCGGTGCGGAGCAGGGTGGAGGCCGAGCGATCGCGGGCGATGCGTCCCAGGAGGTCGAGGAAGGCGATCGTTCGCCGGGCCCACTCGGCGGGGCTCAGCGCCCCGATGACGTGCGGGGCATCGTTGACGATTGCGGCCCCGAAACACCGGCCCTCGGCGTCGAGGTCGAGCGGCACGTCGGGCGACACCTGACTCCCCAGGATCCGGATCCCGGCAAGGCGCAGGCTGTCGCCCGCCGCGGAGTCCGACGCCAGCCGGTCGGCGGTGGCGAGAATGGTGTCCTGGGGAAGGAGCGACGCGAGGATGACCAGGTCGCGCGGGGGCGTGCGGCCCTCCCGGTGCATCCGGTCCAGCAGGGTCGCAATCGCGTCGGCGCCGACGTCACCGCACTGCGCCATCGTGGAGTGCCACTGCCAGGCCAGGCTGTCCGGCGCACTCGCGACGGCCGCCGACGCCCGGGCGCAGTCCGCCGGGCCGGGCAGTGGACCATCCTGGGCGCGTGCGGCGCGCGGCGGGAACAGGAGGGCGGCAACGAGTGTGAGCCACCGCGTCAGGCGGGGCATGCCCGGGGGGACGTGGATGGGGGGAGGGGGGTGCACGGGTGCGGACATCGCTTCAGCGATAGTCG
>CAZYIV010000142.1:1461-7213 GCA_964647615.1 uncultured Gemmatimonadaceae bacterium | reverse complement strand
TCCTCCGGCTGGAGACGGCGTTCACGGCGGTGCACTACCTCGTCGTGTCGCCGCTTATCGCGCTGGCCTGGCGGGCGCCGGCGCCCTGAGTCCGCGGGCCCCGGGAGGCGTCAGGCCGGTGCGTCGTCAGGCGCCGCGGCCCCCCACCGTGGGGGATGCCCCCGCCGAGTTGCGTTCCCACCGCCGCCGAGCGTACCGTATGGCCATGCCCAGCCTGTCGCCGGTTACCACCATCGAGGAGCTGCTGGCGCTGCCGGAGGACGGGCAGCGGCACGAGCTGCTGGACGGGGTGCATGTCGTGACCCCTTCGCCGCGGCTGCCGCACCAGCGGGTGCTGGGCGCGCTGTGGTTCGGCCTGAGGGCCGGACTGGAGCGACGGCCGGAGCTCGAGCTCTTCTCCAGCCCCGCCGACCTCGTTCTCGGACCGCGGACCCTGGTGCAGCCGGACCTGTTCGTGATCCGGATTGACCCGGCGCACCCGCCGGAGGCGTGGGCGGAGGTGGGCGTCCCGGTCCTTGCGATCGAAATCCTCTCACCCGCGACCGCGCCGCGCGACCGCGGCGCCAAGCGGCGGATCTATCAGGCGGCGGGGGTGGGGGAGTACTGGATCGTGGACCCGGATGCCCGGCTGGTGGAGCGCTGGCTTCCGTCCGATGCGCGGCCGGAGATCCTGACCGAGCGGCTGGGGTGGTCCATCGAAGGAGAGACGGTGCTCGATCTGGCACTGCCACACCTGTTCGGCGGGTGACGGTCGCCCAGCACTTCGCCGCACAAATGGCGGCCACTCCGCACCCGGCGTCGGAAGACAGTGGAACGGCCTGGTGGCGCGCCATTCCTGGTCTCCGGGCCACTCCGACACCATCCGTCGAAACTGGCAGATGCGCCGAGGCGTACGGGCTCCCATCTCCTGAGAGGGCAGGGTCCAGTATGCGCTTCACGCACTGGAGTTTCCATCGTCTTGTGTTGGCGTGCCTTGCGTGCTGGCTCGCTGCGTTCGGTTACCTGGGTGTCATGGCCGATCTCGGTGTCAGGGAAACCGGACTTGCCTGGCTCCCCTTCTTCGGTCTGTTCCTCGCCCCCGCCCTCCTCGTGCCGCGCTGGTCCAGTGCCTCACGGTCACTTGGACAGTGGCACCCCGGTCGCTTCGTCCTCCTCTGGCTGATCGCGTACCTCAGCTATCGTCTGGTTACGGCGTTCCGCATCGGCACATTGGTCGGGCTGATCCTCGGCATCGCCGTGCTGAGCCTGACATGGTTTGGCTTCGAGCACCGGCAGCGCCACCGGCGTGACACCGACCTGGCCTCCGGGGCGCCTGACAGCGCCTAACGGGCGGTAGTCATCGCCGGCAAGAACTGCCGCTTGCCTCACACGGGTCTGGGTCCTAGGTTGGCCATCATGGGTCTGCCCGCCGCGGGACCGGCAAGGAGACATACAGGCCTGATGGGGGTGTGCGCGCTTGCCGCCCTCCTCATTCCGCGCGGTTGTGGCCGCGAGCGCCCGGGCGCCGAACCCCCTCGTGTCCAACTCCAGCACAACGATGCTGCGCTCCTCACCGAACGCCGCCTCTGGGACCCCCGCTCGGAAGTGGCGGGGTGGCGGGGGCGCATCGACTCGCCGCCCGTGGGCCCCGTGCGGGTACACAATCCCGAGACCGGGGTCTGGAACGACACCACCGCCTGGCGACTCGTGCCGGAGGTGTCCATCGGATCCGAGCGCGATGGGCCGGACTTGTTCTCCAGTATCGCGGATTTCGCGGTAGACGCGGCGGGGCGGATGTACGTCCTGGACCGATCTGCTCGCCATATCCAGGTATTCGATGCCGAGCGGAGGTTTGTGCGAACGATCGGCCGCGAGGGGAGCGGACCCGGGGAATTCGCCGACCCCATTGGCATGACATGGGATCCGTCCGGTCACCTCTGGGTCATTGATCCGGCCAACGGCCGCATCGCGATCTTCGACACCTCCGGTACTCCACTGACAGTCCGGCGCCGTTCCTCCACCAGCTATGCCGTCCCATGGCGGGGAGGATTCGACGCATCCGGGCGTTTCTTCGAGGTGACGGCGCGCTGGGACCAGCCCAACGTGAGTGAGGTAGTGTGGTTCGACGACTCCCTGCGGGTCACCGATCGCCGCCCCCTGCCGTCCTTCGTGCCGGAGTACTTCGAGCTCACCTCCGGCTCGGGCCAGACCCGCGCCAGCGTCCCGTTCAGCCCGGCGATGGTGCTCTGGTTCGATCCGCGAGGGTTCCTCTGGTCCGGCCTCTCGTCCGACTACCGCATAGTCCAGCAGCGCGTCACCGGGGATACCGTGCGAATCGTGGAACGGCCGGCACCTGCACTGCCGGTGAGCGCCGAGGAGCGGAAAGCAGAAGTCCGTGGGCTGGAGTGGTTCGTGCGGCAGGGGGGGCGGGTTGATCCCGCCCGCATCCCCGCCACGAAGCCAGCCTTTCTCGCCTTCTTCGTGGACGCGGCAGGGTACCTCTGGGTCCAGCGGAGCCTGACCGAAAGTGCGGAAGGTCAGATCATCGACGTGTTCGACCCGTCGGGGCGGTACCTGGGGCTCCTGCGAACCCCGCTGCGGCTGTTGTTGGAGCACCCGCCGATCGTCCGGGGTGACACCGCCTATGCGGTCACCACCGATTCGCTGGGTGTCTATTCACTCGTGCGCGCCCGGATAGTGCGAGGACGCGAGGCTCCCTGAGGCAATGGAAGGAGGCGGATATGCGGAGGGTGCTGTTCATCGCCGGAGCCCTGATGATGCTGGCGGGGGCGTCCGTGTTTCTCCCCTCGCGACTGGTGGCGCAGAAGTCCTGTGCGTGCAGTGTGAATTGCACTTTCGGTGACTGCAACTGCTCCGCGTCAGCCGGCGCGTGGGTTGACTGTGTGTGCGGCTGCACGTGGTACGGCCGCGCGACATGCAACTGCCTCGGAGACCCCTGATCAACGACCACGCCGCCGTCGAGGTGGCCTGCACCCTTCACCAAAGGAAGATTGCATGCGCAAGTACCTGCTCAGCGCGACGATCGCCCTGTTCCTCGCCGGGGCCGCCGTGTTCGTGCCGACCCGCCTCGTGGCCCAGCCCACCTGCGGCTGCTTCGCCAACTGCCTCCTGGGCTCATGCAGCTGCGGCGGGTACAGCACGGTGGCGTCCGTCTGCAATTGCAGCTGCACCTGGGGGCAACCCACCTGCCACTGCTGGGGGTATTGAGCCAGCGCCACACTCCTGATGGCGGGCCGGCGGGCGATTGCCCCGCCGGCCCGCAGCATGGATCCTCCAGTCACGAGGAGGCAGGATGCTGAACCGTGCAGGCCGCCGCGGGGTACTGCACCAGACGTGGACCCTGGTCGCCTGGGGGTGGTGTGTGGGAGGTGCCCTCACGTTCGCGCTCACGCTTCCCCGGCTGGTGCATGCCGTCCAGCTGGCATACGGGGCTGCGGTCGGGCAGTACGCCGGCGGCCCGCTGGTACCCGCTGGCATCGCGGCTCACCCGCTGACTGCGTTCGCGGCCCTGGACACGGCCGGCATCGCACGCAGTGTGGACCTGACCCGGCAGACGGCCCTGGTGCTGATCTACGACCGGGATTGCGGCGTGTGCCATCGGAACATGGCGCGGTGGATGGAGTTGATCCTCGCCGCCCGGACGGCGCAGGTGCCCGTGTACGCCCTCTCGCGGACCGACGTTCACAGCGCCAGCCCCTACTGGGCCGGACTGGCATCCCAGGTGCAGATCTTCAGCACGGTGGATTCCACGGCGCTTACCAGGCTGTTCGGTGCAACCGGCACACCCTGCTCGGTGCTGGTGCGGGGAGGCCGGGTGGTCGCGGTGTTCACCGGCATCCTGGACCCGACGCGCCTCGGCTGGCTCACCAGCCACCTGTCGCCATTGTCGGTATCATGACCCGGTCGTTTGGCGGCCTCTCGCTCCCGCGCCTGGCCCATCGAGCCCTGGAATCCTCATCGGCCACCTTCGCCGCGCTCGTGGCGACAATGGGGGCGGCTGGAGTCCTGATGCTGGCGCTGGGACTTGAGCGCCTCGCCACCAACCGGATCCGGACCGGCGCCAATCTCGCCAACGCGCCGCTCCCATACTCGCAACCCTTCCATGAATGGGCCCCCCTGCTCGGCCCCCCGACCGCGACGTCCCCGTGGCGGCTCTTGCTGGTCTCCACGGCTCCGCCTGAGCGGAGCTGTCAGATGGCGACCCGAGCACTCACCGCAACTCCGCTCGTACGTATCGTTGTACTCAGGCCAAGCGATCGTGGCCGGTCGCCGGAGGGCGTCCAGTGCGGCTTGGCTGGCGCCTCGCTGACCGCCCTGGGCGCCCCCCGGCGCGCCTTGCTCCTCGCGGTCGCGACCTCGCACGGCGAGGGTTTCTCACTGTTCTCCGACGACGACGTGCCGATCTATGGTTCGCGAGATCTGACCGACCTGGAGCATGTGCCTCCACTGCTCGCGCTTTGGAAGGACCACTAGACGATCGGCGCCCGATCCCGGACGCGCCACCGGCCGCCGCCCCCTGAGGGGACGGCGGCCGGTCCGTCTCCGGTCAGGCTAGAGCCGGGTGCCGTCCCGCACGAGCTGGAAGCCCCACTTCTGGCGCGCGAGGGTGTTGGAGGGCTGCTGCCGGATCAGCGGCTGGCTGCCGGTGCCCGCCTCCAGGCGCATGTGGTAGCCGCTGATCTCGGTGTCGAGGCCACCATAGGTCGGGCTCTGGCTCCCCGGGATGGGCGTGGGGAGGCGGAAGGCCTGGTTGGACTGGTAGTGGCAGGGGAAGAGCTGGACCTGCTCGCCCCCGAGTGCGGTGGCGCCGATGACATCAAGGCAGAGGCTCGGGTCGACGGCCGACTTGAAGACCACCAGGTCGGGGCGGTCGCGGTAGTAGCGGTATACCCAGTTGCGGCCGTTCCACTCGATCTGCGCCGTCGGCGCCGCCGTGATGATGAACCGCTGGTTGGGGCCGTTGTGGCACGGATGGACCTGGGCCAGCGCATACGCCAACGGCGCCCATTGAATGTCGAGGCACTGGGTGACCGCGTCCGAGCTGATCAGCACCAGGTTCACCGTGTCCCCCACGAACGGGTGCACGGTGGACAACGCCTGCGCGGTCGGTCCCGCGGCGCGGGACGTCTCGGCGGGGGCCTCGGTGGGCTCGGTGGACGACTCATCGCAGGCGGCCAGGGTCAGGCTCAGGCCGAGCAGGGCGGGCAGCAGGACGGCTCTCATGGCGAACGCTCCGGCGCGAAGGGACGATGAAGTGGTGCGAGTCGTCCGATCAACGTCCGCGACGGGTGTGCGTTCTCACGTGCTTCGCGCGTTAGTGCCTGACTGATGCGGCGCTAATCGCGGGTTAGCGACGTATGCAGCCTTCGCGGGCCGATCCCTCCCACGCCCCGACTCATCCCACCCCTCCACGACTCGTCCCCTCGCCGCTGCCGCGGAGCCGCCGGCCGGCCCACTCTCCCCGGGTCACGCGCCACCGCGCCGCACCCGAGGAGATCCTGATGCCCCGCCTGGTCCCGCTGCTGCTCGTGCTCACGACGCTCACGCCGGCGCGCCCCGCCGCCCTGCCGACCGCCGATCCCACGCCCGCCACGCTGCTCGCCCGGGCCGCCGAGGTGATGGGGATGCGCCGCAGCGGCGGTCGTGTGTTCCATTACAAGAGCACCGAGGCGATCACCCAGGACTACCAGTCCGACCGGAGCTACCCGCCGTTCTTCGCCAGCTTCAGCCAGCGGGAGGTGTGGCTCGACCC
>CAZYIV010000142.1:0-1361 GCA_964647615.1 uncultured Gemmatimonadaceae bacterium | reverse complement strand
CGCGACTACGACCGGGTGGTGCTGACCCGCGCGGGCGTCGCGGGCCCGGAACGGCTCTACCTCGACCCGCGCACCGGCTATCCGGTGGCGCTGGAGCGCACCGAGGCGCACTACCTGTGGGGCCAGGTCGCCGTCGCGTACCTCTACAGCACCTGGCAGAGCGACGGCCACGCCGCGTACCCCGGCGCGACCTTCCGGCTGGTGGACGGTGCCACCAACATCGCCCGTTCGATCGGCGAGTTCGGCTGGGTGCCGGCCGACAGCGCCCCGAGCCTCGCGGTGCCCGCGGCGTCACCGATGCCGCTCGCCCTCCCCGGCTTCCTGCAGCCGACGCCGCCCGACACGGTGCGGATCGGCGCCAGCGCCTTCCTGCTGGTGAACCGCGGATACACCGAGGCGGTGGTGCTGGCGCGCGACACGGTGTGGATGCTCGACGCCACGCAGGGCGACGAGCGGGCGCGGCAGGATTCGGTGTGGATCGGCAGGCTGTTCCCGGGGCGGCACCCGATCGCGCTGGTGGTGACCGACCTGGCCTGGCCTCACATCGCCGGGGTGCGCTGGTGGGTCGCTAACGGGGCGACGGTGGTGTCGCACTCGATCTCGCGCCCGTTCCTGGAGCAGGTGGTGGCGCGGCGCTGGACCCTCTCCCCCGACCGGCTGGAGCGCGCCCGGCCCCGGCCGGCGCTGCACTTCCGCCCGGTGCGGGACTCGCTGGTCCTCGCCGCCGGCGCGCTCCGGCTCTACCCGATTGACGGGATCGCGAGCGAGGGGGCGCTGATGGCGTACGTCGCCCCGGAGCAGTTCCTCTGGGCCAGCGACTATGTGCAGACCCTCACCGGCCCCTCGCAGTATGCCCTGGAGGTGGCGGCCGCGGCGCGCCGCGCCGGGATCGCCCCCGCCCGGCTGGCCGCCCAGCACCTGCGGCTCACCGACTGGGCGGTGCTCGCGCGCGTGACCGCGGGGGTGGACAGCGGCGGCTCCTGAGGCGCAGCTTTCCCGGCGCATGACGGATCCCTCGCCGCGCCGCCCGCCCTTCCTCCTGCTCGCGGGGACCTTCACGGCCCTCGGTGTTGCGGGCGCAGCCCAGCTGTACCTGCTGCTCAACGCCGAGGGCCAGGCGATCAGTCTGCAGCGGGCGCTGCTGCGTCAGCTCCCCGCGTGGCTCTTCTGGTTCGCCGCCGCGCCGGCGATCCTCTGGCTGGGGCGACGGCTGCCGCTGGACCGGGGTGCCGGGCCGGTCCGGATCGCGCTCCACGTCGCCGCCGGCCTGGGCTTCGCGGCACTGCACAGCCTGCTCATCGTCACGCAGTACCGCTGGTTCGATGCCCCGGGCCCGCACCCCGAGTCGGTGGCCACGCTGT
>CAZYIV010000141.1:0-7214 GCA_964647615.1 uncultured Gemmatimonadaceae bacterium | reverse complement strand
AGGTCCCGGCGCCAGCCTTGGACGGTGGTGCAAGAACTGTAGCAGAGCGGGGCTGCGACTGGAGGGGGTCTGACTGTTGCGTTCATGCAACAACTTCGTGGAAAGCGCGGTGCCGGGCCGGCAGATCGCCGCGCCAGCCCCACAGGGTCAGCGAGTCAGGGCTGGACCACCACTTGCCTGGTGAACACCCGCATGAGGTCAAACCCGTCCCAGATGTGGGAGAAGTTCAAGGCGGCACCGAACGGCACCCATCGGTCACCGCCCTCCGGTTGGTTGCTCTGCACGAACTTGCGGATCGACGCCGACTCGAACCCAAAGTGGGCAATCGTCTGCACACGGCGGTCGAGAAGTGGGAGCAGCGCGTCGAGGGTATCGCATCCGACCTCCCAGAATAGCCCGGCGCCGCAGTGCAGTTCACGGGCTGCCTCGCTCGGCGAGGTGAGCCAGGCCCGGACCAGGTCGGCCGTTGGCTCCGAGGCAACCTCGCATGTTGCCCGGATCGCGAGACTGGCTGTGGCGGCGCGCTTGTTCAGGTAATCCGCCGCCGAGAGCCCGAGGTCCCGGCGCCCCAGTTCGTCCCGGACCAATGCCCAGAAGGCCGAGCGCGCGGCCTCACGCTCCGCCGCGGCCCCCACCCAGGCCACGAGACGAGGGGATGAGCATGCCATCTGCCCGAACCAGTAGCTGTCGTTGACAAATCCATGGACCGCCCGTCGACGCACCTCTTCCGACGCGAGTCCCCACGCATGGCACCCCACCACTGCCACCGAAAACCGATCGCCGAAGACCAGTTCCGTGGCCAAGGGGGGCAGGGGAACGGAGCGAATCTCGGCCACCGCCGCGTCGCCCCCCCAGATGACGCGGATGTCGCTATGAGACGACAGCAGCTCTGTACGGCGCGGATCCGGGTCATATCGCACCAGCAGGGTTCGGGCTCGAATGGGTCGGTGCGCCGGGGCGTCGAGGAGGTCCGCCAACAGGGAAAGAATCTCGTCGAGCTGCGGACTGGTCCGCCGGCTGAGGCGTACAACATTCGTGTTGCCGGCCAGGAGGGACAGAAGCCAGGAGTACACGAATATCGTGTCGACGTTCCCCGGCGCGAGGTGAAAGACCCTCCCGCGGGGCAGGACGGCCAGGCCTTCGCCTTGCGCGCCCGACCCATACATGCTGTCGAGCCGCGAGATGCTCGCAGGGCGCATCCAGTAGCCCAGGGCCACAAGCTCGGGATATCGCCTGAAGCGAGGACGCGTGAGGAGTTCGTTCGACATTGCGGTGACGAACCCGGTCGCGGCACCATCAAATGGGGGCAAGGGCCGGGCGCTCGCCAGGTCCTCGAGCGTCATCCCGTGAGGGGCCACGACCGTGAACTCCGGTGAGATCCCGGGCGACCCAGCCGGTGCGATCGTCACGCCGCCCCCACGTGGGTGTCGCTGCAGCCCCGAACCTCGGCCCTCGGGACGCGCCCGAGCACCTCGAACACCCGGCCTCCCCGTCCGCACGGGCACGTGTCATCCCCGTACCACCGGCCAAGGTCTTCGGTGACCAGGCTGTGGCCCGGGTAGCTCCACGGCAGCACCGAGAGCACCTGCACCACACCCGTCACACCGGGCTCGACCATTCGCCAGGTGCGTGGATCGCGAATGACTACCTCCGCGAAGGTCGGAGCGTGCAGGCGACCGGCGTGACATTCCACGAATACCGACCCCACCTGCTCCACCATCCCGTAGAAGTCGTGGATAGCGGAGATGCCGGTCACCTCCTCGATGCCTGCCCGGAAGGCGTCGCGGGGCACTGCCTGATCCTGCAGCTTCTTCCAGCCTCCGGAGTGGATCAGGATCGATCCCTCAAGCGACAGGCGACGACCTGCCCGCCGCAAGGCCTGCACCAGGTACTGCCAGATCATGAAGGTGAACCCGAACACCAGGAGCGGCTCCCCATGATGGCGGGCCACAAAGTCCTCCAGCAGCGCCAGATCGAGACCCATGTCGGAATCGAGGAGGTACGTATGGTCGCGTCCGAGATTCGACAGACCCAGCAAGCCGGCACCGCGGGCCGTGAAGGCCTTCCGGTCGGCGATGGTGGCCCGACTGTCAACCAGGAGCATGGGCCGCCGCTGCCGCCCGAGCAGCGGTTGGAAGATGCGGACCAGGGCCTTGGCCTGGAGCCTGGAGGTGGCATCGTCCAGGAAGACCCGCGAGGGTTGCTGCCCGGTCGTCCCGGATGACCGGAGTACGCGGACCACTTCGTCCTCGGGAACCGAGCGCAGATCGAATTGCTTGAAGAGCCGGACTGGCAGGGCGGGCACGTCGAGGAGGTGGTCGAACCGGAACGGCGGGTGGACACCATGCGCTGCGAGCACCCGCCGGTAGCCCGGACAGTCGTCCCAGTGCCGCGCGGTCAGGGCCGACAGGATGGGCAACAGAAGCGCCTCCTTGGGGCCCTGACGGAGTGCGGCGGCGTCCGTGGCAAAGAGCGGCTCAAGCAGCTCGGTGGTGGCCGTCATCCCGTCATCCCGCCCTCTCTCCCACCACGCGTCAGGGCCTCGACCATGCGACCGACATCCGGGTAGAGGATCTTGCCGGCGCTGCTTCGGGGAAGCGCGTCGAGTCTAGCAACCCTGATTGCGGAGTGATGAACCTGCAGTTCGGTGCTAAGCACCTGTCGCACCATCGAAGGGTCGGCATCCTGCACGGCCACCATGAGGATATCGTCGAGCTGGGTCACGGCACCATGGATTCCGCGCTGGTAGAGCATTGCCTCGACCTCATCCAGATTGATGCGATTCCCGAAGAGCTTCGCGAAGCGTCTCGCCCGTCCCACGAGGAAATAGAAGCCTTCCGCGTCCCGGTAGGCCAGATCACCGGTCCGGAGGACTCCACCGTTGTCGTCCCCGCGGGCGAGGTCCTGGGCGCTCTCGGCGTAGCCAAGCATCACATTCGCGCCGCGATAGACGATTTCCCCGGTGATGCCGGGGCGTTCGACCACGGCTTGTGCCTCATCAATGAGGGTCATGGAGCCGCCGGGTATTGGCCTGCCGATGCTCCCAACCTTCTCCAGCAGGCGATCGCTCGGCACGTAGGCCATCCGTGCGGTGGCCTCCGTCTGTCCGTACATGACGAAGAATCGCTTCTGTTCCGCCTGAGCCCAGGTCGCGAAGTGCTGGACCAGGTCCGGGTGAAGGCGCCCGCCGGCCTGTGTCGCGTAGCCGAGTGAGGGGAGGGCCATCCGGGTGAAGCGCAATTGATGCAGGATGGCCCACGTCGCGGGGACCCCTGACAACGAGGTCGCGCGGCTCTCCTGGAGCTGGGCCCAGAATCCGCGTGACGTGACCGGCGCGGCGGTCAGGACCGGGCAAGCGCCCACCAGCAGGTGGCTATTGAGGATGGAAAGTCCGTATGAGTAGTGGAGCGGCAGGGCCGTCAGGGGTCGCTCCTCCTCCCCCAAGCCCAGGTACTCGACGATCGCGGCAGCGTTCGCCTGGAGCTGGCGATACCCGAGCCTCACGAGCTTCGGTGAACCGGTGCTGCCGGAGGTCGAGAGCAGCAGTGCGAGCTCCGGGGCAGTCTGGGGAGGCTCGCCGGGCCGGGCGGTGACCGTGGGGCGCATGGCCGCCTCGCCGGGAGACCCCAGGACGGAGGTGATCTGGAAGCGCCGGTAGAGTTCCTCGCGGAGGTCCTCCCGCAGGTCGGCGCTCACCAGGTAGGCGACGTGACCTCCACGGAGCGCGCCGAGGTAGGCGACGACGGTGGCGACGTCGTTGGACGCCTCAATGGCCACTACTTGGCGGCCACCCCCGAGTTGCCGTGCCACGTCATCACTGGCCCGCGCAAGCTCCTCGTAGGTGAGCCCGGCATCCCCGGCGGAACACACAGCGCGCCGGGTGCCGTGGCGCGACAACTCGTCGTAGAACATCGCTAGACGATCATCCCCCCATCAACGCCGAGGACCTGACCGGTGACGTAGGATGAGTCCTCGGAGGCGAGGAATGCGACCACGCCGGCGACCTCCTCCGGCCGCCCGACCCGGCCCATCCGGACTCCCGCCAGGCGTTCCGCGAACTTGGCTTCCGGCAATGACCGCGTCATGTCGGTGTCGATCAGGCCCGGGGCGACCGCGTTCACGCGGATGCCTGACGGCGCGAGCTCCTTGGCGAGGGAGCGCGTCGCTCCGATCACCGCGGCCTTGCTCGCGCCGTAGACCGCCTGGCCCACATTCCCGACCACGCCGATGATCGAGGCGACGTTGACGATGCTACCGCCTCCCGCCCGCTGGATGAGGCGCGCCCCGTACTGGCAGCAGGTGAGCAGCCCGAACACATTCACCCCGAAAGTGGCCTCCACCTGCCCTCGATTCACCATCCCGAGCAGCGCATCCTGGAGGATGCCGGCGTTATTGACGAGGACGTGCAGTTGCCCCTCGCCCTTCAACACCCCCTGGAACACCCGCTTGACGTCTTGCTCGCGCGATACATCACACGCCTCCCATCGGACGGTGCCCCCCGTGGCGTGCCGCTCTACCTGCTCGGACGCCCTCTCGAGCGCCTGGGAGTCCCGCCCCGTCAGGATCACCGTCGCGCCGTCCCGGGCGAGACGGGAGGCCGTGGCCAGCCCGATCCCCCGGCTCGCGCCGGTGACTAGACACACCCGTCCGGCCAGCGGCATCCGCGTTGAGAGCATCTAGTCCGCCGAATACTTGGCCACGATGTCGCGTGCCTTGGCGACCGAACTGAGGTCGATCACATCGTCCGTGTCGAGGAGGATTCCAAACGTGCGCTCCAGTTCCGCCACGAGCGCCATGTGGGCAACCGAATCCCATTCCGGGATCGAGTTGTAGGCGAGGGAGTCGGTCACGGTCGCCAGGTCAATTCCGAGGGCGGAGGCGAATGCCTGCCGCAGCTGGTCGTCGTTGCTCATCACAGGTCCTTCCCCATGGACGTGGCGCGTCTCCAGGCGACGCTAGTCACTGTCGTACGGTCCAAAGGCCCAAGCATCCGGAGCGCGGAGGCCGCTCCGCAGGGCCTTGTCCCTTGTGTAATAGAACGCTTGCCACACATCGAGCCGGAATCGGGTTGCACAGGTACGCTCTGCCACGGCCCGGGGTGCACCTGCCTGGCCGACCCACTCCAGCAGGTCGAGCCCCGCGGCACTGGTTTCCTCCAGCGCCCCCTGGAGCAGGCCAAGAGCGATTGCCGGGTCCTCGTCGAGGCAGCGCAGGTCGTGCACCAGGAACTGGCGCAGCCCGAGCCCCGGTCGCCCCCGCTCCAGCAGTATAGCATACCCTGCGAGGGCACCATCCCTCTCGGCACAAAGGAGGCGGGCATGCCCGGCCCGAAGGGCCGCCCCGTAGCGCCACTCGAGCATCGCCCGGTCCCGGTAGCCCGTCAGCCGAGTGGTCTGGTCCCGAAGCGCCTCCCAGAACACATCGAATGCGTCATCGAACTGCGCGTATCGGCGAACGGGGACCACGCGGCGACCGCCCCGCCGCATCCGGAGCGCGCCAAGGACCCGCAGGCCCACCCCGACCGGCGGAGCGAGCACCGGCCCCAGCGGAACCCCCTTGCGACGCAGCCCGGCGCGCGCGAAGCGCCGGCCATTGGCGATCCAGAGTAGCGAGACATCGTACCCGGCCTGGGGGACACGGGTGACCTTCAACGTATCCATGATCTTGGAAGCCACCGCACTTGGGCTCCCGTTCAGGTACATGTCGACTCCCGGCTGCCGGACTGTCTCCCCCAGCAGCTTGATGGATCCGGCGCGATACGCCGGATCCACCGCGGCATCGCCGGAGATCGCGGCCCGCAGGGACTGGCCCCGGAACCAGTACTTCGCCCAGAAGTTGAAGATCGTGCCAACGATCCCTGGTTGATCCTCAAGGACAAACCCACGGGGCACATCCGCGAACTCCGTACGATAGGGATGCGCGTCCCAGAGCCGCCGCCACTCGGCCTCGCCTGGCACGGACATGCCGTTGCGCTCGAGGCACGCCGCCACCCCACGATAGTCGGCCAGCTCGACGGGGCGGAACCTCACCGTGCGCCTCCTTCGCCCGGCGCCGAGCCGCTCCAGCGCCCGTTGCGGCCGGCATCAGATCTCGGCATACGATACCAGACGGTAGCCGCCAAGCGCCGCACGCAACGCCCCGCGCTTCAACTGTTCGACCTCCATCACCATCCGCGGATCCTCCGTGGCGCCGGGATGGACCATCGCCTCCACACTGCCGGGGCCGACGTGGACGCCATCACCGATGGCAGACAGCAGGCTCTGCAGGTCGGTGAACCACCGGGTCGTCCGAGTACGGTAGACCCCTCGCAGGGCGAAATTCCAGAGGGCCTTCTTGACAAGTAGGGCCCGACCCGCCGGAGGGAGATCCGCGCTGTAGAGGTTCTTCGAGAGCCGGGCACGCCGGATTCCGAACCGACGCTGTACGGCCTTGAACGCGAGGAAGAGCGGTGGCAGCGTGTGGACATGCTCGTGCGAGTCGAGGTGGGTGAGCCGGACGCCGAGATCGAGCAAGCGCCTGACCTGGCAACACCATTCCCGGGCGACTGCCTCGCGCAGCGCCGGAGTGAAGTCGGCATCGAAGGCCACGCGGGCGAACTCTCCGGCATCATTCAGGAGCGGCTCAAGTCCTTCGGTCGGTCCGACTGGGCGACCCCAAGTGATGTTCAGGTGCGCACCGAGCGAACACCCTACGAGCTTCCCTCCGAGCCGAGCCGCCTCCTCGACCCCGCTGCCATTGGCCAGGAGCGTGGCCGAACTCACGAGGCCATCCTCCATCAGCGGGAGAATGGCCGAGTTCAATTCGGCGCTCATACCGAGATCATCCGCGTTGATCACAAGGGCCGAAGCCGGAAGGTGCTCACCCATTCAGAACCCCCTCCATCCGCGCGGTTGTTCTGCCAGTACCGCTGCGGCCGGTGCAAGACGCGTGCCGCAAGCGGCTTATGGCGAGGAGAGGGACTCGGAAATTCGGGGGGCGATGTGCTCAAGGATGGACTCGGCGAGCAACCGATTCCCGAGCGGCGTGAGGTGGGCGTAGTCAGTGAAGGTCTGCTCGGGCGTGCCGTCGTAGATCCCGGTGAGGTCCACCGCGATCCCGCCGACCCGCGCCGCCACGGCGCGCTCGGAGTCCACCGCCATGGGTACGACGCGGTGGATGTAGTCCTCGTACCCTGGGCGCCAGGAGCTCACGTCGAACTCGAACAGCTTCTGCTC
>CAZYIV010000140.1:0-7401 GCA_964647615.1 uncultured Gemmatimonadaceae bacterium | reverse complement strand
CAGGGCGACCTGTGCGTCCACCCCGAAGAGGCTCCGCAAACGGTGACGGATGGTCCGGGGATCCCGGCCGCACTCCCAGGCCCGCTGTTCGAATCCCACCGGCTCCAGTCTTTCGCAGAAAGCGAACAGGGGCAGGAGCTGCCGGAAGTCGTTCACCCGGAGCGCGCCATGGCGCGCAAGGCGGCGGTTGAGCGCCGTCGGGCTTGCCCCGCGTCTCCATGCTCCGCGTGCGGGCGATCCCGCACGGGCAAACAGCCGCGCGACCGCTGCCACGAAGTCCGGATCCAATCCCCGACGGGTGAGGTAGCCCAGGATCGAATCCTGGGAAGGCGGTGCACGGCTCCGGAGGGCCGTCACGAGGTCGCCGCACAGGGTGAGTCCCGAGGGGCGGAGCAGCACGACCGTGTTCCGGGGGAGAGCCGGCAGCAAGGCTGCGAGCGTTTGTGGGGGAAGCGGGGTCTGCGCCACCGCCATCCACGCGCACCAGGGCGCACTCAGCCTGGCGCGCCAAATCGCCTCTGAAGCGACGCGTCCTGACTCCAAGCGGAGGACGAGGGCCTCGCCAAGTCCTGGGGGGCGACATCTGTGTAGGGGGCCAGTGATTCGGTTTCGACGGTCAGGACGTGCAGTTCCACCCCCCCTCCTCATTGTCTCCGCCCCCGGGGCAGCTTCGCCCGGTCCTCACGCCTCCGCCAGCCATTGGTCACGCTCACTCGGGCAGCTCCCGCGGCCTCTGGCGAGGCGGAGGAGGGCCGCCCCCAACCGGTGCAGCAAGCAACCTGGGCCGCGAGTGTCAATCGAGCGTCAAGTCCGAGTTCACACGGCCGGGTCCTGCACGTTTCGGGCGCTTCTGCCCGATTCCTGCCTAGCGTGAGGCCCTGCTGTTCCGTTCCTTCTCTGTAGAGCTTGACGTCCACGGTTAGGCGGCAATCAGTCTCGCCGACGGTTCCGGCCCCGTAGCTTGAAGAGACGCCCATGGGTGTGGAAAGCTGGCAGCGGGTACGCACGTCAGCGGTCGTGGCCCGGTCATCGGGATCCGGTCGCGCCGGAGCGATCGTCAGCCGGGCATGCAGCCTCGGGTGCGTCCTCGCCCTGATGACTACAACCACCCGATGCGTGGAGTCACGCCGCCTGTCGCCCGGCTCGTTCTCGTCAGTCGACTCGGTGATTGACTCCACGGCGACGCTGGTCCTGGATGAGTCCGAGGCCCCCATCGTGGGCCCCTATGTCTCGATGGATCCCCTTGGCGGCTTTCTCCTGGCGGACGCGGGGGAGCGTGAGATCCGGCGTTGCACCGTGGACGGCCAGCTCCTGTGGCGCACCGGCCAGTCGAGTGGCTTGGCCAGTGCCTTCTCCTTGCCGGGGCAGATCGTCCGGCGTCCGGACGGGACGCTCCTCGTGCTTGACGCTTTCGGGCGCATTTCAGTCTGGGGCGCGGACGGCCGGCATCACCTCCGGGACCTCCCAGGCCAACTGCGGCCCTATTATCGCGTCCGGGTCGTGAATGACTCCCTCTACCTGGTCGCTGGCAGGCTGGAGGCGACGGAGTCCGACCTGCTGTGGCTGTGGAACGACCACACGGGCCGACTGGAACTGTCCTTTTTCAGGACACCAGGCTCGGCCGCAATCCGCCTCGTCTCCCGAATCGCCGGAATGGTGGACATGCGGGTCAGGGCAGATACGATCGCAGCGGTCTCCAGCTACTCCGACACGCTCTACTTCTTCACTCTTGCCGGTACGCCGGTACGCAAGGTGCCCATTCCATTCCGCGGCTATCAGCAGCTGGCAACCGCCCCGCGTCCGGGGATGAGTCCCGGCGAGCAGCAGCGGTGGATGGGATCGTTCTCCCGCATCCTGTCCCTGTTTGAACTGCCCGATGGTGGCTTCCTCGTCCAGTATGCGCAGGACAGCGCCGGGCTCACTCGCAACCACCTGCTCGGCATGACGGGGGACGGCCAATGGCGCTTCGAACCCCCAACAGCCCGCGCCTGCTCGTACTCGACGGAGCGACCGGGTACTTCCAGAGTCTCCAGCCGAGCCGGCCAAACGAGTGGATGGTCGGCCGCTTCCGGGACCGCCCATCATGAGCCGGCGTCTCTGGGCGATGGCGGCGATGATCGGACTGGTGGCGTGTTCCGCGCCCCGCCGACCGGAGGCGCCCAGCCGGATCGTGCCCGGTGCCGTGGCTCCCCCGGTGCTGCTGTCCGCCTCGGCGGGCATCACGCTCGGGTGGCTGCTTCGGGCGGATGATTGTCTCACGTGCGACAATCCGGCGCGGTTGCTGCGCGCCATCCAACGGCGGTATTCCGGAGATCGGGTGGGACTGGTGATGGTTGTCGTGGGGCCGGCGTCGCAGGGTCCCGCACTGTTTGCCGAGCAGGAGCGATTGACCGTGGACCTCCGTACCATCCCCGAGCTACCGGCCATGGCGGGTCGGCCGGAGACAGGTTCGCCGGTGCTGTACCTCGCTGCTGGAAAGGTGGTGGCGCGCTGGTGGCAGTATCGCACCACGCCCTCCGCCGACGCAGCGTCCTGGGACTTGCCGTTGCTGTTCCAGGCGCTCGACAGCCTGGCCGGCCGGAGGGCTGAATCAGCGGTAGCTGGCGCTGCATTTGCGCCTTGAGTCCGCAGTACGTGATCACCCACACCACGGAGGAGCAATGGGACGTCGCTCTGCCCGCCTCGCAGGTCTGCTCGTGTTCCTGGGGCTTGCCACGACAGCCGTCGCTGATGCCCGGGCCGCGCAGGAAGGGATCGTCGAGATTCAGCGGTACACCTGGGAATACCAGACCCAGTGCCAGGGAGGCTGCATCCTCGGCTACTGATGCTATCTCATCATTCCCTACTAGGTGGCTACGGGGCAGGGGTGATCTCACGCCTGTCCCCTGCCTGACGCCACGCCACATCCATGCCAGGAGGTTCCATGCGTGCACCCGGTTTCCGAGTCCTGGTCCGCGGAATGGCCCTTGCCTTCGCGCTCCTCTGGGGCGCACCGGCATCTGCGTCCGCAAGCCAGGAGTGGTATTTGCTGCAGTGGTACCAGTGGGAGTACCAGACCCACTGCCAGGGAGGCTGCATTCTCGGCCAGTGCTGTGTTATGGTCATTCCCTAACGGGACGCTGACCGCGACGCGTCCAGTCTCTCGCCCGTGGCGATGTTCCGTCCGGCCCGGAGTCCAACAATGTTGCAGTCCCGTGGTCTTCGGGCCTGGCGGATCGGCGTGGTGGCGAGTGGGCTGGTCGGAGCACCACTCGCGGGCCAGCAGGGGCCCGCGCTCACCCTGAAGCGTTCCGGTGTGACCCCGGGGGCAGCCGTGGAGTTCGCCGAGCCCTTCGGGCGCGTGGCGGGGGTGCGTGAGTTGCGGGATGGCGCCGTGATCGTGGTGGACGCTGGCGACCGCCGGGTGGTTGTCATCCGCTTCGGGCAGCCCGGCGTGGTGTCGATCGGGCGCGAGGGGAGCGGTCCCGGGGAATACCGCTCTCCGAGGCTCGTGCTGGGACTGGGCGGCGACTCCAGCCTGGTGTATGACCAGCAGCTCTGGCGGTTCCTCCTGCTGGATGGTGGCCGGGCGCTCGCTCAGGTGGTCGCAATGCCGGAGGCGACCTTCGAGCAGGTGCATGGTGCCGATCGTGACGGCCGGATCTACTTCGAAGGCGACGCCTGGAGCACGACCGAAAGGGTTGGCGCCACCGACTCGGTGCCGATTCTCCGTCGGACCCCGGGGTCCGGTCGGACGGACACGCTGGCCACCATCGCGCTGCCGCGGAAGCGAACCCCCGGCGAGCGCAGCGAGGTCACCGTCGGGGGCTTCACGGGTCCGTTCAGTGTCTTCGCCCCCTTCGGAGGCGGGGACGGCTGGACGGTCCTTCCGGATGGTACCGTCACCATCGTCCGGGCCGCTCCCTACAGTGTCGAATGGCTCCTGCCCGATGGCAGGCGGCTCCGCGGGGCGCCCCTCGAATACGACCCGCTCCCCGTCACCGCCGATGACAAGCGGGAATACGAGGCGCAGTACCGGGAGGCCAAGGTCGTCTTGCCAGCGGCGGGCGGCCAGGCTGGCCGGACGGTCCGTCCTCGATTCGATATCCAGTGGCCGGGGGTCAAGCCGCCCTTCGAAAAGGGGCTGGTGCTGGCACGGGGGGACTCCGAAGTCTGGGTCGGGCGGAGCCGGCCCGCGGGCCGTTCCGCCCGGGGATTCGACATCTTCGATCGGCGCGGTGTCCGAATCGGTACCGCCATCCTCGCTCCGGGCTTTCGGTTGGCGGGGTTCGGTGCGCATGCGGCCTACCTGGTCCGCGAGGACGACGACGGGCTTCAGTATCTTACCCGCCTGGAGTTCCTCACGGCGGCTCGCTAGGCGTCCGCTGGACCTCTCCCGCCTTCTGGCGCACCTTTCCCGACCACCCCCTGCGACCCGTTCCCCCGGCGGGGCATCCTTGGGGGAACCGTGATCCGCTGAACGAGACACCACATGACCGACTCCGTGCCCCGGCGCGCCCTCCCGCGCGCGCCCCGGGCCGCGCTGCTCGCCACCCTGCTCGTGCTGCCCGCGTGCAAGGGCAAGGACGCCGCCGCGGCCGCCGATCCGGCCCCGCCCTCGGGGGACGCACCCGAAACGGCGGCGGCGCCGGGCACGCTGTCGCTGCCGGTCACCGGGGCACCGGTACGCCGCGGCGACCTGGTGCTCTCCATTGCGACCACCGGACAGGTGCGCTCCGAGGCAGTGGCCCAGCTCAAGGCGGAGAACGCCGGAACGGTCGAGGAGGTCCGGGCCACCCCCGGCGCCCGCGTCTCCCGCGGCGATACCCTGGTGCGGCTCGATCCGCGCCCCTTCGACCTCGCGGTGCGTGAGGCGGAGGCGGCGGTGGATGAGGCGAAGATCCGGCTGCAGGCCAACCTCGCCAGCGACTCCATCCTCCTCACTGGCCAGCAGGACAGCGAGCGGCAGCGCAACGCCGTCGCCCTGTCAGGCGTCCCAGCCGCCGAGGTGCGGCTGGAACGGGCCCGGCTGGACCGGGAGCGGGCCACGATCACCGCGCCGTTCGATGGCGTGGTGGACCGGATTGATGTGGCGGCCGGCTCCCGCGTCGGTGCCGGGCAGGACCTCGCCACGGTGGTGGACATGACCCACCTGCGGCTCGAGGCGCAGGTGCTGGAGCACGACCTGCCCTTCGTGCGTCCCGGGGGCGACGCCATCGTGAGCGCCCCCGGCGCCGGCGCGGAGCCGCTGCACGGCCGGATCAGCGCGGTGTTGCCGCTGGTCGATACCATCGCCCGCGCGGGACGGGTGATCGTCGGCGTGCGGGCGCCGAGCTGCAGCCAGGCCGCCGCCTGCCTCCGTCCCGGGATGTACGCCGACCTTCGCCTGGAGGCGACGCGGCTGCCCAACCGGGTGCTGGTCCCCGCCGCCTCGGTGATCGAGCGCGACGGCCGGCCGCTGGTGTTCGTCGCGAAGCAGGGCCGGGCCCAGTGGGTGTATATCGTGCCCGGGCGCAGCAACGGCAGCGACACCGAGGTGCTGCCCGACAGCTCCACGGGGGAGATTCCGGTCCATCCCGGCGACACCGTGCTGACCAGCGGGCACCTGACGCTGACCCACGACGCGCCGGTGACCGTCACCATGCCGGTCGGCGACCGGTAAGCCGGCGGCCCGCCGCATGAGCCTGGCCGGCGCCGCGGTCCGCCGCCCCGTCACCACCGTCGCCGCGACCCTCGCCCTGGTGCTGCTGGGCGCGGTGTCGCTCGGCCGGCTCCCGGTGGCGCTCCTCCCCGACGTCACCCTCCCCGTCCTCACCATCCGCACCGTGTACCCCGGTGCCGCCGCCACCGAAGTGAGCCGCTTCATCGCCGAGCCGGTGGAGGAGGCGATTGCCGCCACGCCCGGCCTGGTGGAGCTGCGCTCGGTGAGCCGGAACGGCGAGGTGACCACCACCGCACGCTTTGCCTGGGGCACCGACATGGCGGCGACGGTGCTGGCGGTGCGGGAGCGGCTCGACAACGCCCGCGCCCGCCTCCCCGAGACCGCCGAACGCCCGACGCTGCTCACCAGTGATCCCGGCCAGCGGCCGATCGCGGTGCTGGGGGTCACCGGCCAGGGCGACCTGCGCTCCACCGCCCTGGTGGCCGAGCAGGTCTTCGCCCGGCGGCTGGAACAGCTCGATGGCATCGCCAGCGTGGCGGTCACCGGCATTCCGGAGGACGAGATCCGGGTGGAGCTCGACCCGGAGCGGCTCCGCGCCCAGGGGCTCACGCCCACCGATGTCGTCAGCGCCATCCAGGCCGCAAACGTCAACGCCGCCGGCGGGACGATCCGCCGGGGCCAGTTCCGCTTCTCGGTCCGGGCACTCACCGAGCTCCGCAGCCTCGACGAGTTCGGCGCCATCCCGGTGGGGAGCGGCGCCGGCCGCGCCGGCGGCCCGGTGCGGCTGCGCGACCTCGGGCGCGTCTCGCTGGCCACCGCGGAGCCGCGGACACTCACCCGGCTCGACGGCGCGCCCGGCATCGGCCTGGTGGTGTACAAGGACGCCGGGGCCAACACCGTCGCCGTCACCGGCGACCTGCAGCGCGCCATCGCGGACCTGGGGCAGGAGTTCCCCGCCTTCGGGCTGCGGCTGGTGGCGGCGCAGGCGCGCTTCGTGAACGACGCACTCTCCAACCTGGTGCAGGAGATCGTGGTGGGCGGCGCACTGGCGCTGCTGGTGATCATCACCTTCCTCGGCGACTGGCGCAGCGCCCTCGCGATCGGGCTGATCGTGCCGCTCTCCGTGCTGGTCTCGTTGACCGCGCTGCAGCTGCTTGGCGTGACCATCAACGTGCTCTCCCTCGGCGGGCTGGCGCTCGGCGTCGGCCTGCTGGTGGACAACGCGATCGTGGTGGCGGAGGCGAGCGGCCGGCTGCGGGAGACCGGCGTGGACCGGGTCAGCGCAGCGCGCACCGCCGCCGACGAGGTGAGCGGCCCGCTGATCGCGGGGACGCTCACGACGGTGCTGGTCTTCGGGCCGATCGTCTTCGTGCGCGGGCTCGCGGCGGCGCTGTTCCGTGACCTGTCGCTCGCGGTGGTGACCAGCCTGCTTGCCTCCCTGGTGCTGGCGCTGACGCTGATGCCGGTGATGCTGGCGGGGCGGCGCTTCGCCAGGGCAGACGACCACGGCATCACGCCGAAGGCGCCCGGCCGGCTCGCGGCGATCGGACACCACCTGGCCGAGTGGTACGAGCGGGGCATGCTGTGGGCGCTGGACCGGCCGCGGACCGTGTTCACCGCGGCGGTCGTGGCGACGGCACTGGCGGTGGCGCTGACCCTGAGCCTCCCGCGCGAGATCCTGCCCCAGGTGGACGAGGGCGTCGCGATCGCCACGCTCCGGCTGCCGGAAGGCACCGCCATCGAGGAGACGGCGCGGCAGG
>CAZYIV010000139.1:0-7445 GCA_964647615.1 uncultured Gemmatimonadaceae bacterium | reverse complement strand
ACAACGTGGCCAAGGGCCACGGCGGCAAGTCGGTGTTCTGCGGCGTGGGCGAGCGGACCCGCGAGGGGAACGACCTCTACCTCGAGATGAAGGAGTCCAACGTCCTCGACAAGGTGGCCCTGATCTACGGCCAGATGAACGAGCCGCCGGGCGCGCGCCTCCGGGTGGGCCTCTCGGGCCTGACCGTCGCGGAGTATTTCCGCGACACCGAGGGCGCCGACGTGCTGGTGTTCATCGACAACATCTTCCGCTTCACCCAGGCCGGCTCCGAGGTCTCGGCGCTGCTGGGCCGGATGCCCTCCGCGGTGGGCTACCAGCCGACCCTGGCCACCGAGATGGGCGACCTGCAGGAGCGGATCACCTCGACCAAGAAGGGCTCGATCACCTCGGTGCAGGCGATCTACGTGCCGGCCGACGACCTGACCGACCCCGCGCCGGCCACCGCGTTCGCCCACCTGGACGCGACGGTGGTGCTCTCCCGCTCGATCGCCGAGCTGGGCATCTACCCCGCGGTGGACCCGCTCGACAGCTCCAGCCGCATCCTGGATCCGCAGTACCTCGGCGAGCGGCACTACAACGTCGCCATCGGGGTGCAGCGGACCCTGCAGAAGTACAAGAGCCTGCAGGACATCATCGCGATCCTGGGCATGGACGAGCTGTCCGAGGAGGACAAGCTGGTCGTGGCCCGGGCCCGGCGGATCCAGCGCTTCCTGTCCCAGCCGTTCCACGTGGCCGAGCAGTTCACCGGCTTCCCCGGCAAGTACGTGAAGCTGGCCGACACCATCCAGAGCTTCGAGCGGGTGCTCTCGGGTGAGTTCGACGACCTGCCGGAGCAGGCGTTCTACATGGTCGGCGGCATCGAGGAAGTGGTGGAGAAGGCCAAGAAGCTGGCGAGCGCGTGATGCGGGTCACGGTGATCTCGCCGGAAGCCGCCATCTTCGACGGCGAGGCCGACGCGGTGACCGCGCCGGCCTACGACGGGCAGGTCGGCATCCTGCCCCGGCACGCGCCCTTCATGACCCTCCTCGGTGAGGGGCCATTGCTCGTGACAACCGCCGGGAGTACCCTCAAGTTCAAGGTCCGTGGCGGATTCCTGCAGGCCGTGAACAATACCGTCCGCGTCGTCGCGGAACAGGTGAAAGGAGACTAGCGCATGCGTCGTATCATCCTGGCTGCCGCCGTCCTGGCGCTGGCGGGCTCGGCCACCCTCGAGGCCCAGACCCTGGCGACTCCGGTCATGAAGAGCCCCTACACCGCGTTCAAGCGGAGCGAGCTGGCGGGCTACATCTCTGATCCGGGGTCCGGTGTCAGCGTGGCGATCCAGGGTGAGTACCGCATGGCGCGCAAGCGGTTCGACTACGGCCTCGCCGTCGGGTACGCCGACGCCAAGGGCAACGGGAAGAACCTCTTCGCCTTCGGCGTGGATGCCCGGGCCGCGCTGGCCCGCCACACCAAGGACTTCCCGCTCGACGCCGCGGTGACCGCCGGCTTCGGCACCCTGATCGCCGACGGCAAGGCCGGCTTCCTGGTGCCGATGGGCGTGTCGCTGGGCCGCCAGGTGCTGCTCGAGGAGTCCAACGTCTCCTTCACGCCGTACGTCAATCCGGTCATCGCGCCGACCTTCGGCGACCTGCTCGATGGCGTCCAGTTCGGCTTCGGCCTGGGCGTGGATGTGGCGATGACCAAGTCGCTCGACATCCGCGTGAGCGGCTCCCTCGGCGATCTCGAGGGCATCGCACTCGGCGTGGCCTGGCACCACTAGGCCGCGGCCCCGCGGCACGGTCCCCGGAGGGGCCCTTCCGCCATCGGAAGGGCCCCTCTGTGGCTTCCGGGGACGCCTGATTGACTTATCCCCATGTGGGACGGTAGCTTGCGGCGCTTTTCACCGCCCGGACTCTCGGAGGTCTCATGATTCGTCTTCGTTCTGCCTGCACCGTCGCCCTCGGACTGGTGCTGCTCCCCATGGCGCCGGTGGCTGCCCAGGTGACCGGGCTGCCGGTGCACAACGCCGGCGTGGCCGGTGGCCTGACCCTCGGCGGGGAAGTCGGGTTCCCCGACGGCGACTACGGCAAGGGCACCGCCTTCGGCGCCCGGGGCGCGCTCGGCCTCGGCCCCTTCGGCGTGAGCGCGGTGATCTCGCGCTGGAACCCCAAGGGCCCGATCGATGCCCAGACCGGCCTCGGCGGGTACCTGAACCTCAAGGTGTTCGGCGGCCCGCTGATCCCGCTCTCGGTCACCCTGCAGGGCGGCGCGGAGTACGTGAAGAATAGCGGCGCCAAGCTGGTGCATGCGCCCATCGGGCTCGGCATCGCGCTCAAGATTCCCAACCCGGCGCTGGCCATCAAGCCGTGGATCGCGCCCCGGCTGGACGTGGTCCGCGTCAGCGGCACCGGGATCAAGAGCAACACCGAGACCAACTTCGGCATCAGCGGCGGGGTGGACTTCAGCCTGCTGGGCGGGATCGGCTTCGGCGCCTCGTACGATCGCACTTTCGCCGGCAACGGCGTCAATCCGTCGGTGCTCAGCGCCGGGATCACCTACACCCTCCGGATCCCGGGCCTCTGATGCGCCGACCGCTCAGGCTGGTTCCCCTCGCGCTGGCGGCGCTGCTCGCCGGCGGCTGCGCCATGACCTTCGACGCAAGCCACCTCGGGGTCCCCGCGACCCTGGCCAGCGCGGCCGGCACGCCGGCCGTGGGCGATTCCTTCTCTGTGACCAGCCACGCGGTCTACGGGCTGTGGGGCGTGGTGAAGTTCTCCGAACCGTCGCTCCGGAAGGCGCTCGCGTCGCAGCTCGGGCCGGGGCAGTCGGTCGCCGACGTCCGGATCAAGGTCCGGAGCCGCTTCGGGGACCTGCTTATCACCGGCCTCACGCTGGGGCTGGTGGTGCCGCGTTCGGTGACCATCGAGGGCGTGGTCCCGAAGCCGTAACGGGCCGCGTCCGCCGCATCCTCAGGGGCGGGCCATCGGCCCGCCCCGCGTGTTTTCCCCCACCAGCGACTCGATCAGCGCCACGGTCCGGTCCGCAGCGCCGCGGCCGGCCACGACGGTCTCCCGGGCGCTGGCGCCTGCCCGGCGGCGCCAGGCGGTGTCCGTGAGCAAGGTCGCCCACCACGCCTCCAGCGCCGCGGCCGCCCGTCGCCGCGGCAGCCACTCCAGGGCCGCCGCCGCGTTGAGCCGCACGCAGTCCGGGTGCCGGGTGCCGGCCGGCCCGACGATCACCGGCAGCCCCGCGGCGGCCGGCTCCAGCACCGAGTGCACCCCGGCACGGCCGAATCCACCACCCACATACGCGATCACGCCCAGCCGGTACAGCCGCGCCAGCCCGCCGACCGAGTCCAGTACCCTGAGCGGCGCCGGCTCGGCGCCCTGCCGCCAGGGCACCGGCTCCGGCAGGCCGTGCTGCCGCGCGGCCGCGCGCAGCCGCGCGAGGTGCGCAGGCGTCGGCCGGTGTGGCGCCAGCAGCAGGCGGGCATCCGGGTGCACCTCGCGCACGGCGCGGAAGGCGGTCAGCAGGAGGTCCTCGTCGGCGGGCCAGGTGGACCCGGCCACGAGGGTCTCCGGCTCGGGGGGCCGTACCGGCCCGGCCTCCAGCCGTTCGAGCACCGCGTCGGCGCGCGGGTCGCCGGTGACGCTCAGGGCCGCCGGCTGCACGCCCAGCCGCTGGAGCCGGGCGGCGTCCTCGTCGCTCACCGCGCCGACCCGGGACAGCGCCGCGCACACCGGGGCGAGCACCGCGCGCGCCGGCCAGCGGTTGCGGGCGCTCTCGGCGGGGAGCGTCGCCGCGGCCAGGCCGAGCGGAATGCCGCGACGGGCCGCGGCGAGCGCCAGCTCGGGCCACAGCTCCGCCCGGCCGAACACCAGCGCCGCGGGACGGAGGGCGTCGAGCAGCGCCGTCATTTCCCCGGGCAGGTCCCAGGGGAGGAGGCCGTGGATATCGGCGCCAAGCGCTGCCGCTACCGGCAGCCCGGAGGGGCTGAAGCAGGTGAGGGCTGCCTGCCAGTCGGGATGCCGGGCGCGGAGGCGCCGGAGCACCGGCTCCAGCTGGCGCAGCTCGCCCGCGGAGGCGGCGTGCAGCAGGAGCAGGGGGCGGGCAGGATCGCGGTGTTCCCCGGCCCAGCCGACGAATGGCGCCACGGCCGTCGCCTGGCCCGGGCGTCCGGCCGCCGCCCGTGCCGACCAGCGCGCGGCGAGCGGCGCGAGCCGCGCCACGCCCCGGAGGGCGGCCCGGTAGAGTACCGATGGCACGGGCCCGTCGGCGGGCGCTTGCGCCGCCGCCGGGGTGTTCCTAGGTTCGAGTGTCCGCCCGATGTTCCACCCCGTGAGAGGAGGTGATCCATTGTCTAGCGACAGTTGCAGTCGTGGCTCGAACAGGGCAAGCGATCGCCTGGTGAGCTGCTGATTCCGGTCCCGCCGGGGTAACCCCCCGGTCCGGACCCGAGCCGCTCCGGCTGGAGCCGGTGGCTCGCGAGGGATCGACTCGAGTCCGCTGCATCCCGTGCGGGCGGGGCCCATGGCCCCGCCCGCACAGCTTTTCCCCCGGCCCTTCCCGCTCCGCGCCGGACGGCCTTAGGATTGGGCATGGCCACCTACTGGCGTGACACCCGGGCCCCCCGGTACAGCCTGCTGTTCGCGCTGCCGCTGCTGGTGCTGTACGAGGTGCTGGCGCGGCTGGTCACTGCCGAGAGCGGCATCCGCAACGGCGCCGACGTGCTGCTCAAGAGCCTCTTCCTGCTGCTGGGCGGGCGGCACGGGCTGACGTTGTTCGCCGTGGTGGTGCTGGGCACCGCACTGGTGCTGGTGGTGCGCGACTGGAACCGCAGCGGCGCGCCCGCGGGGCGCTACTTCCTCGGGATGTTCGCCGAGTCGGTGGTGTACGCCACCTGCTTCGGCGGCGTGACCAGCCTGCTCACCGGCCTGCTGCTCCGGGGCCCGGCGCTGGCGCTCGGGTCCGGCCCGGCGCTCGGGCTGCCGACGGAGCTGGTGGTCTCGCTCGGGGCGGGCATCTACGAGGAGCTGCTGTTCCGGGTGGTGCTGGTCGGGCTGCTCGCGCGGCTCGCGAGCCGGGGCTTCGGCTGGCGGCCGCTGCCGGCGGGCGCCTTCGCGACCTTCCTGGGTGCCGCGATCTTCTCCGCGTTCCATTACGTCGGCCCGCTGGGCGACACCCTGGAGCTCGGCTCGTTCACCTTCCGGATGGTCGCCGGCGTGCTGCTGAGCGGGCTCTACCTGGCGCGCGGTTTCGGCATCGCGGCGTGGACCCACGCGCTGTACGATGTCTTCCTGGCGGTGGGTGGCGGCTTCTAGCGCTCCACCGAGTCCGGGGGCACCGCCAGCAGCGAGTCAAAGACCTGCTGGTACACCGTGAGCGGCAGGGCGCCCCGGATGACGCCCACGCCCTGGATGTACACCGTCGGCGTGCTCTCGATGCCCGACTTCGCCGCACCCTCCGCCTCGCTCTGGACCAGGCTCCGCATCTCCCCGCCCTGGAGGCAGGGGAGCAGGTCGTCCCGCGGGATCCCGGCGCTGTCGGCCAGCGTCAGGAGGAACGGGACCGGGTCCTTGAGCGGTGCCCACTTGGGCTGGTAGGTGAAGAGCAGGTCGTGCACCGGCCAGAACTTGTCCAGCCGTGCGGCGCACATCGCGAACTCCGCCGCCGCGAGCGCGTTGGGGTGGATGGACGTGAGCGGGAAGTTGAGGAATACCCAGCGCACCTTGCCGGTGCTGATGTACTCCTTCTCGATGGTCGGGAAGGTCTCCAGCGCCTGGCGGCGGCAGAAGGGGCACTGGAAGTCCGACAGCTCGTAGATCGTCAGCGGCGCGGAGTCCGCGCCCCGGGTCCGCTGCTTGAGGAACAGGTCGTCGCGCCGCGCGGCGGGCGGCGTCGCCGGCCGGAGGGCGAGGAACGTGAACGCCCCTGCGAGCACCAGGCCGAGGCCGGCGAGGCCGGCGCGGGAGCGGAGGAAGGCCGGGAGGGACATGGCGTTCTCGGGACTCAGTAGCGGGGCAGGCGGCGCCCGTTGGCCCGATCGAGCGTCAGGCGGTCGCCGGTGACCTTCACGTTCCAGTACCACTCGGAATTGGGGTCCCACGTGTCCCAGGAGCGGGCGTAGATCCACCAGTCCCCGCGGCTGAGGTGCAGGGTCGCGCGGCCGGTGGCGTCGGTGCTGTCGCCGAACGGCTCGCGCCCGAGCCCCGAGCCGAGCGTCTTGGTGAGGCTGTCATAGCCGCGATACGCGCTATCTTTCCACTGCGCGAGCCGCGCGCGCAACGAGTCGATGGCGGGGCTGTAGGTGGCCCGCGCGCGCGCCAGCCGCTGCTGGGCCTCGTCCCGCCCGCGCTGCAGCGGGGTGAGGCTGTCGGAGCCGGCGACGAACTGCCGGTAGAGGGAGTCGTACGCCGGGCTGTCGCGCGAGAGCGAATCGAGCCGCCCGTGCAGCACGCCGAGCCGGCGCTCCAGCGCCTGCAGGCGATACGCCGCCGAGGCGTAGCCGACGAAGGCGGGCCGGTAGGCCTGAAACAGGCTGTCCAGCGCCTGCGTAACGGCGACGGGCCGCGGGGTGGCGGCCTCGAGGATCGCGAGCAGGCTGTCGCGATCGTACGGCAACGCCACGAATCCCAGGTGCGCGACCGGCGCATCCACGGAGTCAGGACCGGGAATGGCCACTTCGAGCTTCACCTCGCGGCCGCCGCAGGCGGCCAGCGCGAGGAGCAGGATGATCGGCAAACGGGACACGTGCATGGCGCTCCGGCGGTGGAGGGCGAAAGCTACCTGCGCGCTGGGCCTGCTACAACTCGTGCCGGGGCTGCTCGCGGCCCAGTCGGACCGGGTGCTGGCGCTGTTCCCCGAGAAGCCCGCGGGCTACCTCACCGACGTCGCCGGGGTGGTGGACCAGGCCTCCGCAACCGAGATCGCCTCCTGGGCGGAGAAGCTGCGCTCCGCCACCGGGGCGGAGCTGGCGGTGGTGACGCTGCCCACCGTGGGCGAGGTCGAGGCGAGCGAGGTGGCGCTCGCGATCGGGCGTCGCTGGGGCGTCGGCGCCCAGGGCGAGGCCGGCGACTCCGCCAAGAACGCGGGCGTGGTCCTGCTGCTGGTGCCGCAGCAGAATCACCAGGCGGGCACCGGGCGGGTGCGGATCGAGACCGGCCGGGGCGTCGAAGGGATCATCACCGACGCCATCGCGGGCCGGATCACCGACCTCATGGTACCGGCACTGCGGCAGGAACAGTACGGGCCGGCGCTGGCGCTCGGGGCCCGTGCCATCGCGGCCACGGTTGCGAAGGGCTTCGGGGTCTCCGACTCCGCGCTGGCGGCGGCCGACCCGTTCCAGGGCGGCGGTGGCGGGGAGGACTTCAACCCCCTCGTGGGGCTGCTGATCGCGGTCGTCATCCTGATCATCATCGCCTCGATCGCGAAGGGGAGCGGGGGCGGTGGTGGCGGGGGTTCCG
>CAZYIV010000138.1:0-7461 GCA_964647615.1 uncultured Gemmatimonadaceae bacterium | reverse complement strand
TCTACGTCGGCGACCGGGTGGCCCCGCGCGGCGAGACCATCATGGGCGCCACCGCGGTGCGGGTCCGGCTCCGCGCCGTGGGCCGCGCGCCGGAGCTGCACCTCGGCCTCATGGAAGAAGACGGCACCACCTGGACCGCGCGCGTCCCGGCAGATAGCGCGTGGCGCGAGGTGGTGCTGCCGCTGGCGGCGCTGGAGGCCAGCCGCGGGGTGCTGTTGCCGGAGGGATTCCCGGGGGAGTGGAACTACTGGGTGGGTCCGGCGGCGGGGCGGGGCGGCACCGGCGATGGCCTGCGACCGGCGCGCCTGGAGCGGCTCCAGCTCTCCGTGCGGCCTGGCGCCGCCCCCGTGCCCGATGGCGCGGTGGAGATCGAGCGGGTGACGCTCGAGTTCGGCCCGGGAGCGGGGCGGCCCTAGGGCCGGATGGTCGCGGTGCTGCTGAAGAGCCGGAGCCCGACGTGCAGGTCGATGATGTCGCCGACGGCGAGCAGCAGGTCGCCCGAGCGGAAGAGCGGCCCGTCGGTGGCGCGCACCTCCAGCTCGGTCACGCCGCCCGGCGAGAGATAGGCCAGCGGGATCTGAAAGGTGCTCTCGATGCCGGGATGCACCGTGCCCAGGCGGCGGGTGCCGCCGCGCCCGATGACATACACGTCCACGGGGAGCGCATAGTCGCTGTTGACCACCACCGGGATGGGCGACTCGCCGGGCTGGCCGGGCGCGGGGCCGCTGCCGTGGAAGCAGCCGGTGGAGGTGAGCAGGAGGCCGAAGACGACGAACCAGCGGGCCATGGGGCCCTCCGGGTCAGCGGGTGGTGTCCCCGGTGCGCGGGCGGCTGCGGAGCGCCAGGCCCAGCATCGCCAGGCCGAAGGCGAGCAGCACGAGGCCCCACCAGAGGTTCACGTTGATGCCAAGGGACCGGTCGTAGACCGAGCGGTCGGAGACCAGCCCGAAGACGGTGAGCAGGGCGCCGAAGATCGAGAACATGAGCCCCATCGGGAGCCGCAGGTCGAGTTGCATGGGCCGGTCACCAGAAGATGATGTTG
The DNA here is from genome assembly GCA_964647615.1 of uncultured Gemmatimonadaceae bacterium. Classification (GTDB taxonomy): domain Bacteria; phylum Gemmatimonadota; class Gemmatimonadetes; order Gemmatimonadales; family GWC2-71-9; genus JADJOM01. The sequence goes on along the minus strand of CAZYIV010000138.1, from coordinate 6,419 downwards.
AGCACCAGCGTCAGGCCCAGCACCACGGCGCCTAGGGTCACGGGGCGGCGGTACCAGGCGGGATCGTCATCCGTGAGGCGCGGGGTGAGGGAATAGACCAGCCCCCGCAGGTCATCGTCCGACTTCTGCCCCCGGGTGACGAGCGAGATGGCGATCGTCGCCACGAAGCAGGCGGTCCAAGCCACGATGGCGGTCCAGAAGTTCTGGGCCATCTCGCTCGGGTAGGTGTGGAGCGTCGCACCGAGGAACGCGCCCTTGAGGCCGGGCATGGCGCCGTGGGGCAGCGTCAGGCCGTGGTGGGCCGCCGCGGCGAGGGTGCCGAGCAGCAGCCCGAAGAAGGCCCCGTGGCCGGTGGTGCGGCGCCAGAACATGCCGAGCAGGAAGGTGGCGAACAGCGGGGCGTTCACGAAGGCGAACACCAGCTGGAGCATGTCCATGATATTGTTGAAGCGGGTGGTGGCGTACGCCGCCGCCACGCTGGCCACGATCCCGAACACCGTCGCGGCGTGCCCCATCTTCAGGTAGTGCCGGTCCGACTGGCCGGGGCGGATGTACGACTGGTAGATGTCGTAGGTCCATACCGTATTGAAGGCGGTCACGTTGCCGGCCATGCCGGACATGAACGAGGCCATCAGCGCCGTGAGCCCGAGGCCCAGCAGGCCGCTCGGCAGGTAGTGCGCCAGCAGTACCGGCATGGCCAGGTTGTAGTTGGGGGTGCCGTCGGCCCCGAGGGGCAGGAAGCCGCCCCGGCTCTGGTGCAGCGCGATGGCGATCATGCCCGGCACGATCACCAGCAGGGGGAAGAGCATCTTCGGGATGGCGGCGAACAGCGGGGTCCGGCGGGCGGCACTCATGGATTCGGCGGCCATGGCCCGCTGGATCACCAGGAAGTCGGTGCACCAGTAGCCGAACGAGAGCACGAAGCCGAGCCCCATGACCATGCCGAACCACTCGACGCCCATGGGGTTGTCCGCCCCGGAGCCGAGATGGCGCCAGCTGTCGGACCAGGCGCCGGCGGCGTAGCCGGCACTGGTGGCGACCGGTTCCAGCTTGGCCACCATGCCGCCCCAGCCGCCGACGTCCTTGAGGCCCAGCAGCACCAGCGGCAGGAAGCCGAGGACAATCAGGAAGAACTGCAGCACCTCGTTGTAGATCGCCGAGGTGAGGCCGCCCAGGAAGATGTACACCAGCACGATGATCGCGGAGAGGATCACGCTGGTGTGGAAGTTCCAGCCCAGCACCAGCTCCAGCAGCTTGGCGAGGGCGTACATCGAGATGCCGGAGGAGAACACCGTCATCACCGCGAAGGTGATCGCGTTGAAGCCGCGGGTCTTCTCGTCGAAGCGGAGCCGGAGGTACTCCGGCACCGAGCGGGCGCGGGAGCCGTAGTAGAACGGCATCATGAAGATGCCCACGAACACCATTGCCGGGATGGCACCGACCCAGTAGAAGTGGCTGGTCATCATCCCGTACTTGGCGCCGGAGGCGGCCATGCCGATGACCTCCTGCGCGCCGAGATTGGCGGAGAGGAAGGCCAGGCCGGCGATCCAGGTGGGGATGGACCGCCCCGACAGGAAGAAGTCCTCGCTGCTCTTCACGTAGCGGCGCAGCACCCAGCCGATGCCGAGTACGAAGGCGAAGTAGATGAGCAGGATGGAGTAGTCGATCGCGCCAAGCTGGATCTGGTGCACGGTCGGTCCCGGGGGTGTGGCGGGGTCAGAAGGGGGAGGCACGGGGCCGCGCCCGGATCTGGCGGTCCGGTGGCCGCGCGGCCCCGCGTCAATGTTCCGCTCCGCCCCCCGGCAGCGCAAGATCCGGACTTCCCCGGTGCTCCCGCCGGGCGGGGGCCAGCCCCAGGCACGCCGCCCGGGGCTCACTGAACGAAGGAATGTCGCATGACGCACCCTCGTCGCTTCCCGGTCACTGCCGGCCTGGCACTGCTGCTGGCCGCCGCGCCGATGGCGGCCCAGGTCGAGGTCGCCTCCCCCGACGGCCGCAGCCGGCTCACGGTGGAACTGCTCGACGGCCGCCTCACCTGGCGGCTCGACCGCGATGGCCGCCGCCTGATCGAGCCCTCCCGGCTGGGATTCCGCTTCCGGGACCTGCCGCCGCTCGACTCGGGGCTGGTCATCACCGACTCGGCCCGGGCCAGTCACGATGAGTGGTGGACCCAGCCCTGGGGTGAGGTGAAGCGGGTGCACGAGCAGTACAACGAGCTGGCGGTCGGGGTGAAGGAGTCCAGCATCATCCTCCGGCTCCAGCCCGGGCGTGTCGACCGGATACCAAACCTCCAGCTGACGGTCCGCTTCCGCGCCTTCGACGACGGGATCGGGTTCCGCTACGAGTTCCCGGCCCAGGCGGCGCTGGACAGCTTCACCATCATGGAGGAGCTGACCCAGTTCAGCTTCGCGGACAACCCGCGGGCCTGGTGGATCCCCTCCGACCGCCCCCGGATGGACCGTTCCGAGATGCTCTACTCGGAGAGCCCGCTCAGCCTGCTGCAGCACGTGCAGACACCGCTGACGCTGGAGGCCCGGGACCGCCGCACGTACATGGTGATCCACGAGGCGGACCTCGAGGACTACGCCCGGATGAACCTCAAGGGCGGCTGCATCGAGTGCCGCACCCTCCAGGCGGACCTCGCCCTCATGGGCGACGGCACGGCGGTGCAGGGTCGAACCCCCTTCAACACCCCGTGGCGCACGCTGCAGATCGCGGACCGGGTGACCGATCTGTCGCCGTCGCTGCTCGGGCTCAAGCTCAACCCGCCGATCCGCATCGCCAACACCGACTGGATCCACCCGATGAAGTACGTGGGCATCTGGTGGGGGATGCACATCGGCACCTACACCTGGGCCTCGGGCGAGAAGCACGGCGCCACCACCGCGAACACCCGGCGGTACATTGATTTCGCGGCGGCCAACGGCTTCGGCGGGGTGCTGGTGGAGGGGTGGAACACCGGCTGGGACGGCGACTGGATCAAGAACCGGGACGCCTTCTCCTTCACCCAGCCCTATCCCGACTACGACCTCAAGGCGCTGGCCGCCTACGCCCGGGAGAAGGGGGTGCGCCTGATCGTGCACAACGAGACCTCGGGCGGGATCGAGAACTACGAGCGCCAGATGGACAGCGCCTTTGCGCTGTACCAGTCGCTCGGCCTCGACGCGATCAAGACCGGCTACGTCACCGACACCATCTCCCACGGCGACTCCCACTGGTCGCAGCGGATGGTGCGGCACTACCGCAAGGTGATCGAGGACGCCGCGGCGCACGGGATCATGGTGGACGTGCACGAGCCGATCCACGCCACCGGCGAGCGCCGCACCTGGCCCAACATGATGAGCCGCGAGGGCGCCCGCGGGCAGGAGTACAACGCCTGGAGCGGCGACGGCGGCAACCCGCCGGAACACGAGACGATGCTCTTCTTCACCCGGCTGCTCGCCGGGCCTATGGACTTCACCCCCGGCGTGTTCGACCTGCTGATCGAGCGCGGCACCGGCCGCCCCCGCCGCGCCGACGAGCCCCGGGTGCGCACCACCCTCGCCAAGCAGCTGGCGCTCTACGTGGTGCTGTACTCGCCGCTGCAGATGGCGGCGGACCTGCCGGAGAACTACGTTCGCCAGCCCGCCTTCCAGTTCATCCGGGACGTGGCGGTGGACTGGGACACCACCCGGGTGATTGACGGTGCGATCGGCGACTACGTCATCGTCGCCCGCCGCGCCCGCGACAGCCAGGACTGGTTCCTCGGCGCCATCACCGACGAGGCGCCGCGCACCTTCGACGTGCCGCTCACCTTCCTGGAGCGCGGCAAGCGCTACACCGCCGAGATCTACGCTGACGGCCCGAAGGCCGACTGGCTCGACAACCCGCTGCCCGTGGCCATCACCCGGCGGCCGGTGACCCGCGGCAGCACGCTGCGGGTGCACCTGGCGCCGGGCGGCGGGCAGGCCATCCGCTTCCACCTGGTGCCATGAAGACCCGATCCCGCGAATTCGACGACCTGCACGCCCTCGCCGAGGCGATGGGGGTGTACACCAAGTACGTGGACGGCCTGCACCGCCCGGTGCAGGTCGGGCCGGAGACCCTGGTGAAGGTCTGCGCCGCCGTGGGCGCGTCCGTCACCCGTCCCACCGACGCCGGCGAGGCGCTGCGCGCTGTGCGGGAGCAGCGCCGCACCCGCCTGCTGCCGCCCGTGGTGGTGGCCTGGGATGGCCGCCTGCCGCCGATCGAGGTGGCCTCCACCGCGTCGGTGGAGCTGCGGCTCGACCGGGGTGACCCGGCGCCGTTCCACCACGCCAATGGTGTCTTCCAGTCGGCCGGCCCGCTGCCGCTGGGCTACCATCACCTGACGGTGGCCCACAAGGGGCGGCAGGAGCGCTGCACCATCATCGCCGCCCCCACCCAGGCCTGGCGCCGCCCCGGCAATCCGCGCAGCTGGGGTGTCGGCACGCACCTGGCGGCGCTGCGGGGCCGCCGCAGCCGCTCCATCGGCGACCTGCGCGACCTCGAGTCGGTCTGCCGCTGGGTGTCGGAGCGGGGTGGCGACCTGGTCACGGTGCTGCCGCTGCTCCCCACCTTCAACCGCGACTTCCCCGAGCCGAGCCCCTACTCGCCGGTGAGCCGCCTCTTCTGGTCGGAGCTGATCCTCGACCTCGGCGAGGCCCACCGGCCCGCGCCGGCCCCGGCCCGGCTGGACGTGACCCAGGCCGATGCCGAGGTCCGCGCGGCGCTCGCGGGGATCCCGGCGCCACCGGCCCACGAGCTGGACGAGGAGGTGCGGCGCTACGCCCGCTTCCGCGGGGCGCAGGCGCGGCTGGGGCGGAACTGGCGCGACTGGCCCGCGGCGGCGCGCGACGGCACGCTCACCGACGCCGACGTGGACCTGGAGGAGGAGCGCTTCCACCTGGTGGCGCAGGCCCAGGCCCGCCGCCAGCTGCACGATCTCCGTGCCCGGCTCGAAGGCGGCGGCTTCCGCCTCGGCCTCGACCTGGCGGTGGGGGTGCACCCCGACGGCTACGACCCGTGGTCGCGGCAGGCGCTCTTCGGCGGCGGGATGTCGGTGGGCGCGCCGCCGGACCAGGGCTTCCCCAGCGGGCAGGACTGGGGCTTCAGCCCGGTGCTCCCGTCCGCCTCGCAGCGGGAGGGGCATGCCTACATCGCGGCGTCCATCGGCCATCAGGCCACGCTGGCGGGGGTCCTCCGGATTGACCATATCATGGCATGGACCCGGCTCTACTGGATCCCCCACGGCTTCGGGCTGCACGACGGGACCTATGTCTCCTACCCGGCGGAGGAGCTGTTCGCGGTGCTGACGCTCGAGTCCAACCGGCACCGCTGCGAGGTGGTCGGTGAGAACCTGGGCACCGTGCCCAAGGAGATCTTCGAGGCGCTGCCCCGGCACCGGATCTGGGGGATGTACCTCGCGATGTTCCAGGCCTCCGCCGGCCCGGTCGTGGACCCGCCGACCGCGGCGGACATGGCGCTGATCGGCACCCACGACACGCCGACCTTCGCCGGCTGGCTCAAGGGGAACGACATCGGCGAGCGGGTGCGGCACAAGCTGCTCAAGCCGGAGGCGGTCCCCGAGGTCGTGGCCGAGCGGGAACAGGCCTCGGAATGGCTCGCGGCCCAGCTCAAGGAATCGGTGGCCGCGCCCGGCCCGTTCCTCGCGACACTGCTCGACTGGCTGGGCCGCTCCGCCAGCCCGCTGGTGGTGCCCTGGCTGGAGGATCTCTGGCTGGAGGATGAGGGCGTGAACCTGCCGGGTACCCGCTCCTCCGAGCGGCCCAACTGGCAGCGCCCCATGCGCCGGCTGCTGGACGAGGTGTTCGCCGATCCCGAGGTGGACCTGCTGGCCCGCCTGCTCGAACGTGCGCGCCGGGCGCCGCCCGCCGCGCCCGCCGCCGCCCCCACCCACCCCTGACCCCGACAGGACGCCCGATGGGAGCACACGCCGCCACCGCCGCGATCGCCGCCCGCACCAAGCCGCGGCTCACGTTCTGGGAAATCTGGAACATGAGCTTCGGCTTCCTGGGCATCCAGATCGGCTTCGCGCTGCAGAACGCCAACGTGAGCCGGATCTTCGAGACCCTGGGCGCCAAGGTCGAGGACATCCCGATCCTGTGGATCGCCGCGCCGGTCACCGGGCTCATCGTCCAGCCGATCGTGGGCTACCTCAGCGACCGCACCTGGAACCGCCTGGGCCGCCGCCGGCCGTACTTCCTGGTCGGTGCGATCCTCGCCTCGCTGGCGCTGTTCGCCATGCCCAACTCGCCCGCGCTGTGGGTCGCGGCCGGGATGCTGTGGATGATGGACGCCTCCATCAACATCTCGATGGAGCCGTTCCGCGCCTTTGTCGGGGACAACCTCCCCTCGGAGCAGCGCACCACCGGCTTCGCGATGCAGAGCTTCCTGATCGG
>CAZYIV010000137.1:0-7768 GCA_964647615.1 uncultured Gemmatimonadaceae bacterium | reverse complement strand
CCGACATCCCGGTCGGCCGCGGCAGCGCGCGGGGCGGGCGGCGCGGGCTCCGGGTCTTCCAGGCGGCGCAGTGGTACCCGCAGGTCGCCAAGTACGACGACCTCCGTGGCTGGGACCGCGAGCCGCACCTGGGCTCGAGCGAGTTCTACAACAACTTCGGGCGCTTCGAGGTGAATCTCGATGTTCCGGCCGGCTACCTGGTGGGCGCCACCGGCGTGCTCACCAACCCGGAGGAGGTCCTCCCGGCGGAGGCACGGGAGCGGCTGGCGCACCTGCTCGAGAGTGACAGCCAGGTGACCATCTGGGATGCCTCTCAGGCGCCCCGGCCCCAGGGCCGCGGCCGGAGCGACACCCGCGCGGTGTGGCGCTTCACCGCCGACACGGTGAACGATTTCGCCTGGGCCACGTCCGCCGAGTACGTCTGGGACGCCACCCGCGCCACCATTCCCGGCCGCGGCGCGATCCCGGTATCGCTGTTCTACCTGCCGGAGAACACCCGCTATCGCCAGACCGGCGCCATGGCGCGGCACGCGCTGGAGTACTACTCCGCGCTCTGGTTCCCCTACGCCTTCCCCCAGTTCACCCAGGTGGACGGGCCCGAGAACGGGATGGAGTACCCGATGCTCACCATGAGCGGGCCGGGCTTCGGGGTGACCGACCATGAGATCGGGCACCAGTGGTGGCCGATGCAGGTGGGCACCAACGAGACCTGGTACGGGTGGATGGACGAGGGCTTCAACGAGTACATGAACATCCTCTCGGAGGCCGCCTGGCGGGGCCGGCCGCCGGTGCTCGACACCGTCGGCAGCCGCGCGGGAGGCGCGGCCGGGATCGAGGCCCAGGCCCCCATGATGTGGGACAACAACTACGGCGGCCCCTTCACCACCTACGTGACCTATGCCAAGGCGCCGATGATGCTCTCGATGCTCGGTGCGCTGGTGGGGGACAGCGCCGTGACCCGGGCCATGCAGGCCTACGCCCGCGACTGGCGGTTCCACCACCCGTCGCCGTGGGACTTCATGTTCGCCATGAACCGGGAGCTCAAGCAGGACCTGGGGTGGTTCTGGTACTACTGGCTGTTCACCACCGAGTCGGTGGATGGCAGCATCTCGCAGGTGACCACCCACGGCAACCGCTGGGATGTCACCGTGCGTCAGGCGGGGGAGATGCCGGCGCCGATCGTGCTGCAGGCGGTGCTCGCCCCGGGGCGCGGGGCGCCCCGGCTGCCGCGGAACGCCACCGCCCGGGGAGACACCGTCACCCTGCGCTGGCCGGTGAGTGACTGGTTCGATGGCCGCCGGAGCCGGACGGTGTCGCTCGACTTCGGTGGCCGGCAGATCCGTTCCGTCGTGCTGGACCCGGACGCGCGGTTCCCCGACCGGGACCTCGGCGACAACCGCTGGCCCCGGTGATCTACCTCCCGGACCGGCGCTGGTTGGTCGGCGCTGCCTTCCTCGCGCTGCTCTTCCCGGTGGCGTTCGCCTGGCGCGAGGCGGCCGGGCTGGTGCTGGCCCTGGACCTGCTCTGGGTCCTGGCCCTGATCGTGGATGGCTGGCGTCTCGCCGCGTTCGCCCCCGAGGCACTCGGGGCCCGCCGCACCCCGCCGCCGGCGTTCTCCGTCGGCCGTCCGCTCCCGGTCTACTACCAGTGGACCAACCCCCTCGACCGGCCGCTCGAGCTGCGGGTGCGCGAGGCCTTCCCCGAGGTGGTCGCGCCCGACCGGCCCGAGCGCACCGTCCACCTCCCGGCGCGGGACACGCTGCGCGAGGAGGTCCGGCTCACCCCGCGCCGCCGGGGGCGGGCGGAGGGTGGGCGGCTGAGCATCCGGATCCGGGGCGCGTGGGGACTCTGCTGGCGCCAGGTGCGACTGGCGCGCCCGTGGCAGGTGCTTGTGTATCCCAGCCTGCTCGGCGCGTCTCTGCGGTCCCTGCCTACCCAGGCCCAGCGCCGCCGGGAGGCGGGGTTCCGCAACATCCGGCGGATCGGGGAGGGGCGGGTCTTCGAGAGCCTGAAGGAATGGGTCCCGGGAGAGGACACCCGCACCATCGACTGGAAGGCGACGGCGCGGCGGGGCAAGGTGATGGCCCGCCAGTACGAGGATGAGCGGCGGCAGCAGGTGCTGATCGTGGTGGACGCCGGCCGGCAGCTCACCGCCGAAGTGGACGGGCGCTCCCGACTGGACGCGGTGGTGGAAGCGGCACTGCACCTGGCGCACAGCGCGGTCGAACACGATGACAACGTCGGGCTGCTGGTGTTCGCCGACACCATCCAGCAGTGGATCCCCCCGGCGCGGGGGAAGCGGGCGCTGCGGCAGGTGCTCGACGCGCTGGCCACGGTGGAGGGCAGGCTGGTCGAGCCGGACTATCCGGCCGCCTTCGCCTACCTGGCCACGCACAACCGCAAGCGGGCACTCACGGTGCTGTTCACCGACGTGATTGACCGTACCGCGAGCGAGGCGCTGGTGGGCCAGGTGGGCACCCTTCGCCCCCGGCACGTGCCGTTGGCGGTGGTGCTGCGGGAGCCGGCCCTCGACCGGCTGGCGGTGGCCCGGCCGGCCACGACCGCGGTGGCGTTCGAGCGGGCCGCGGCCGAGGAATTGCTGCTCTCCCGCGCCGCCGCGCTGGCGGACATGCGGGCCCGGGGTATCCTGGTGCTCGATGTCCCCCCGGCGGGGGCGAGCACGGCGGTGGTGGACCAGTACAACCGGCTGAAGCGCCGGGGTGTCCTCTGACCCCCGGTGGCAGGAATCCAACAATCCATTGCACGGAGGCGGCATGCGGAGGGGTGTGCTCGGGGGCCTGACGGCCCTGCTGATGGTGGTCTCGGCCGGGGCCATGCCGGGCCAGGGACTGCGGGGAATGCTGAGCCGTGCCGCGAAGGCCGAGCGGGCCACTCCCGCATCGCGCGGTCTCGCCTACGCCCCCCTCCTCCGACCCAACCAGTACCTGGCCGGGGAGCTGGGCGAGGGCGACAGCCAGCTGCAGAACGGCTGGATCTTCGACCAGTGGACCTACCAGGGCGCCAAGAACGAGCTGGCCGCCTTCACCGTGAAGGCGCCGTACGAGGCGACGCTGGCGATCTTCCTGCAGCAGACCAACGATCTCAAGTACCTGGGTGAGGTCAAGCCGGCCACCGGCGAGGTGACCCTCGAGCTGAAGCTCCCGGCCGAGGGGACCTACGTGATCTTCGTGCTCGGAACCAAGCCCACCTCCCGCGGCGGCTACACCCTGGCCGCGAAGTCCCAGGGCTCGGTGACCGCGGTGGATTACGCCAAGCTCTATCCCGGCGGCGGCGACCCGAACGGGCGCTACGCGCTGCTGGTGGCGGCCGACGACTACCCGGGTGACGAGCTGGACCTGGGCGGCGGCCCGACCAACGACGTGATGCTGATGCGGAGCCTGCTGATCCAGCGCTACGGCTTCCGGCCGCAGGACATCGTCATCCTGCGCGATGTCGAGGCCAACCGCGACCAGATCATCGAGGCCTTCCGCCGCCACCTGGGCCAGGCCGGCCCCAACGGCGTGGCGGTGTTCCACTACTCCGGCCACGGCATGCAGCTGCCGGACAACCGCGGCTACACCGGCGCCGACGACCCGGAGCCGGACGGCAAGGACGAGGCGGTGGCCACCTGGGGCACCCAGGGCGATCTCTACGGCTACCTGCTCGATGACGAGCTGGGGATCCTGACCGGCGAGCTGCGGGCGGGCCGGGTGCTGATCGCGCTCGACATGTGCCATGCCGGCACCGGCACCCGCGGCGCCAAGGCGGCGAAGTGGGATGACGTGATGGGCGGTGCGGAGCCGGAAGCGGTGCGGCACCTGCGCGCCGCGGGGCCGTATGCCGCGCCGGGCGTGCGCTTCGCGCAGTACCGGGACATCGCGGCCAAGCTGGAGACGCCGGCCCGCGACCTGACCGTGGGCAACGCCCGCGGCGTGGGGAACGAGTACAACCAGCCGGCCAATCACATCCTGCTGGCCGCGGCCCAGCCCACCGAGACCTCGGCCAACTACATGCTCACGCTCGAGGACGGCAAGACGGCGCGGGTGGGGCTCTTCACCGTGCTGCTGTTCCAGATGCTCATGAAGAGCGACAGCCAGCTGACCTTCCAGCAGCTGATGACCCAGATGGCGCCGGAGGCCAACCGGCTGTCCATGGACTTCAAGCAGTCACCGCAGAATCCGGCCGTGGAGGGGCAGCGCGCCGGCGAGTCCATCGCGGCGTTCCTCGGCAGTCCCCGCTGACCGGCCCCCGGTACGCGAGACGGGCGGGTCCCCTCCGGGGAGCCCGCCCGTCGTCGTTTCCGCCCGCCGGGGTCAGCCCGCGCGGGTGGGAAAGATGGTGCTCTCCGGATGGCCCATCGCGCTGAGGTAGTAGCGATCGAAGGCGGCCGACATCGACTCCCGGTGGCTGTACGGCCCCGGGGTGTAGGCACGGCTGCTCACCCCCTGCTGGCTGAGTTCGCAGACGTGCCAGTCCTCCCGGTTGGTCATGTCCCAGAACTTCACCCCGTCCTCGATGTCGAAGGCGCTGTCCGCCAGCGAGGCGGGGTGGAAGAGCCAGTGGCAGACGATCCGGGTGCGGTCGTGCGCCACCGGCCAGAGGACATGGAACATCACGTAATCGGGGTGCAGCGACAGCAGCATGTTGGGCATGACGCTGTAGTAGTACACCCGGTCGTGATCCTCGGCGGGGAGCGCGGGGCCCACCGGGACACCGCACACCCGGCCGGTCATGGTCATGCTCTTCGCGTCGTCGGCGAGGATCATGTACCCGCCGAGGAACGGCCCGTCCACCAGGTCGTTTTCGCCCAGCGTGGGCGGGGTGCGGCGGGTGAGCGTCGGATGCACCAGCGGGCAGTGGTAGCACTCGGAGTAGTTCTGCACCACCAGCTTCCAGTTGGCCCGGACGTCGTACTCGATGGTGCGCCCGGTGCGGAGGTTCGGCAGGTTGAAGCGGGTGAACCGGGTCAGCAGCGGCGCGTGGCTTTCCTCGAATGGCGCGGCGGCCGGGTCCAGGTTGATGAAGATGAACCCTTCCCAGGTCGCGACGGCCACCGGGTGGAGCGGCCAGTCCTGCTTCCGGAACCCTTCGAGATCGTTGGTGCTCGGCGCGCCGACGAGGCGGCCGTCGAGCCCGTAGGTCCAGGCGTGGTAGGGGCATTGCACGGTCTCGGAGAACTGCCCCTGGTGCGCCTCGCAGATCCGGCTGCCGCGGTGGCGGCAGACGTTGTGGAAGGCGCGCACCGTGCCCTGCTGGTCCCGCAGGATGATGACGCTGTCGCCGGCGAACTCGTGCAGGAAGTACTCGCCCGGCCGCGCGATCCGTTCCTCCCGGTCCACGCACAGCCACTGGCGGGTGAAGATCCGCTCCACCTCCTCGGCCAGCACGGCCGGGTCGGTGAAGTAGCGGCGGGGAAGCGTCATCTGCCCGTGGGTGGGCAGTTCGCGGGGACGCCAGTCGATTGTCGTCACGGGGGCACCTGCGCCGGAGTCAGGCGGCAATCTGGCACCGGGAGCCGGGGTGGCGGAAGGGTCGCGGGGTTCCGACGCCGGTACTAGGATTCCCGCGATGCCCCGTCCCGTCGTGCACCTCATCGCCCACACGCACTGGGATCGCGAGTGGTACCTCCCGCTGGGGGCGTTCCGCGCGCGACTGGTGCCGCTGCTCGACGACCTGCTGTCGCTGCTCGAGACCGACGCCCGCCTGACGGCATTCCATCTCGATGGCCAGACCGTGCTGCTGGAGGACTACCTCGCGGTCCGCCCGGAGCAGCGGGACCGGGTCGCCGCGCTGGTGCAGCAGGGCCGGCTGGTCACCGGGCCGTGGTACGTCCTCGCCGATGAGCAGATCCCCGCCGCCGAGTCACTGATTCGCAACCTGCTGCAGGGGCGGGGGCACCAGCAGGCGCTGGGGGCACCGGAGCCGGGGGTGCTCTATTCGCCCGATGCCTTCGGCCATCCGGCGGTGCTGCCGGCGCTCGGCGCCGGGGCCGGGCTCTCGGATGCGGTGGTGTGGCGGGGGCTCGGCCCGGGGGCGACGGGCGGTCGCGACCTGGCCTGGTGGGAGGCGCCCGACGGCCGGCGAGTGCTGGTCTATCACCTGCCGCCCGATGGCTACGAGATCGGCTCCAACCTGCTGGTGCCGGACGCCGCGCTGCCCGCCGCCTGGGAGGCCGTGCGTGCGCGGCTGCTGCCGCGGGCGGCGACCCGCCACGTCGCGCTCTTCGTCGGCGCCGATCATCACGCCCCCGATCCGGAGCTCGGCCGCCTCGCGGAGCGGCTGGGCGCGCTGGATCGGGGCGTGGAGGTCCGCCATTCGAGCCTCTCGGCGTTCTTCCGCGCGGCCCGCGGCGACCTGGGCGAGGTGGCGCTGGTCCGCGGCGAGCTGCGCGATTCCTACGGCTACACCTGGACCCTGCAGGGCGTGCACGCCACCCGGGCGCCGCTCAAGCGGGACAACGCGCGGCTGGAGCTGCTGCTCGGTCGCCTCGCCGAGCCGCTGGAGGTGCTGGCGCCGACCGAGGGCTCCCATGCGGTGCTGCGCCAGGCGTGGCGTGAGCTGCTGCAGTGTCACTTCCACGACACGCTCGGCGGTTGCGCCGCCGATCCGGTCGCGCGGGCGATGCGTTGCCGCCTCGAGGGGGTGGAGGCCACCGCCGGCGAACTCGTCCGCACCGCCATCGCCCGGCTCGCGGGGCACGATCCCGATGCCGCGCGCGACGGCGCCCCGACCGCCCCGGCGCTGGTGGTGTGGAACCCGGTGCCGCGGGCGCGGCGCGGCGTGGTGCTGGCCCACCTCTGCGGCTTCCGGCGGGACATCCCGGTCGGGCCGCCGGGCGGCGCGCCGGTCCGGAAGGGGAAGGGACTGGTGGCGCCACAGCTGGAATGGGTGACGGGACAGGGGACCAGCTACGCGCTCGCGCCGCAGCTGCTGGAGCGGGTGGTGACGGAGGAGCGGGTGGACGCCGCGCGGCACTATCCCGACGCGGACGAGGTGGAGCGAGCGCGCATCGCGGTGGTGCTGCCGGAGGCGCTGGAGCCGTTCGGGCTGCGGGTGCTGCCGGTGATCCGCGGGAGCGCGGCGCCGCAGGAACCGTTCGCGCAGGCGCAGGGACGGCTGCTGTGGAACGGCCGGGTGGAACTGGCGCTCGACCCCGATGGCACGGCGGTGGTGCGTGCGCCTCACGGCCGGCCGCTCGCCGGCCTGCTGGCACTGGAGAGCGAGCTCGACCGGGGCGACTGCTACAGCTTCTGCCCCGTCTCGCGCGACCGTCCACGGCGCGCGGCCCGCGCCACCGGCGTCCGGGTCGGCGCGCCGGGGCCGCTGGTGGCGGGGCTCGAGTGGGGCGTGGGCTTCGCGGCGGGGCAGGGTCCCGGCGGGCGGCCGGGCCGGGTCGAGGCGCGCTTCCGGGTGGAGGCGGTGGGCGACTCCCCGGTGCTGCGGCTCCGGATCGCGCTGGACAACCGCGCCACCGACCACCGGCTGCGGCTCCGCTTCCCCACCGGCCTCCGGGGCCTCCCGGCCCTGGCCGGGGCGCAGTTCGGCTGTGTGAGCCGGGCGCCGCTCGCCAGAGGGCGCCGGCGCACGCCGGGCGAGACGCCGGTGCCGACCGCGCCTGCCCATCGCTGGGTGGCGGTGGCGGGGGAAGACTCCGGCCTCGCGCTGTTCGCCCCCGGCTTCTTCGAGTACGAGTGGACACCGCGCGGCGACCTGCTGCTGACGCTGCTCCGCGCCGTGGGCGAGCTCTCCCGCGCCGACCTGCGCACCC
>CAZYIV010000136.1:0-7805 GCA_964647615.1 uncultured Gemmatimonadaceae bacterium | reverse complement strand
GGGTGTTGCTGGATCAGGGAACCCCCGCCGGCCGCATCGCGGCGTTCACCTCGGCCACCCACCCCGAGGATGGATACTTCGGATTCTTCGAATGCATGGACCGGCCGGTGGATGCCGCTGCGCTCCTCGGCGCGGCGGAGGCGTGGCTGGCGGCGCAGGGCTGCCGGCGCTGCTTCGGCCCGATCCAGGTCACGCCCCGCGACCGGCTCGGCCTCCTCATCGAGGGCTTCGAGCGCCCCGCCATGCTGTTCACGCCGTACAATCCGCCGTACTACGCCGCGCTGCTGGCGGACGCGGGCTACGAGCCGGCGATCCGGCTCAGTGCCTACGGCTGGGCCCCGGAGTCCGCCGATCCGGGACGCATCGGCGAGGTCGCCTCCCGCGCCGCCACCGGCTCCTCGATCCGGCTGCGCCCGCTTCGGCTGGGCGCGCTCCGCGCGGAGACCCGGCTCATGGCCCGGCTGATCAACGCCACCCTCGCCGAGGCGTGGCACTTCGATCCGATCTCCGAGCAGGAGGCCGATGCGATGGCCCGCCAGCTGCGCCCGATCCTCGATCCCGCCATCGCCCTGGTGGCGGAGGACCAGGCCGGACCGTGTGGCGTGGCGCTGGCGATGCCGGACGTGAACTGGCTCTGGGCCCGCGCCGGTGGGCGGCTCCTCCCGCTCGGCTGGGCGAGGATGCTGCGCTGGTATCGCCACATCCCGCAGGCACGGATGATGGCCCTCGGCCTGCTACCGCGGGTCCACGGGACCAGCCTCGCCATCCGGATGATCGCCGAGCTGCACCGCGCCGGGCTCGCCCGGGGGTACCGTCGCGGCGAGCTCTCCCAGGTGTTCGACGAGAACCGCGGCATGCGCCGCCTGCTCGAGCGGATGCGCCTGCCCGTCGTGCGCCGCTACGCCATCCACGCCCGCGACCTGTGAGCACGCCATGACCCACACCGAGAAGGTGCACGTGATCTTCGGGGCGATCGCCGCCCTCGTCGGGCTCCTCGGACTCTGGTCCACCTGGCGCCCCGGGAGCCGCGCGCGCTACGCCTGGCCGGTCCTCACCTTCCTGATCGGCTTCTTCCTGTTCATCCCGGTGGAGGCCCAGACCCGCACCTACCAGCCGCTCGGCTGGTGGGAAACGCTCGGGAGCTTCGTGCCGGAACACCCGGAGACCTGGCTCAGCGACTGGCCCCGCTACCTCACCCACTGGCACGTGATCCAGCACAAGGTGGGGAGCTTCCTGGTGATGCTGTGTGGCGCGGTGGAGCTGGCGCGCGCCCGGGGCCGCCTCTCCGCGCCGGCGTGGGGGTGGCTGTTCCCCTCGCTCATGCTGGCCGTCGCACTTGCGTTCGGCCTGCACGGCGGCTCGGCCGAGCACCTGCCCAACCGGGTCGAACAGCTGCATCACCAGGTCCTCGGCGTGCTGCTCACCGTCGCTGCGATTTCCGTCTTCCTGGTCCGCGCCGGCCGGCTGCAGGGCGTCTTCTGGCGCGGGGCGTGGGCCGGGCTGGTCCTCGTGGTGGGTCTCGACATCGCCCTGCTCTATCGCCTGTCGCCCGCCGAACGCAACGCTTCAGCAGAGGGTCATCATCATGAAAGCACTGGTCCTGGGATGCGGTGAGATGGCCCGTCCGGCCATCACCGACCTGGTGCAGCACGGGGTCTTCCAGCGGCTGACCGTGGCGAGCCGTCACCCCGAACAGGCGGAGGAATTCCTCGGCACCCTGCCGCCCCACAACGTGCGCCTGAGCGTGGCCCGGGTCGACGTGCTCGACCATGCGGCCCTGGTGGCGCTGATGCGCGGGCACCGCGTGGTCTGCAACCTCGCCGGCCCCAACTACCGGAATGCGGTGGCGATCGCGCGCGCCGCGCTCGCCGCGGGTGTCTCCCTGGTGGATGTCTCCGACGACTGGGCCGCCACCCTGGAGCTGCTCGACCTGCATCCCGAAGCCGAGCGGGCGGGGATCACCCTGCTGATCGGCCTGGGCGCCAGTCCCGGGATTACCAACGTCCTCGCCCGCTACGGCGCGAACCGGCTCGACCGGGTGGACGAGGTCCGCACGTCGTGGATCATGCGCGGGTCGGATGCGGGGGGACCGGCACTCGCGGCCCACCTGCTGTACTCGCTGCCGACCCGCGCCTTCGTGTACGAGCAGGGAGAGCTGCGCGACGTGCGTCCGTTCGAGGACGGTCGCGAGGTGATCGAGTATCCGGTGCTGGGGCCGGTGGAGGTGATGCACATCGGGCACCCCGAGCCGCTGACTCTCTCGCGGTACATCGAGGGCATCCGCTACGCGGATGACAAGGCGACCTTCCTGCCGGTCGAGGTCAACCGGATGATCGTCGAACTGGGACGGGTGGCCCGGTCGGGGCATCCCGTGATGGTGAATGGACAAGCCGTGGACCCGATGGACTTCGCGGCGCAGTACTTCTACCAGACCTGCAAGCGGATGACGGACGTCCCCCAGACGGGGGCGCTGCGGACCGAGGTCCGGGGCGAGCTGGCGGGCCGGACCGTGCGCCTGGTGTACGCCGCCGCGGGACGGATCGGGATCGGCACCGGGCTGCCCTGTGCCATCGGCGCCCAGCTGATCGGCGCCGGGCAGGTCACCCGCGCGGGCGCCTTCCCGCCCGAGGCCAGGGGCGTGCTCGACCCGGAGCTGTTCCTCCGCGCCGTCGAGATGCGCAAGGTGGGCGACATCAGCGAGCAGCTGCTGGACTGGAGCCCGGAGGAGTCGCTCGCGACCCAGCCGGCATGAACCTGATCCACGCGCTGATCCCGCACGACCACCGTCGGCGTCCGGCGGTGGCGGTGGAGCAGCGCAAGACCCGGCGCCGGCCACACCGGCTCAGCCGCCCAGTACCCCCGTCCGCAGGGCATCCAGCACGGTGGGCAGCCAGTCCTGCGCGGCATGCACCAGCATCACCACCCACGGATTGCGGGTGCGGAGCCAGAGGACGCCGAGGAAGAGGCCCGACACAGAGGTGTAGGTGACGCTGTAGCACACCGCGAGCAGCAGGCTCGGATGGCCCCCGACCGCCTCGCCGGTGAGCTCCGGGCGGAGGTACAGCCCCGGGGCGTGCGCCAGGCCGAACAGCAGCGCCATCGCCACCAGCCCGAGCGCCTCTGATCCGCTCCACGCCGCGAGGCGGGTCTGCAGGAACCCCCGGAACCAGAGTTCTTCCACCAGCCCGACATCCACCACCAGCCACGCGAAGCCCGCCACGTACCACAGCACCACGGCACCGGTGAGGTGCATCGCGGGCAGTTCGGTGTGAGCCCGGCCCAGCACCGCCTGGAACAGCACGATCGCAGCGCCAAGCACCACGACCGGCCGCCAGTGCCCGGTGAGTCCGTCGCGGAAGGCGAACATCTCCCCACGGGCGTACCCGAACCGGCGCCACAGGACAAGGGGCGCACCGACGAACACCCCCACCTTGGCGGTGAGCACGGCGAGCTGGGCGGGCCACCCCGCCGGCACGGCGGCGCGGAGCGCCGGCAGGCCCCACGTGATGCAGAGGGTGAGCAGGGCGAGGTAGCCGAGCACCGCCGGCCCCTCGCGGGCTGGTGATCGCACCGGGGCGGCGCGCGGGGTGAGGCCGCGCGTGCTCCACCAGGCGAGCCCGCTGAACCCTACCCCGAAGATCGCAAGTACCAGCAGCGGCTCGGCGGGTGAGAGCCCTTCGAGACCTACCAGCAGCGCCAGGCAGGTACCATAGAGAGCGGCGTAGGCAATGAACGGCCAGGCGCGCATCGGAGGCCCCGGGGATTCAGGGAAGGAACCACGCTACCCGAGACGCAACGCCCGGGGCGCCTGGCGGGTTCCCGGGGGGCGGGGCGGTCAGCCCTCCGCGATCGCCGCGATGGAGATCTTCAGTCCGGGCACCTTCACCGGGAGCTTCGCCCCCTGGCGGGCCGGCGGGTCCGTCGGGAACCAGCGCAGCCACTCCTCGTTCATGCCCGCGAAGTCGCTCTCCTCGGCGAGGATGACGGTGGCGCTCACCAGCCGGTCCAGGGAGCTGCCGGCCGCCTCGAGGATGGCGGCGATGTTGGTGAGGCAGGCGCGGGTCTGCTCCTGGATCGTCTCGCCCGCCAGCTTCCCGGTGGCGGGATCCGCGGGCCCGGTGCCGGAGACGAAGACCAACCCGGCCGCCTTGACGGCCTGGCTGTAGGTGGGCGGCGGCGTGGCCGCCTTCGGGGTGGAGACGATCTGCCGCGACATCGGTGATCCTGGTGAGTGGCGCGCGAATGATGCTCCCCGCGCCTGCGGCCCACAAGGGAGGGTGACGGCCAGTGACTCAGTGGATGGCAGGCGCCGGCAGCGGAGGGAAGCCGTAGGTGTGCGGGTAGAGGTGCATCAGGCCCGAGGTCGTCCCGCAGATCGGATTGGGCTGCCCGGTGAAGGCGGCCAGATCCAGGTAGCCCCCCTGGTATCGCGGCGCCACGAGGCCCGCGCCATCGCACTGGGGGTCCGCGGTGGTGTGAAACTCGAGGTACAGCGTATCGGGCGTGAGGCGGCCGAGCAGGATGCCCTCGTCCGAGGCATAGGACGCCGAATGATCAATCGAGTAGCGGCCGAAGACCGAGTCCGCGATCGAGTCAAGGATCATCGAGACGAAGGTCGGGCCGCCATCGGCCAGGTCGTGCGCCAGCATGCCGCAGAACTCCACGCCCCGGATCGGCAGGGTGACCGGCCCCGGCGCGGAGAGGTTCAGGTCGGGCCAGCGCAGGACACGACCCGACGCGGCGACGCGGCGGGCGACCAGGCGAGTCGATTGCCACACATCGCAGGTGGGTTGCACCGCGACCAGGGCCAGGCTGTCCGCGGTGGCGTCGGGATAGCCGGTGATCGAGTCGGCGAAGTCGCCCAGCGAGTCGAAGCTCACCGGACGGCGGCCGAGGTAGATGGTCGAGTCCGGCTCCGGGAAGACGCTCACCATGAGCTGGATGGTCGGGTCGGCCGGCTGCAGCCGCCCGGCGAAGCGGAGGACATGCGTGCCGCCCGGCCCGGGGCCGGTCGAGTCACAGGCGGCCAGCGAGAGGCTGACGAGAAGGATGCGGGAGACACGAGAGGTCGGCATGAGCCACTCATGCGGGAGTCGGTTTTGCCTCACAACGACGCCGGCGTGGCGTCTGCTGCCTCCGGGTAAGGTACGCCCGGCCTGGAGCCGGGGACAGGCCCGGTTCAGCCTGCACCACGCCGTCGACCTCCCGGGAGTCACACCCCGCGCCGCGCTAGCCCGCCCGCGACGCGTCGCGTACCGGCCACGCCAGCACGCCGAGCAGCACCGCCACCACGATCAGCGCGGCGTCATCGCCCCAGAGGTGGGTCATCATGCCCGGGTCGGTAAAGGAGTGCCAGACCATGATCCCCGCGTGCACCACGCTCGACCACACCGTGAACCAGATGAGGCTCAGGTGCTGCGCCGGATCCTTCGCCGCGCGGATGAGGCAGATCCCGAGCACCGCGTAGACACCGATGATCATCTGGAGGTAGGCCGGCTGGTCCGGCTGCCAGCTCCAGCCGCTGGGCCACAGAACCGTCAGCGGGTAGATACCCAGGAGAAAGATCAGGCCGACGAGGGTGAGGGCGCCGCTGAGGAGGCGGGTGGGCTGGGGGGAGGGCATGGGCAGGCTCCAGCTGAGGGTTTGGAGGCGCGGCATCCCGTCGGCGCGCCTCCCGCTACGCTGGTACGACGTCCCCGGATTGGCAAGGTCCGGTGGCCCCTGAAAGGCGCACGCCCCCTCGATCCCGTCACTCGCGTCGCGGATTCGATACCCTGGGGTGCGCCGGGAGCGGCGGACGGCGCGGCGGCGTCAGGAACCGCCGCCGAGTGCCGCCACCAGCGACGGAGACCAGCGTGCCAGCTGATCGGCGTGGGTCCGGTTGAAGTCGGCCGCCGCTTCGTTGTAGCGCACGAGCAGCCGCCGCGGGTCGGTCATGCACCGGATCAGTTCCGCCCGGCCGAAGCGCCGCTCGATCGCGACCGCCATCTTCCAGCCGACGGTGTACCAGGGACCCTGGATGCCATAGAACCCCGCGGCCACGGCGCCGATCGTATCCGGCGTGGCGAGGCGCCGGGAGATGATGTCCTGGAAGAACTGCTCCAGCTGCCCGATGTCCGCGTTGACATTGGCCACGTCCCGGTCCCACCGGGCCCGGTCGGAGTCGGGACTGGTGGCGTGCGGATGGACGTCTGGCCCCCCCGCCGCCGCCAGCATCGCGAACCCCTCGCCGAAAGCCCCCATCCACTCCGCCGCCGGCCGGACGTTGTCTGGCAGCGCAGCCGCGAGGGAATCGGCGCGGGCGCGCACGCTGGCGAACCCGATGTGGTGCAGCTCATGGGCGATGGTGTTCTCCAGCTTCGTCGGGGTCACCTCGGGATCGAGATAGAGGAAGATCGCCGGGTCCCGATCCAGGTCCCAGACGAAGCTGTTGCTGCGGGGCTTCACCACGATGTACACCGTGGCGTGGATGCGCGCGTCCTCCGGCAGGTACGCGAGCGCCCGCGCCGCTGCCGACCGCACGTCCACCCCCTCCCAGGCGCGCAGGGCCGCACGGAGGGCCGGTGCCCGGCGGGCCAGGGTGTCCGACTGCACGAACGCCGCGAAGGAGGAGTCCGTAAACGCTCGTCGCATCGCCGCTTCGCGCACCTTCAGGCGGGCATACCCTTCCGTCGCGAAGAGTCGCCGCCATTCGCCCTCCGGTACGATCCCCCGGCGTCCCGCCTCGACGAGGTCGAGCGCGGCCGTGGCCTCGGCCACATCGAACCGCACCGACACCCGGCCAGGGGGCTCGCCCTGCCCGGCGCAAGGCAACGCCCCCACCGCCAGCAGGCCGGGGAGGAAGCGGGCTGTGAATCGCAGAATCTGGGAGCGCACGCGCAACCTCCGGACGGGGAATGGGGCGTCGGACAACGAGCGTCTGACGTCCGGACCCCACCGAGGGTTGCCGGGTGGGACGAGCGAATCACCGGTCCAAGGGGAGTATTCTGGTCGGGTCAGCGGGCACGATGGTGCCGTTCAGCGCCGTGTGGATCTCGCTGCGAGCGGCTTCCACCACCACACCGCGCCGGCCGCGGGTTGCGGCACCGGCGTCCCCAGCTGCCGCGCGATGAGCAGCAGCTGGCCGCGGTGGTGGGCCTCGTGGGCAACGAAATAGGTGAGCAGGTGCCCCGCGTCCAGCGCCAGGTTGCGCCAGACGTAGCGGGCCGTCGCGGGGAGCTGCCCGCCCCGGTCGCAGGCCAGGCGGAACAGCGACTCCATCCCGCGGCCGCTTTCCCCCAGCGCGCGGAGGAGCGCGGGCCTACCCTCGTGCCGCGGATCGGCCAGGCGCGGGACCCGGATGCCGTGCGGCTGCCCCAGCGTGCGGAGCCAGCCGCAGCGGCTGTTGTGCAGGTGGACAGCCAGCATCCGGACCGTGCGCCGCGGCATGCCGGGCACCGCCGCCCGATACACCTGGATCGGAAGGGCGCGGACCAGGTCGGCGGTAACCCTGGCGTTGGTGCGCCACGCCGGGAGGATGAGGTCGTGCAGTGCGGGGAGTGGCGGCATGATGCCGACTCAGCTGCCCACGGTCCCGGGCGCGTCCGGGCCGGCGAGCGACACCAGCTCCTGTCCTGCGATCCCCGCCTGCCCGGCCAGTGCATCCCATTCCGCTGCGCTCATGGTGCCATCCTGGATCGAGTCGAACAGGGTGAAGGGCCGGAACGGGGTCGTGCCCACGGTGAAGGTCGGCTGGACGCCCACCGGTGCAGTGAACGAGTACCCGCGCGCGTGGAGGATGACGGCCAGCAGGGCGCCGACCATGA
>CAZYIV010000135.1:0-8018 GCA_964647615.1 uncultured Gemmatimonadaceae bacterium | reverse complement strand
GCCTGGAAGGCGAAGCCGCAGGCCCAGTAGGCCATCATGGCGATGCCGTAGACCATGAAGTTCATGCTGGCGGTGTGGGCCGCATTCTTGGCCCGGGTGAAGCCGGTCTCCACCATCGCGAAGCCCAGCTGCATCAGCATGACCAGGAAGCCCGCCACCAGGGTCCACACGAAATTGATCGCGACTCCATTCGCGGCGGCCGCCGTATTCGCCGCCTGGGCGAGGGAATCAGCGGCCGAGGCGGCGGGCGCCGCCAGCGCCGCTGCCGAATCAGCCGGGGCCTGGGCGGCAAGCGCCGCCGGCACCGCGAGGGCAGCCAGCACGAGCAGGAGTCGGGATCGTGACATCGGAGGGTCCGGGTGAAGGTGGTCGGGGCCGACCGGGCGGTGGGCCACCGGGGGTGCCCGCTGGAACGGGCGTGCGTGGGGTGGGGGTCACCACGACGGGGGTTACAATACTGCTGCGGATGCATATTGTCAAGCGAATTCTGCATAATCTGCAAGCTTTCTAGGACACTTTGCAGCAAATCATCTGATAGAAGCTGAAAATTGGGTATGAAAATGAAAAACCGCACGGTTTCGCCGTGCGGTACAGGAATGTCCAGAACCGGGAATCAGGCCTAACCCTCGGCCTGCCAACACCTTCTACACCCCCTGGTCGCGCAGGCCCTCCTCGTTCCGGTCCCAGTGGTATTCCATATAGTGGGCTGCCTCAGCCGCGAGCCCCGGCCCCACCAGCCGCTCCACCACGTGCAGGGCCATGTCGATTCCCGAGGCCACTCCGCCCGAGGTGATGACCCGCCCCGCGTCCACGAACCGTTCGGCCTCCCGCACCTCCGCCCCCGGGGCCGCCGCCCGGAGCCGGTCATAGGCCAGGTGATGGGTCGTGACCGGCAGGCCGGCCAGGAGTCCCGCCGCCCCGAGCAGCAGGGCCCCGGTGCAGACCGACAGCACCAGGTCCGCCCGGGGGGCGGTCGCGGCCAGCCAGGCGAGGAGGGCCGGGTTCTCCAGCTGCCGGGCCACGCCAGGGCCCCCCGGTACGACCAGCAGCTCCGGCACCGGAGCCTCGGCAAGGGTGCAGTGCGGCAGCAGCTGGGCCCCGCCTCGCAGCGAAACCGGGCCCGGCCGCTCCGCGGCGATCACCACCCGGAACAGCGTCCGGCCTTCCCGGCCGCCGGTCACGGCGAAGACCTCGGCGGGGCCGGCCAGGTCGAGCAGCTCCGCCCGCTCGAACGCGAGCACCACCACCGTGCGCGGCGTGTCGGTCATCGGTCCATCACCGGCGGGCGCTGCTGGTCCAGCCATTGGAGCCGCTCCTCGATCTCGGTGTCCAGGCTCTTCCGCACCTCGGCCAGGCGCGCGGCATACTGCTCCAGCGCCTGCTCCACCGGGGTGCCGGGCGTCCAGGCGGGCACGCTGGTGGGGGTACCGTCGTCCCCGATGGCGACAAAGACCATCACGCAGTGGCAGGCCCGGTGCTTGGTCACCGACTTGGGGTCGCTGGCATAGATGTCCACCGCGACGTCCAGGCTGGTGCGGCCGGTGCGGATCACCTGGGCCCGGACCTCCACCAGTTCGCCGACGTTGATCGGGCGGAGGAAGCGGATCCCGCCGACGTATGCGGTCACGCAGTAGCGGCCGGTCCAGCCGGCGGCGCAGGTGTAGCCGGCCTGGTCGATCCATTTCATGACCGATCCGCCGTGGACCTTGCCGCCGAAGTTGACCTGCGTGGGCTCGGCGAGGAACCGGAGGGTGACGGCGCTGGGCCGCGCGGTGGGTGTGGCGCTGGTCATGGTGGCGTGGGCTGGGGATGCCCCAAGCTACGCCGGGCCCGGGCGGGGCGGAACCGGGGTGTGGTGCCGCGATGGTGATCGCGGTCCCCTACTCCCACCCCCCGCGTGGCCGTAGATTCGACCCATGGCCGAGGCCCCCTGTCCCACCTGCCAGACGCCGGTCCCCGAATCCGCGCTGTACTGCCCCGCCTGTGGCAGCCGTACCGGCACGGGCGATTCGCGGGCCGAACCCCAGCCGACCATCGACGTGCAGTCTCGGCTCGCGCTGGCGCTCGGGCCCAAGTACGAGGTGCGGCGGCTGCTCGGCGAGGGGGGCTTCGCCCAGGTGTACGAGGTCTTCGACACCGACCTGCAGCGCCGGCTCGCGGTCAAGGTGCTCAAGCCCGACATCGCCTGGTCGGCGGGGATGCTGGAGCGCTTCCGCGGCGAGTGCCGCTCGATCGCCCGGCTCTCGCACCCCAACATCCTGGCGATCCACTTCGTGGGCGAAGGGCAGGGGCTGGTGTACTACGCCATGCCCTTCGTCGAGGGGGAGCCACTCTCCAGCCTGCTCCGTCGCGGCGGGGCGCTGAGCCCCGACCGCGCCCTGGCGATCCTCCGCCCGCTGCTCGAGGCGCTGTCCCACGCCCACGGGCAGGGCCTCATCCATCGTGACATCAAGCCGGACAACATCATGCTGGAGGCGAGCAGCGGGCGGCCGCTGCTGGTGGACTTCGGCATCGCCAAGCGGCTCGATGGCGGCGGCCACCGCACCCAGACCGGGTTCGTGGTGGGCACGCCCCAGTACATGAGCCCGGAGCAGGCCCTCGGGCAGGGCGATGTGGACGCCCGGTCCGACATCTACGCCGTCGGCGCCGTGCTGTACCAGATGGTCACCGGGGCGCCGCCGTTCGAGGGCGAGAGCAGCCAGGAGATCGTCGGCAAGCACCTGAGTGAACCGCCCCCGATCGCCACCACCCGCGATGCCCGCATCCCGATGTGGCTCTCCGACGTCATCGCCCGCTGCCTGGCCAAGCGCCCGGCGGAGCGCTACCAGTCGGCGGCGATGCTGCTCGAGGCCCTGGACGCCGGCCGGCTCTCCGGCCCGCACGAGGGCGTCAGCGCCGAGCGGGTGGCGCGCCGGCTCAAGAGCGAGGAGGCCACCGCCATCCTGCCCAGCCAGGAGCGGCGGCGGGCGACCCCGCCGCACGGGCGTACCTCGCGCACCGAAACCGGCTCGGGCACGGTGCGGGCTTCGGCGCCGGTGGCGGCAGCGCCCGCCCCGCCGGCACGGAAGGGCCGGACCGGGCTCTGGGTGCTGCTGCTCCTGCTGCTCGGCGGGGGCGGCACGGGGACGTGGTACCTGCTCGGCCAGCGCGCCACGCTGGTGGTGGAGAACCGGCTGCTCGAGCCGATCCGGGTGACGGTGGGCAGCGAGACCCACGAGGTCGCCAGCGGCGCGACGCTCGACATCGCGGTGAAGGCCGGGCGTCCGCTGGTCGCCCAGTGGTACCTGGTCCGGCCGACCGGCGCGGCGGGCCAGCCGCTGGGCATGGAACTGCAGGGCAGCGTCAGCCGCCCCGATCCCACGGGGCGCCTCCTCTATGCCGTGGATGCCGGTGACACCGAGAAGCCCGTCTTTGCGCCGCTGGTGACCAACAGCTCCAGCCAGCCGCTCACGCTCATGGTCAACGCCGGCACCGTCAACGCCCAGAGCTGCAACTGCACCATCCCGCCCGGGGCCAACCGGGCGCATGTCGGGTACTACCCGCTCTACCTCAATAGTGCGGTGGAGGCGTCGAGCCCCTCGGGACAGACCGCGCGGTTCCGGGATCTCGGGCCCGAGGTGGACCGGAGCTCCGGGGCGGTGGGGCTGCGGTTCGAGGCGAAGGACTTTCCCGACTGATCAGTCCGGCGGGGTGAGCCCGCCGTGGCGCAACAGCAACGGCAGGCGGCAGGCGGCGTTGTTGCCCACCCGGCAGGCCCTGCGGTAGAACTCCGCGGCGCGGTCCTCGCTCGCGTCCACCCCGCGCCCTTCCTGGTACAGCCGCCCCAGCCGCACGCAGCTGTTGGCCTCGTCGAGGTCGCAGCCCTGCTGGAACAGCCGGGCGGCGTGCGTCGCATCGGTGAAGGTGCCCACCCCGCGTTCGAACCGGTCCCCGATCCGGAGGCAGGCACGCCCGGCGCCAAGGGCGCAGGCGCGCTCGCCGTAGGTGGTGGCGATGGCCTGGCTGGCGATCACGCCGGTGCCGTTGTCGTACCCGAGCGACGCGGCGTCGCACCCCCCGGCATCCCCTGCCTCGCACGCCCGGCGGAACAGCGCCATGCCGCGGCCGGGGTCCGCGTTGCGGTAGAGGCCGGCCAGCAGCCAGCCCCCGAGGAGCGTGCAGCCGGCGGGCTCGCCGAGGTCGCAGGCCGAGAGAGCCAGCCGCTCCGCCCGGTCGCCGTCGGCCCGGGTGCCGATCCCCTGCATCACCAGCTCCGCCAGCCGGGCGCAGTCGCTGCCCAGCCCCGCGTTGCAGCCGGCGGTCCGCTCCGCCACCTCGTTGCCCTGGGCAGCGAGCGGCGCCGTCGTCAGCACGAGCAGCAGCAGGGCGGCCCGCACCTCAGTCCTCCTCGGGCCCGTGGCGGCGCTCGCCGGGGCGGAGCGCGAGGGTGCGGGCCGGGGTCACCGCCTCGAACCCGAACCGCTCCCGCACCCGGTCCACCGCCTGGGTCAGTTCCCGGAGCCGGGTCCGCCCCGGCGGCTCGAACAGGTCCGCCGGCGCCGACTCGGCGAGGTTGGTCGCCGCGAGCCCGATGAGCCGGATGCCCTGGCCGCGCCGGCGGGCGTCCGCAAAGGCGGTCCGGAACAGTTCGCGGACGGGGGCGAGCAGTTCGGCGTCGAGGTCGGTCGGTTCCGCGAGGGTGCGCCGCCGGGTGACGGTATGAAAGTCGGCGTGACGCAGCTTGAGCGTCACGGTACGTGCGACCAGCCCCGAGGCGCGGAGGTCGGCGCCCACCAGTCCGGCGAAGCGCACCAGCAGCCCGTCGAGGTACTCCGGGTCGGTCGCGTCGCGGGCCAGGGTGGTCTCGCGGCTCACCGAGCGCGCCGGCCGCCCGGCGTGCAGCGCGGTGGTGCCGTGCCCGTGGGCCCGCCACTTGAGCTCGCGGGCGTAGTCACCGACCAGCCGGGCCAGCTCCGGTTCCGGCATGGCCTGCACCTGGGCCACCTCGGTGAGCCCCAGCTGCCGTAGCCGCTCCCCGGTCCGGGGCCCGATGCCGGGCAGCGCGCGCAGCTCGAGCCCGGCGACGAACCCCTCCTCCCACCCCGCGCGCACTTCGCACATCCCCCGCGGCTTGGCGAAGTCCGAGGCCAGCTTGGCGATCATGCGGTTGGGTCCGATCCCGACGCTCGCGTCGAGCCCGGTCTCCCGGGCGATCTCTTCCCGCAGGCGCGCCGCCACCGGCAGCAGAGAGACCGGATACAGCCCCTCGGTGCCGGAGAAGTCGAGGTAACCCTCGTCGAGCGAGGCCATCGCCACCACGGGGGAGTGGCGCCCCAGCACCCCGCGCACCGCCCGCGACGCCTCGCGGTAGTGGGCGAACTCGCCCTTGAAGAAGGTGGCGCCGGGGCAGAGCCGTGCCGCCTGGGCGATCGGCATCCCGGAGCGGACCCCGAACCGACGGGCGCCATAGGACGCCGACTGGACCACGCCCCGGGACTCGCGCCGCCCGCCGACCACGAGCAGGTCCACGTCGCGCAGCTCCGGGTGGCGCTGGCGGCAGACCTCCACGAAGAAGGCATCCAGGTCAACGTGCATGATGCGCGGGGGCACGGCGGGCTCCTGGGCGCCGGGGGACGCGGCGCCGCCTCGAATGTAGCCTGGGTCACGGTGCCTGCGCCGCCCCGGAACGGGACAGTCGCGAAGTGATCCCCTGTGGCGTGGCCGCCCGATTGTCAGGGCCGCCGCCGACTCCTATCTTGCTCCGTCCCCCCTGTGGCAGGCCTGACACCAGCACATCCCCGGCGCCGCCGTCCTGGCGCCTTGCCGACCCGGCTCCTCCCGGGTCACCCTCGCGTAGTGGAGATCCCATGCGGTTCTTCAGCGTTTCCCTCGTAGCCGGTGTGCTGTGTCTCGGTGCCTGCGCGGAGCAGTCCACGCCCACGACCCCCTCCGAGGCTCCCGCCTTTGCCAGCCGTCGGGTCTTCGAAGAGGACGGGGCACGGGTGTCGGTCATGGGCCTGAATCCCTTTGGCCGCGGGGCGGTGCCGGGTGATGTATCGGTGAATGCATCGGGGATGATCTACCATGGCGGGCCGATCCTGCCCGTGACCAGGGTGGTCGCCATCTACTGGGCCACCAGCCCGATCTACGCCGGCGGGCCGGCGGCGGGCACCACCGGGACCGGGGCGCAGGATGGCTCGCTGATCGGCCACTTCCTGCGCAACTTCGGCGGCTCGCCCTACTTCAACATCAACACCACCTACTACGACAACTCCGGCCCGGTCCAGAACTCGGTGCAGTACACCGGTTACTGGGCCAACAATACCAGCGTGCCGCGCACGTCGGGGCGGGTGAGTGACCGCACCATCCAGTCGATGATCGTGAGCGGCTTCAACTCCGGGAAGTACGCCTACAACGCGCAGACGATCTACGTCGTCTTCACCGCCGGCAAGACCAACCTCGGCGGCGGCTTCGGCACCCAGTACTGCGCCTACCATGGCGCCTTCACCTGGAACGGGCAGAAGGTCATCTACGCCGCCCAGCCGTACAACAACGCCTATCCGAGCGGCTGCTCCACCCAGCAGGCCTCGCCCAACAACGACCCGGGCGCCGACCGCGAGATCAACACCCTGGCCCACGAGATCGAGGAGGCGGCCACCGACCCGTGGCTCAACGCCTGGTACGACGCCTCCGGGGCGGAGAACGCCGACAAGTGCGCCTGGACCTTCGGGACCACCTACACCACCGCCAACGGCGGCGTCGCGAACATGAACCTGGGCGGCAAGGACTTCCTGATCCAGCGGAACTACAGCAACGCGGGCAACGGGGGCTGCTTCCTGACCTACCCGTGAGGTGAGACGAGACGGTCGCAACGGGCCCCGGGGGATCCCCCGGGGCCCGTTGTGCGTCCGTGATCCCGGCTTTCGGATGGCGACGGGGGTGCTTACCGTTCAGGCCCTGATGCCATCCGAGGAGAGTGCCCCGTGACCCCGAGCAGCGCCCTGCAGAAGGCCATCAACGACCAGATCCGCAAGGAACTCGAGTCGGCCTACATCTACCTCTCGATGGCCTCCTGGATGGAGGACCAGAACCTTCCCGGGTTCGCCAAGTGGCTCCGGGTCCAGGCCCGGGAGGAAGTCACCCACGGCATGAAGTTCTTCAACCACCTCATCGACCGGAACTGCCGCGCGCTGCTGCAGCCGCTGGCGGGCCCGCCGACCGACTTCAAGTCCACGCTCGACCTCTTCGAGCAGGTGAAGCAGCACGAGCAGAAGGTCACCGCCAGCATCGACAAGCTGTACGACCAGGCGGTGAAGGATGGCGACTACGCCAGCCAGGTCTTCCTGCAGTGGTTCATCACCGAGCAGGTGGAGGAGGAGAAGAACTCCGCACACCTGGTGGACAGCGTGCGCCGGGTGGGCGAGAACCAGGCCGCGCTGGTGATGCTCGACCGCGAGCTCGGCAGCCGCACCCCCGAGGCCGAGGACTGACCGACGTGCCACCGAAAGCGGCCTTCCTCGGGCTCGGCGCCATCGGGCGGCCGATGGCCGCACACCTGGCGCCCCACTACGACCTCGCGGTCTGGAACCGCACCGGCGCCAGGGCCACCGAGTTCGCGGCAGCCCACCGGGCCCGGGCGGTGGCCACGCCCCGCGAGGCGGTGGCGGGGGCCACGGTGGTGCTCACCTGCCTCCCGACCAGCCAGGAAGTGCGGGCGCTGCTCGACGGACCCGACGGGCTGCTCGCCGGCCTCGCGCCGGGCACCCTCTTCCTCGACTGCACGTCGGGCGATCCGGAGAACTCCGTGCGCATCGCCGGGCGCCTGGCGGCGCAGCAGGTCGCCTTTGCCGACTGTCCGGTGAGCGGGGGGACCAACGGGGCGGAGGCCGCCGCGCTCACGGTGATGGTCGGCGGTGACGACGCGACCTTCGCCCGGGCGCGTCCGGTCCTGGCCCATTTCGGCAAGCGGATCGAGCACCTCGGCCCGGTCGGCTCGGGGCACGCCATGAAGGCGATCAACAACGCGCTCCTCGCGGTGA
>CAZYIV010000134.1:4120-8040 GCA_964647615.1 uncultured Gemmatimonadaceae bacterium | reverse complement strand
GGCCTCGGTCTCCAGCCGGGCGACGACGGTGTTCACCGCCACGGTCTCGCCCTGCTGCACCAGCACCTCGGCCAGGACGCCGGCGCTCGGCGCCGGGATCTCGGCGTCCACCTTGTCAGTCGAGATCTCGAAGATGGGCTCGTCGCGCTTCACCTCATCGCCCACGTTCTTGAGCCACTTGGACAGGGTGCCTTCGGCGATCGACTCGCCCATCTGCGGCATGATGACGTCAATCCGGGCCATGCAGTCTTCCTGGTCAGTGCGTTAGTACTGCGCCAGCCAGCGGCAGGCGGCGACGAGGTCGTCCACCTGCGGCAGCACGAAATCCTCCAGCGTCGGCGCGAAGGGCAGCGGCACATCGTGCGCCGCCACCCGCCGGACCGGCGCGTCCAGCCATTCGAACGCCAGCTCGTTGATCCGGGCGACGATCTCGCCCGCCACCCCGCCGGTGCGGGTGTCCTCGTGGGCCACCAGCACCCGGTTGGTCTTCCGGACCGAGGCCACGATGGCCTCATCATCCAGCGGAATCAACGACCGAAGATCAATCACCTCGACCGAGCAGCCATCCTCGGCCGCCAGCCGTTCGGCGGCCTCCAGCGCCTTCCATACCATCGCCGACCACGTCACGATGGTCAACTCGGAACCCTCCCGGGCGACCCGGGCCCGGCCGAGGGGGGTCAGGATCTCCTCCCCCGCGGGGAGGTCTTCCCGGACCCGTCGATAAAGATACTTGTGCTCGAAGTAGAGCACCGGATCTTCGTCCCGGATGGCCGCCTTGATGAGCCCCTTGGCGTCCCGGGCGGTGGCGGGGGCCACCAGCTTGAGCCCGGGAGTGTGGAGGAACGCCGCCTCGGGGTTCTGGCTGTGGAACGGCCCGCCCCGGACGTACCCGCCACTGGGCCCCCGGATCACCATCGGCGTCCGGAGCCCGGCCCGATAGCGCGCGGTGGCCACGTAGTTGGTGACCATGTCGTAGGCGCAGGCGATGAAGTCGATGAACTGCATCTCGCAGACGGGACGGTGACCCATGTGCGCCGCCCCGGCGGCCGCCCCGACAATGGCCTGCTCGCTCACCGGCGTGTCGATCACCCGCCCCGCGCCGAACCGTGCCAGCAGCCCCTCCGTCACCCGGAACGGCCCGCCGAGCGCCCCGACGTCCTCGCCGAGCAGGATCACCCGCTCGTCCCGGGCCATCTCCTCCTGCAGGCCCTGCCGGATCGCCTCGAGGTAGGTGACCTCAGGCATCGGTGCCGCCCCCCAGCCGCCGGTACCACTCCAGCGGCGCGGCCGGCGGGTCCTCGAGCACGCCGGTCAGGGCGGTACGGTTGTCGGGGAAGGGCTCGTCCTGACAACGCGCCAGCGCGGCGTCGAGTTCGCCGGCGATCCGGGCGTCCACGGCGGCGAGCGCGTCGGGGCTGGCCCACGCCTCCCGCCCCAGCCAGCCCTGGTAGCGGGCGATGGGGTCATTCCGCTCCCATTCCTCCAGCTCTCCGGGCGGCACGTAGCGCTGGTCATCGTGCTCGGCGTGACCCTTCCGCCGGTAGGTCACCAGCTCCACGAGGGTCACCCCGCCACCGGTCCGGGCCCGCTCCACGGCGCGCCGGGTCGCTTCATAGGTGGCGATGACGTCGTTGCCATCGGCCCGTTCCGCCGCGACGCCGTAGCCGGGCGCCTTGTCCACCAGCCGCTCCGCCGCGGTCTGTAGCCGGGTGGGCGTGCTGTAGGCGTAACCGTTGTTCTCGCACACCACCACGAGCGGCAGCCGCTGCACCGCGGCGAAGTTGATGCCCTCGTGGAAGGCACCGGTGCTCATGGCGCCGTCGCCGACGTACACCAGGCCGACGCGCGCCTGCCCCGTCAGCTTGAAATGCAGCGCGATGCCGGCCATCACCGGCACCATGGCCCCCAGCGGGGACACCTGCCCCAGGAAGCCACGCCCCAGGTCGCTGAAGTGGATGTTGAGCTCGCGCCCGGCGGTGGGGCTCTCCGCCTTGGCCATGTACTGCCGCAGCACCTCGAGCGGGGTGGCGCCCTTCACCAGCATGGAGCCGAGGTTGCGGATCAGCGGGGAGAGGATGTCGCCCGGCTGCAGTGCGTAGGCGCTGCCGACCGCGTCCGCCTCCTGGCCCAGCGAGCGGAACAGCCCACCCACGACCCTGCCCTGCCGGTGCAGCAGCACCAGCCGCTCCTCGAGCGAGCGGGTGAGCCGCATCCAGTAGTACAGGTCGAGCAGCTGGGCCGGCGTGAGGCCGGCGGGCGGAGTCTGCGCGGCGGGTTCGCTCATGGCCGGGCGCGGAGGCCCTCCAGCACCATGGCGGTCATCGCCTTCATGGCGATGGGGATGGACTGGTCGTCGGCATAGAACGTCGGGGTGTGGTGGCCGCCGCTGACCTTGCCTTCGGGCACCACGCCGACCCGGATGTAGAAGCCGGGCACCGCGCGGGCAAAGAAGCTGAAGTCCTCCGCGCCGGTGACCGGCGGCGCCTGGCTCACGTTCGCGGCGCCGATGACGCGCGCCAGCACCGGCGCGAAGCGGCGCGCCAGGGCGCTGTCGTTCACCGTGACCGGGATGGTGGTCGCGAAGTCGAGGGAGAACCCGGCGCCGGCGGCGCGGGTGACGCCATCGAAGATCTCGCGCATGCGGCGCTCGATGACGGCGGTGACGCTGTCGTCGAAGGTGCGGATGGTGCCCTCCATGTACGCCTCGCCGGCGACGATGTTGTTCCGGTCGCCGGCCCGGAACACGCCGACCGTCACCACGCTGGGGGCGAAGGGCGACAGGTTCCGGCTGCGGATGGTCTGCAGTGCCTCCACGACCTGGGCTCCGGTGACGATCGCGTCCACCCCCAGGTGGGGCGCGGCGCCATGCGCCTGGCGGCCGATGATCCGCGCGGTCCACTTGGTGGAGGAGGCGAAGACCGGCCCCGCCGTCCAGGTGACCTCCCCGAGCCGCTGGTACCCACCGGGCTCATCCGGCGGGGTGCCGGTGCTGTGGAAGGCCAGGATCAGGTCCGGCCGCGGGTGCTCGAGGGCACCCTCCCTGATCATCAGGCTGGCACCGCCCTCCTCCCCCGGGGGCGCGCCCTCCTCGGCCGGCTGGAAGATGAACACGACGGTGCCGGTCAGCTTCTCGCGCATCCCCGCGAGCAGGTTGGCCACGCCCAGCTGGGCGGCGACATGGACGTCGTGGCCGCAGGCGTGCGAGACCCCGGTCTCCTTGCCGAGGTACTCCGCCCGCACCAGGCTCGGGTACGGGTAGCTCCCCGCCTCGGTGACCGGCAGCGCGTCCATGTCGGCCCGGATCGCGACGACCGGACCGGGCCGCCCGCCGCGCAGGATGCCGATCACGCCGGTCCTCCCCACCCCGGTGCGCACCTCCATCCCCAGACGGCGCAACTCCTCCGCCACGAGGGCGGCGGTGCGGGTCTCCCGATTGCTCAGCTCCGGATGCTGGTGGATGTCACGCCGGATCTCGATCATCCGCGGGGCCAGTACCGCCACCTTCGCGGCGACATCGGCGTCGGACTGCGCGACCAGCCCCGCGGGCAGCAGGGTGGCGGCGAGCAGGAGGGTTCGGGCGGTCATGAGGGGCTCCAGGGGCTCGGTTCAACGCACCACGGCGGTGCCGCGCAGGCGGATGTCTCGGGAGGAACTGCCGACCATGACGGTGAAGCTGCCCGGCTCGGCCCGGGGCACAAGGTGCTCGTCGAGGACGGTGAGGGCCGCGGGCGCCACCTGGAAGGTGACCGTCCGCCGTTCGCCGGGCTCCAGGCGGATCCGCTGAAAGCCGGCGAGGGCGCGCACCGGGCGCGCCACGCTCGCGACGTCGTCGCGCAGGTAGAGCTGCACCACCTCGTCGCCGGCCCGGGTACCGGTGTTGGTGACGGTCAGCTGCACCCGGAACCCTCGGCCCGCCCGGA
>CAZYIV010000134.1:0-4020 GCA_964647615.1 uncultured Gemmatimonadaceae bacterium | reverse complement strand
CGGGTACCGGTGTTGGTGACGGTCAGCTGCACCCGGAACCCTCGGCCCGCCCGGATACGAGCCGGGGCGATGGCGAGGTCGGCGTACTCGAAGGTGGTGTAGCTCAGCCCGAACCCGAAGGGGAACTGCGGGCGGCCGGTCAGGTCGTCGTAGTCGTTCCCGCGCCCCGTGGGCAGGTGGTTGTACACCAGGGGCAGCTGCCCCTCGGTGACCGGGAAGGTGATCGGCAGCCGGCCGCCCGGCGTGGCGTCGCCGAGCAGCAGGTCGGCCAGCGCGTCCCCGCCGGCCTCACCCGGGTACCAGATGTCGAGCACCGCGGCGACCTCGTCCAGCCAGGACCGCATCGTCACCGCCCCACCCCCGATCATCACGACGATGACCGGGCGGCCGGTCGCGGCCACCCGCCGGATCAGCTCCTCCTGCCGCCCCGGGAGGGCCAGCGAGGCGCGGTCGCGGAACTCGCCCTCCTCGAGGCCCACCATCACGACCGCCACGTCGGCACGGAGCGTCGCCGCGACGGCATCGGCGATGCGCGCCTCGCCATCGTCCACGACCCCGGCGTCCCACACCAGGCGCACGCGGCCATCGCCGGCGGCCTCGCGATACTCGAGCCGGAGCGGCACCGGCGTCCCCGCCTCGAAGCGGGCCGGCACCAGGTAGCTGCTGGCGCCGGGCTCGTCCCAGGCATCGATGACCAACTGGTCGCGGAGGTAGAGCCGGTACCCGTCGGTGCCGCTCACCCCGAGCCGCACCGTGCCGGCGCGGGGTGCGGT
The DNA here is from genome assembly GCA_964647615.1 of uncultured Gemmatimonadaceae bacterium. Lineage (GTDB taxonomy): Bacteria > Gemmatimonadota > Gemmatimonadetes > Gemmatimonadales > GWC2-71-9 > JADJOM01. Next base: position 3,247 of record CAZYIV010000134.1, on the reverse strand, counting down.
GACCGCGCCCTCCCAGCGCACGCTGTACCAGTCGGGCGCGAGCCCCTCGGCAGGCGGGAGGAAGGTCCAGTGGAAGTCCACGGTCGAATCCAGCCGCACCGCGACCGGCGGCCCCGACAGCTGCGGGCCGCGATAGTAGCTGGCGCGGAGTCCGCGGCCGCCGTCGGCGGTCGTCAGCGCCGAGGCGGGAATCGCGACCGGACCCGGGACGGTGCGTCCGGGGCCGGGCCGGTACGCCACGCGTGACTCGCCGAGGCGCTCCCGCAGCGCATCGAGTGCCGTCACCACCCGCCGGCCGGGGCCGCCGTAGCCACCGAGGCGCGGCTCCGCCGCATCGGTCCCGATGAGGGCGATGGTGCGGAGCCGGGCCGGGTCGAGCGGCAGCGCACCGCCCAGGTTCCGCAGCAGCACCGCGCCCTGCACCGCCGCGCGTCGGGCCAGCGCGTGCGCGGTGGTGTCCGCGGCGAGCCGGCGCGCCAGGCTGTCGGCAGTGAATGGCCGGTCGAAGAGGCCCAGCGCGAACTTGAGCCGGAGCACCCGCGCCACCGCGCTGTCCACCGCCTTCGGCGGGAGGCGTCGGGGCCCGAAGCCGGCCTGGAACAGCGGTGCGCTGGCCGCGTCGCCCTGGAAGATCACGTCCAGTCCCGCGGCGACCGCCTGCGCGGTGGCGTCGGCGTAGCCCGTGGCGGTGTGGTGCAGCACGTTCGCGCCGCCCACACCCCCCGCATCGGACATCACCACCCCGCCGAAGTGCCAGTCGGCCCGCAGCAGGTCGGTCAGCAGCCAGTGGCTGGCGGAGGCCGGCCGCCCGTCCACCGAGTTGTAGGCGGCCATCAGGCTCCGGGCGCCGCCCTCCCGCACCGCGGCGGCGAAGGGCACGAGATCCATCGCCCGCAACCGGCGCTCGCTCCACTCGACCGGGTAGCTGTCGCGGCCGCCCTCGCCGACGTTCGCCACCAGGTGCTTCGGGGTAGTCACGATGCCGAGCCGTTCGAACGGCCGGACGAACGCCACGCCCATGCGCGACGCGAGGAAAGGATCCTCGCCGTAGGTCTCCTCCACCCGGCCCCAGCGCGTGTCGGTCGCGAGGTTGAGCACCGGCGAGAGCACCTGGCGGAAGCCCATGGCCCGCGCCTCGGCGGCGATCGCCCCGGCCACCTCACCCATGAGCGCGGTGTCCCAGGTGGCAGCGAGGGCGATTGCCTGGGGGAAGACGGTTGCCCCCGGCGCGACCACGCCGTGGAGCGCCTCGGTCACGGGGATGAGGGGAATCCCGAGGCGTGACCCCGCGAGGGCATCGGCCTGGACCCGGTTCACCTGCCGCGCGGCGTCCTCCAGCCCGCCGGTGGTGCGCACCTGGATGCCGTACCGCCCGGCGCCGGCGGCGGTGCCGCTGGTGCTGTCGCCCGGGTGCAGGTAGAGCTGCCAGAACTTCTCGGCGGGGGTGAGGCGGGCAAGCAGGTCCGCGGCCCGCACCGCCGGGGTGCGGCGGGCATCACGGTAGGGAGGAGCGGCCGCCTGGGCGGTGAGCGCCACGGGCGCGAGCGCGAGCAGGCCGGCGAGGAAGAAGCGCATGCGGGACGGGTGCCCGGGCACGGGGGCCGGAGCCCCCGTACCCGTCACCCCTGAGGTCACTGCGTCTCGATCCGCATCCCGTAGAACGAGCGGTACACGAACGACATCGAGACGACGAAGAACACCGCCGCCAGCAGGTGGCCCAGGGCGGGGCCCTGGCTGCTGGTGAGGTACACGCCCAGCTCCACGGCCAGCAGGCCGAAGAGGGTGGTGAACTTGATGACCGGGTTCATGGCCACCGAGCTCGTGTCCTTGAACGGGTCGCCGACGGTGTCGCCCACCACGGAGGCGGCGTGCAGGTCGGTGCCCTTCGCCTTGAGCTCGGTCTCCACGATCTTCTTGGCGTTGTCCCAGGCGCCGCCGGCGTTGGCCATGAAGATGGCCTGGTACAGGCCGAACATCGCGATCGAGATCAGGTAGCCGATGAAGAAGAACGGCTCGATGAACGCGAAGGCGAGGGTCGAGAAGAACACGCCGAGGAAGATGTTGAACATCCCCTTCTGGGCGTACTGGGTACAGATCTCGACCACCTTGCGGCTGTCCTCGACCGAGGCCTTCTCCACGCCTTCGAGCTTGATGTTGGCCTTGATGTACTCCACCGCGCGGTAGGCGCCGGTGGTGACGGCCTGCATCGAGGCGCCGGTGAACCAGTAGATGACGGCGCCGCCGGTGACCAGGCCGAGCAGGAAGGGCGGATGGAGGATGGAGAGGTTCTCCATTCCCTCGGTGAGGCCGTGGGTGAGCGCCATGATGATCGAGAAGATCATGGTGGTGGCGCCCACCACCGCGGTGCCGATGAGCACCGGCTTGGCGGTGGCCTTGAAGGTGTTGCCGGCGCCGTCGTTCTCCTCGAGCAGCTCCTTGGCCATCTCGAAGTTCACGTCGATGCCGAAGTCCCGCTTCACTTCCTGCTTGATGTCGGGCAGGGTCTCGATGACGCTCAGCTCGTACACCGACTGGGCGTTGTCGGTCACCGGGCCGTAGCTGTCCACCGCGATGGTCACCGGGCCCATGCCGAGGAAGCCGAAGGCCACCAGGCCGAAGGCGAAGATCGCCGGGGCCTTCATGAAGTCGCCCAGGCCCTGGGTGCTGACCCCGAACGCCACCGCCATGAGCGCCATGATGGTGATGCCGAGCCAGTAGCCGGAGAAGTTGCCGGCCACCAGGCCGGACAGGATGTTGAGCGAGGCGCCGCCTTCGCGGGAGCTGGTCACGACTTCCCTGACGTGCCGCGAGTTGGTGGAGGTGAAGATCTTCACCATCTCGGGGATGATCGCGCCGGCCAGGGTGCCGCAGGTGATCACCAGCGAGAGCTTCCACCACATGCTGGCGTCCAGCGCCGGGCCGAGGGTCGGGATGACCAGCTTCGACACCACGAAGGTCAGGATCACGGACACGATCGAGGTGAGCCACACCAGCTGGGTCAGCGGGTGCTCGAAGTCGAACTTCACCGCGTTGCCGTACTTGCCCTTGGCGAGCGCCTCGTTCACCAGGTAGCTGCCGGCACTGGCCAGCACCATCATCACGCGCATCAGGAAGATCCACACCAGCAGCTGCACCTGCACCGTCGGGTCGTTGACTGCCAGCACGATGAACGAGATCAGCGCCACGCCGGTCACGCCGTAGGTCTCGAAGCCGTCGGCGGTGGGGCCCACCGAGTCGCCGGCGTTGT
>CAZYIV010000133.1:0-8093 GCA_964647615.1 uncultured Gemmatimonadaceae bacterium | reverse complement strand
TAGGGGCGGCGCGGGGGTGTCGGCGCAGCGGCGGCGCGCCCGCCGCTCGGCGGGCTCACCGGTCCTGTGCGGCGAAGCGCCAACGCGAGCCGGACACCCCGTGACGCCCCCTCTCACATTGCCCTTTCCACCGAGCCTACCGTCCGCCGTACCGCCCTACCGCCCTACCGCCTAGTATTCCCGGTCCCCCACCCCGGAGCCCGTCCATGCGCGTCACCGTCCTCACCGGCGGCGCCTCCTCGGAGCGCGACGTCGCGCTCGCCTCCGCCCGCCAGATCGTCCCGGCGCTCCGGAGAGCGGGGCACGATGTCGTGGTGGTGGACACCGTCTCCGGCTTCGTCCCCGAATCGCGCGAGGCCGACCACCTGCTGGGCCGGGTCGGCGCCACCTGGCCCTCGGTCCAGGAGCTGGGCGACCGCGAGCGCACCTTTCTGCTCACCTCCCTCGGCGCCCTCCCCGAGATCCGCGACGCCGATGCCGTCTTCCTGGCTCTCCACGGCGGCCGGGGGGAGGACGGCACCCTCCAGACCATCCTCGAGACCCTCGGCGTCCCCTACACCGGCAGCGGGCCCCTCGGCAGCGCCCTCGCGATGGACAAGGACGCCAGCAAGCGCCTCTTCCGGGACGCCGGGGTGCCCACCGCCCGGTGGCGGATGGCCCCCTGCTCCGCCGCGGAAGCGGGGAAGGAACTCGGCTGGCCGGTCGTGGTTAAACCCAGTAAGCAGGGCAGCACGGTCGGATTAACTGTGGTGAAGCGGCCGGAGGACTACGAGCCCGCCGTCTGGTACGCCCAGGAGTACGACGACGAGGTCATGATCGAGGCCTTTGTCCCGGGACGGGAATTGACCGTCGGGATCCTGGACGGGCAGGCGCTCGCGGTAGGGGAGATCATCCCCCAGCACGAGATCTTCGACTACGAGTGCAAGTACACCCCGGGGATGTCGGAGGAGATCTTCCCCGCCGACCTCCCCCCGGCCGTCACCGCCGAGTGTCAGCGCCTCGGGCTGCTGGCCCATGCGGCGCTGAAGCTGGGCAGTTACTCCCGGGTGGACTTTCGCTTGACACCGGCTGGCGATCTCTTCTGTTTAGAGGTCAACACCCTGCCCGGCATGACGGCGACCAGCCTCCTCCCCCAGTCCGGGAAGGTGGTCGGCATCGAGTTTGCGGCATTGTGTGACCGGATCTGCCGCACCGCCCGGAAACCGGGGCGGACGTCGTAACGGGGAACGTGTCCATGTCCTTCAGCAGCCCCAGCTTGCCTCGCCCCACACCGTGGGTGGTCCGCATCATCGCGGCCACGGCGGTGGTGCAGCTGCTGCTGGAGACCATCTTCACTTCGGGCACCGTCCACGGCCTCCTGGCCATGGACCCGGCCGCGTTCATGAGCCGCCCCTGGGGGGCGGTGACCTACCTGTTCGTGCACGCGGGGTTCCTGCACCTCGCCGCGAACATGCTCTGGTTCTACCTCCTCGGCACCGCCGTGGAGACCCGGCTCGGCTCCCGGACCTTCCTGCTCTTCTACTTCTACTGCGGCGTGGGCGCGGCGCTGGTCTCGCTGCTGATCAACTTCTTCACCCCCGTCGGCCCGATGATCGGCGCGTCCGGTGCGGTGTTCGGCGTCATGGTCGCCTACGCGATGCTGTGGCCCGACGCCGAGATGCTGATCTTCCCGATCCCTTTCCCGATGAAGGCGCGGACCCTGATTCTCGGCGCAGCGGTGTTCGAGCTGGTTGCCTCCCAGATCCCGGCGATGCAGGGCGTGGCGCACGAGGCGCACCTGGGCGGCATGCTGGCGGGCTACCTCTTCTTCAAGGTGCAGGCCTTCAGTCGCCACCGGCCCGCGCCCGCCTTCCGCGAGCCGCGCGAGCGCGTGGTCATGGTGCAGCAGACCGCCGCCAGCCGCGAGGCGCGCCCCGAGGCGCCCAGCCGTCCCGTGTCGCCGCGCCCCGGCGCCGATCCGGTGGCGCTCGAGGTGGACCGGGTGCTCGACAAGATCAGCGCCTCCGGCATCGAGAGCCTCACCGCCGAGGAGCGCCGGTTCCTGGACGAGGTCAGCAAGCGGAAGCAGCGGAACGACAACTGAGGACGGTAGGGACGGTAGAGACGGTACACAGATCGAGGGGGTGAGGTCCACGCGGACCCCACCCCCTCGACGCACCTACCGTCTGTACCGTCCTTACCGTCCCTACCGTCTGTCCGTCTGACCGTCTGACCGCCCTACCGTCTCGGCTCCCCGCTCAACCCCGCCACCCGCTCCTTCACCTCCCGGATCTGCGGCTGCAGCACCGGGTCCGCCTCGCGCCACAGGTCCAGGAACTTCGTGTAGTTGTCGAGCGCCTTCGCGGTGTCGCCCCGGGCCTCGTACAGCTGTCCCAGCCGCCGGAAGCTCGGCGCCAGCGACAGGCCGTCCTGCATCACCGCGGGCCCCACGTGCCAGCCGGTGGCGCGCTCGTAGGCGGCGATGGCAGAGTCGGGCTGGCCCGCCTGTTCGTAGGCCAGCCCCAGCGGCCGTACAGCGCACAGGTAACACTGGGCATTGGTCTCGGCATCCCGGAAGGCCTGGATCGCGTCCTGGGCGCGGTGCTCCTGCAGTGCCATGAAGCCGTTGGCGGCGTACCAGTCAATCCGTCCCCGGCGCACTCCCTCCGGCACGCTTGACGCGAACTCCGCGAGCATCCGCCGCGCCTGGTCCGGCTGGCCGGCGTGCAGGTACGCGGTGGTCAGCAGCCCATAGGGCCGGTCCGCGGCGGGAATGGTGGCGAGCGGGTGTTGTTTGAGCGCCTCCGCGAGAACCTGTCGCGCCCCGGCGGTGTCCTGCCGGATGATGGCGTAGCGCAGGGCCAGCGTGGCCGCGTCGCCCAGCGCGGTACCGGCGAGGCCCCGCTCCGCGTCGGCGGCCATCGCGATGCGCGCCTGCCGCTCGCCCTCGGCCAGCTTCCCCTGCACCGTCGCCGCGTGGCCCCGGAAGCCCGCCACGAGGCTCTGGGCCCCGGGGTCACGCAGGGAGAGCCCGAAGCGTGCCGCTGCGCGCTCCATCCGGGGCCAGTCCCGTGACCAGGCGGGGATGAACAGCTCGGCGAGGAGAGTGTTCGGCGCGGTGGAATCGACCCGCCGCAGGGCCTCCAGCGTCTTCCGGGCCGCCACCGTGTCGCCGCGCCCCATCTGGGCGAAGATCAGCTGCAGGTAGTCGTTGGATGGGCCCCGCGCGGTGCGCACCGAGCGGGCCGCGAGGCTCTCCGCCTCGGCGTATTGCCCCTGGTTGCTGAGCTTGAGCGAGAGGTTGTTGAGGCCGATCAGGTTGTCGGGGTCCAGCTCCAGCACCCGCCGGTAGGCCGCCTCCATCCGTCGCGGGTCCACCTCCACCCGGTCGTAGTACCAGGCGGTCGCGTACTGCCGCTCCAGCTCGGGCAGCCGGTCGCGGTGCTGGTAGGCCCGAGTGGCGGCCGCCGCGATCTCCGCCTCGCTGCCGAAGTCGTTGCTCATCGCCACCGCCAGCTTGCGCCACGCCATGGCAAAGCCGCTGTCCAGCGCGATCGCCTGCTTGAGCAGCGGGATCGCGTCGGTGGGATTGCCCAGGTCGCTCAGCTTGGCGCCCTGCGAGAAGAGCCGCAGCGCCTCCAGCGAGCTGGTGGTCACCTGCTCCAGCGGCGCGTCGGCCCGGATGCTGCGCAGTGACTCGCCGATGCGCTCCCGCACCCGCTTGGAGAGCCGGTCCACCGCCGGCAGGATCTGGGCGTCGTCGGCGGCGTTCTCCCGGATGGCGAGCAGTTCGCTGCCGTCGCTGGCGGAGACCAGCCGCACCGCCAGCACGTAGCTCCGGCCCACCGGGTTGATCTCCCCGGTGACCACCGCCTTGGCGCCCTCGCGGGCCGCGATCTCCTTGGCGAGGTCGGGGGTGAGGGGGGAGTTCGGATCCCGCTCCATCCGCTGCAGCGCGCCGCTCACGTCCGCGGTGGAGAGCAGCCGCACTACCGGCGACTGGCTCAGGTCAATGCGCAGCGCCTCGGTCACCGAGGCGCCGAGCCCCTGGTCGCTGGTGTGGTTCTCGAAGTCCGCCACCAGCAGCGGGTCCTTGGCCGCCAGCCGGCCGGAGGCCACCAGCGTCCCCGCCGGCCCGATGCCGAGCAGCCGCATGGCGGTGTAGCCGCCGGCCACCAGCGCCAGCCCGGCAAAAGCCAGGATGCCGCCCCGGATCGCCTTCTTCCAGGTGAAGTAGCGGTGCACCCCGCCGGTGGTGGGCGGCACGATGGTGCCGGTGGCGCGCGCGTGCGCCCGGGCCCGCTCGAAGTGCCCCGTCACCCAGATGATCGGCGCCCCGATCACCAGCAGCGCGATCGCGCCGTAGAACACCCAGTCCGGCAGGCCGAAGTACTGCACCACCACCCAGGTGATCCCCAGCGTGAGCAGCGCCGAGACGCCGAAGATCACCCCCACCCGGAGCGGGTGGCTCTGCCGCAGCGCCTCCGCGGTGCCGCTGGACACCGCGGGCACCGCGGCGGTCGGGGTCATCCCGCCGCTGGGCGTGAGCACCACCTCCAGCTGCGCCAGCAGCTCGGCCGCCGTCTGCCACCGGTCGGCGGGGTGCTTCTCCAGGCAGCGCATCAGCAGCGCGTTGAGCGCGGCGGGCACCGCCGGCCGGTGCTTGGTGACCGGATCGGGCGCCTGGGTGATGTGCGCCGCGAGCAGCGCCTGGGGGGTGGGGGCGGTGAAGGGGGTGCGGCCGGTGAGCATCTCGTACGCCAGCGTGCCCACGGCGTAGATGTCGGCCCGGTGATCCACGTGCGGGTCGGCGGCGGCCTGCTCCGGCGCCATGTACGCCGGCGTGCCGAGCGCCACCCCCAGGGAAGTGAGCGAGGAGTGGCCGCTGGAGGCGGTCACCGCCTTGGCCACGCCGAAGTCGGTCACCACCGCGTGGCCGTTGGAGAGCAGCACGTTGTCGGGCTTGATGTCGCGGTGCACCACGCCGCTCTTGTGGGCGTAGGCCAGCGCGTCCACCACCTCGCGCAGGATCTTCACCGCCTCCGGCACCGGCATCGCCCCCTCGCGGCCCAGCTTGGCCCGGAGCGACTCGCCGGCGATGAACGGCATCACGTAGTAGAGGAGATCACCGGAGGCACCCGCGGTGAGCAGCGGCACCACGTGCGGGTGCTGCAGCCGGGCGGCGAGCTGGATCTCCCGCTCGAACCGCTCCACGTTCACCGCGGCACTCATCTCCGGCGGCAGCACCTTTACCACCACCTGCCGCCCCAGCCTCGGCTCCTCGGCCAGGAAGACGCGGCTCATCCCCCCACCACCCAGTTCCTTCTGGATGCGATAGGTGTCGCCAAGGGCCGCCTGCAGGCGGGGCTGGAGGTCCTGGGTGGAGATGCGGGGATTCCTTGAGGTGGTAGTGCGAAACCTAGGGGCCATCGGGGTGTCATGCCAGACCGCTGCACGTCGTCGGCCCCACATCTACCGCCTTACCGCCCTACCGCCCTACCGTCGCTTCACCCATGGGCGCTGTCCATCGCCGCCCGCGCCCGGCGCACCCAGTCCGGGATCACGCGCAGGTAGCGTGCACTGGTTTCCTCGGGGCTCTCCAGGTACAGGATGCCGCCGTCGGAGGTGGGGCGATTGGACCAGCCGCTGGTGTCCGAGAAGCGCGGGTCGCGGCCCCAGTAGACCGGCGCCCCGGTGGGCTCGCCGGTGACCGGGTCCAGCCGCGCCAGGTACCAGCTCACCCCCGCGCGGTAGAGCAGTTCCGTGGCCGAGAGCCAGATCGGCTCCACCCCCTGGGACGCCACCTGCCACCGCTTCCCGGCCTGCGGGAAGGTGGTGACCATGACCCGGCTGCCCTCCACGGTCTGGTAGGCGAGGAGCCGCCCCCCGGGAGAGACCGACCCGAACCGCGCGTCGTTGCCGATGAGCACCTGCTTCCGCTCGAAGGGCTCGCCGGCCCCGACCCGCGCCACGACCGCTCCCACCCAGTCCTGGATGATGAACTCCCCGGGCAGCCGCCAGTCCACCGGGTCCCAGTAGTCCTGGGGAGTGGTGGTGGTGAATAGGGTGTCCGGGGCGCGGCCCGAGTGCGGCGCGCCGCGGAGCACGGACCAGCGGGTGGAGTCCCGCACCGCGAAGACCAGTTCCCCACCCGTCGGGGACCAGAGCGGCTGCCGCACGTACTCGGCCGTGAAGACGATGCTCACCTGGTTGTCGCGCAGGTCGTACAGCCGGAGTTCCTGGTGCTCCGGGCCCGGCGCCACGATCGCCAGCCAGCGGCGGTCGGGGCTCAGGTCAAAGCGCTGGTATCCCCCCGGCGGGACCGCCAGCGGCATGGGCACCCCGCCGCGGTGCAGCAGCACCATCCGCCCCACGCTGGCGTCGAGCCCCGGCGCAAAGACCAGCTGGCCATCGGCGCTGACGTCGAACTGCCCATCGCCCACCGCCTCGCGCCGCACCCCGTGCCCGAACGTCAGCGGCCGGCCCACGTGCATGGTGGCAAGGTCCACCGGCGCGGCGGCGAGGTCACCGTCCGGCGTCAGGTAGGCGAGCAGGTTGTCGCCCACCAGGCGGGGACTGGTACCGCTCACCAGGGCACCGGGCTGCCCGTCGGGGCCGACGAAGCGCAGATCCACCTGCTCGCCGGTCTCGGGGTTGATGGTGAAGAAGGCGTTGTTCCAGATGCAGAGCAGGCGCCGCTCCCGGGGCATCCAGGAGCCGAGCGGACAGCGGCGGATGGTGCGGGTCTTCACCGTCCGGGCCTTCACGTCCACGGTGGTGAGGGAGGTCCCGTCGTCGTGCAGCACCAGCAGGGTGTCCCGGCCCATCCAGTTGAGGCCGGACGCACCCTCCACGTTGAGCAGGCGGCGGGCATCCCCGCCGCTCACCGCGCCGATCATCACCCCGGTCCCGTGCAGGTAGGCGAGGAAGGTCCCGTCGGGCGAGAGGCGCGGGGCCGTGGCGCCGACCGTACCCGGGATGGCGTGCGCCGAACTGTCGCGGAGGCTCCGCCACCAGAGCGTCGTGGAGTCCGCGCCGAGCGCGGCGTACACCGCGAAGCGGCCGTCCTGCGATACGGTCAGGTTGCGCAGCGGCGTGCCGTAGGCGCTGGAGATGTTGGCGGCCGCGAAGGAGATCGGGGCGGTGTCGGGGAGGGCCGCATCGTAGGTGCGCGGCCCGCTGGCGCCACTCCCCGCCGCCCGGCCCAGGCGGAAGGCGAGTAGCGCCGCCACCACCCCAAGCCCGGCGATCACCGCGGGCAGCAGCCACGCCCGGCGGGACGGCGCCACCGGCATCGGAAGCGGAAGCGTGGAGCTCCCCTGGCCGGCGAGCGCCGCGGCGAACTCCGCCGCGGTGGTAAACCGGTCGGCGGGGAGCTTCTGGATGGCCTGATGCACCGCCGCCGCCACCGCGGGCGGCACCGTGGTGCGGATGGTGGTCACCGGCTCCGGCCGCGCCGTCATCATCTTGGCCACGATGGCCTGCGCGGTGGGCCCGGTGAAGGGCGGCTCCCCGGTCAGCATCTCGTAGAGCACGCACCCCAGCGCGTACACGTCGGAGCGGGCGGTGATTTCCCGCTCGCCCATGGCCTGCTCGGGGCTCATGTAGTGCGGGGTTCCGAGGCTCATCCCGGTCTCGGTCATCCGGGTACCGCCGGCCTTGCTGGCGGCCAGCGCGATGCCGAAGTCGGCGACCAGCGCGCGGCCGTCGTGCAGCAGGATGTTCTCGGGCTTGATGTCGCGGTGGATCACGCCGTGGCGGTGGGCGTAGTCGAGGGCCCCGGCGATCTCCCCCGCGATCCGCACTGCATCGGCGATGCCGAGCTGCTTCTCCCGGGTGAGCCGGTCGCGGAGCGATTCCCCCTCGATGAACGGCATCACGTAGTACAGCTGCCCCGCCACCTCGCCGCTGTCGAACAGCGGCAGGATGTGCGGGTGCTGCAGGTTGGCGGTGGTGCGGATCTCGGAGAGGAAGCGCTCCGCCCCGATCACCGCCGCCAGCTCCGGCCGCAGCACCTTGATGGCCACCTTGCGGTCGTGCTTCAGGTCCTGCGCCAGGTACACGGTGGCCATGCCGCCGGCGCCGAGCTCCCGCTCGAGGCGGTAGCGGTCGGC
>CAZYIV010000132.1:0-8229 GCA_964647615.1 uncultured Gemmatimonadaceae bacterium | reverse complement strand
TGCGCGGGGCCGCCCCGATCCAGTGGGCGGTGCTCAACGGGCTGGAGACCACCGGGGTGAGCATCATGCAGATGGAGGCGGGACTCGACAGCGGGCCGGTGTACCACCGGATCGAGACCGAGGTCGCCGCCGACGAGACCGGCGGCGAGCTCACCGAGCGGCTGGCGGAGCTGGGCGCGGCCGCGCTGGTGGAGGCGCTGATGATGCTCGAGGCCGGTGCCGCCCGGGCCGAGCCGCAGGACCATGCGCTGGCGACCCTGGCGCCGAAGCTCAACCGCGCGCTGGCCCGCCTCGACTGGACCCGCGATGCCGCCACGCTGGCCCGGGCGGTGCGGGCCTTCGACCCCGAACCCGGCGCCTGGGCCGAGCTCGACGGGCACGAGGTGAAGCTCTACGGCGGACGGGTCGCGAATGCCGGCGGTGCGCCGGGCACCGTGCTCGCCGCCGGCACCACGCTGCAGGTGGCGGCGCAGGTCGGCGCGCTGGAGGTTACCGAGGTGAAGCCGGCGGGGAAGACCCGGATGCCGGTCGAGGCGTGGGTGCGGGGCCGCGGGATCGCGGTGGGCCAGCGCTTCGCATGACCGCCCTGCCCCGCCTCCACGCCATCACCGACGCCCGGATCCTCGCCCTCCCCGATCTCCCCGCGCGGGCAGCCCGGCTGGCGGCCGCCGCGGGCCCCACGCTCGCCGTGCACGTCCGCGACCGCGCCCTCCCGGCCCGCGCCCTCATGGCCCGGGCGACGGCGATTGCCGATGCCATCCGCCCCGCCGGCGCCCGGCTCGTGGTGCACGGCCGCGCCGACGTCGCCGCCACCCGCGGCGCGTGGGGGCTGCCGCTCGGCCAGGGCGACCTCACGCCGCTCGAGGCCCGGCAGGCCGCCGGCCCGGCGTGGAGCGGACGGGTCGGGGTCTCGGTGCACGACCGCACCGAGGCCCGCCTCGCCCGGCAGCACGGGGCCGACTGGGTACTCCTCGGCAACATCCGCCCCACCACCACCCACCCCGGACGGCCCGGCATCGGCTACGCGCTGTTGGAGGAACTGGCGCGGGGCCACGGCCCGGTGCTCGCGATCGGCGGGCTCGGGCCGGACGATGCGCCGGCGGTGCAGGCCGCCGGGGCCTACGGCATCGCGGCCATCACCGCACTGTGGGACGCCGCCGACCTGGCCGCCGCCGCCCGCGCCATGCTCGCCCCGTGGGGCCTCCCGGCATGAACGCGCTGCGCCTCACCGTGAATGGCGACGCGCGCACCGTCCCCGGCCCGGCGACGGTGACCGAGCTGCTCGCACACCTGGAGCTCGACCCGCGCATGGTGGTGGTGGAGGTCAACCGCGAGATTGTCCGGCGGCCCCGCCACGGTGAGGTGGCGCTGCACGACGGGGACGTGGTGGAGCTGGTGCATTTTGTGGGTGGAGGGTGAGCAAGGCGGTAGGGCGGTAGGGCGGTAGGGCGGTAGGGCGGTAACGTATCGAAAATGGAGTGGAGCAATGAGCACGGTTTCGGTGGACACGAGGCGGGACGATGCACCGCTGGTGATCGGCGGGCAGACCCTGCGCTCCCGGCTGCTGGTGGGCACCGGCAAGTACCGCAGCAACGCCGAGATGGTCGCGGCCATCGAGGCCTCGGGCGCCGACGTGGTGACCGTCGCGGTGCGGCGGGTGGACCTCGACCGGACCAGGGAAGAGGGGATGCTCTATCACCTCGACCCCAGGCGCTACTTCCTGCTGGCCAACACCGCCGGCTGCTACAGCGCCGATGAGGCCATCCGCTACGCCCGGCTGGCGCGGGAGGCGGGGTTCAACGAATTCATCAAGCTCGAGGTGATCGGCGACCGCGAGACCCTGCTGCCCGACACCGACGGCCTCCTCGCCGCCACCCGGACGCTGGTGAAGGAGGGCTTCCGGGTGATGGCCTACACCAACGACGACCTCATCATGGCGCTCCGGCTGCAGGACGCCGGCGCCGCCGCGGTGATGCCGCTTGCCTCGCCGATCGGCAGCGGGCTGGGATTGCTCAACCCCTACAGCATCCGCACCATCAAGCGGCGGCTCTCGGTGCCGGTGCTGGTGGATGCCGGCGTGGGCACCGCGTCCGACGCCTGCGTCACGATGGAGCAGGGAGTGGACGGCATCCTGATGAACACCGCCATCGCCGAGGCCACCGACGCCGTGGCGATGGCCGCGGCCATGCGCCACGCGGTGGAGGCGGGGCGGCTGGCGTACCTCGCGGGCCGCATGCCCCGTCGCGAGGTGGCGGTGCCCTCGAGCCCGACCTCCGGGATGGCCGGGTGACCCTCGCCCCACCCGCCGGCCTCCCGGCCCGGCGGGCAGCCTGGCAGGTCCTCCGCGCCGTGGACCAGGGCCAGCCGTTCGACCAGGCGCTCGACGCCGCGCTCCGCCCCCTCGAGGAGAACGACCGCCGCCTGGCCCATGAGCTCGCCGCCGGCGTCCTCCGCCGCCGCACCGACCTCGATGCGCGCCTCACCCCGCTGGTCCACCGCGGCTGGAGCTCCGTCGCCCCCGATTTGCGCGATGTGCTCCGGCTGGGTGCCTACCAGCTCACCGCGCTGGACCGGGTGCCGCTCCACGCCGCCGTCTCCACCACCGTGGACCTGGCCCGCGCCGTCCTGGGCGAGAAGGCCGCCCGCTTCACCAATGCCATCCTGCGGGGCGTCGGCGGACGCGCCGCCCCGCCGGCCGAGGAGCTGGACCCGGCGGCCCACCTCGCGAGCCTCCACTCGCACCCGGTCTGGCTGGTGCGCCGCTGGCTGGCGCGGTTCGGTGAGGCCGAATGCGCCGCCCTGCTCGCGGCGGACAATGTCCGGCCCACGCTCACCCTCCAGCCGGCACGGACCGGGCCGGAGGAGCTCCAGCGGGCGCTGTGGGCCGGCGGCGTCGGTGCGCGCCCGGCGCCGTTCGATGCCGGGCTGGTCGTGGAGGGCGTGCGCCCCGTGGAGCTGCCGGGCTACGCCGGGGGCGCCTTCGTGGTGCAGGATGCGGCGCAGCAGCTGGTGGTGCGGTTCGCCGCCTGTCCCCCCGGCGCGACGGTGCTCGACGCCTGCGCCGCGCCTGGCGGGAAGACCGTCGCGCTCGGTCGGGTGGCCGGGCGGGTGCTGGCGGGGGAACTCCGGCGCGAGCGCGCCGCGCGCCTGGTGGAGAACCTGGCCCGCGCCGGGAGCGGGCGGGAACATGTGGTGGTGGCCTCCGCGGAGGCGCCGCCCTGCCGTCGCGCCGACCTGGTGCTGCTCGACGCCCCCTGTCTCGGCACCGGGACCCTGGCCCGCCACCCCGATGCCCGGTGGCGGGTGGGCCCCGATGCGCTGGCGCGGCTGGTGACCGGTCAGGCGCGGCTGCTCGGGGCGCTGGCCCCCGTCGTCCGGCCGGGGGGGTGGTTAGTTTACGCCACGTGTTCGCTCGAACCCGAGGAGAACGAGGCCCAGGTGGACCGGTTCCTCGCTGACCATCCCGACTTCCAGCGCGACCCGGCCCCCATGCCGGAGGGGGTGCTCACGCCCGCCGGCGACCTCCAGCTGCTCCCCCACCGGCACGGCACCGACGGCGCCTACGCCGCCCGGCTGCGGAAGACCGCCTGATGGAGTTCCGCCGTCCTTCCGGGGCCACCCCCGCCACGCCGTACTTCGCGACCATCGGCGGCCGCCGGCTGATCCGGCAGGCGCTGGTGGTGCTGCTCTGCTTCGGTGTCGGCTTCGTCGCCACCGCCATGTTCCTGTTCCAGGGTCCCTTCTTCTCCAGGGATCACTCGGTGCCACGGGTGATGGACCTGGGCGTGACCGAGGCCCGGGGCGAGCTGGAGAAGGCCGGGTTCCGGGTCCGGGTGGATGACCAGCAGCCCGACCCCGCCGCGCCCCGTGGCACCGTCATCTGGCAGGATCCTGCCCCGGGCGTGGTGCTGCCGCCCAACGCGCCGGTGACCCTCGCGCTCAGCGAGGGCCCGCCCGACTTTCCCATCCCCGACGTCGCGGGGTTCCCCCGCGCGCTGGCCGAGCGGGTGCTCAAGGCGGGTGGGTTTGCGGTGGGCTCGGAGGACACGCTGCCCGCGTCCGCGGAGGCGGGCATCGTGGTGCAGAGCCGGCCCGGCCCCGGCGTCGGCCGGGCGGCCCGGACCGCCATTGACCTTGTGATCAGCTCCGGCCCGGCCGAGCTTTCCGTGCCCGGCGTGGTCGGGGTGGCGCTGGCGGAGGCGCGGGACCGGATCACCACCGCGGGGCTGACCGTCGGGCGGGTGGGCTACCGCATCGCGCCCGACCAGCCGGAGGGGATGGTGGTGGCCCAGCGCCCGCCGAGCGGCACCCGCACGCCGCGCGGCGCGAGCGTGGAACTGATCGTCACCCGGAAGGGGAGCTGATGGGGATCCGGATCGCACCGAGCCTCCTCTCCGCCGACCTGGGCCGGCTTCGGGAGCAGGCGGAGGCGGCGCTGGCCGCCGGGGCGGAATGGCTGCACGTGGACGTGATGGACGGGCGGTTCGTGCCCAACCTCACCTTCGGCGCGCCGCTCATCCGGGCGCTGCGGCGCTTCACCGAGGCGCCGCTCGACGTGCACCTGATGGTGGTCGAGCCGGAGCGGTACATCGAGGAGTACGCCGATCTCGGGGTGAACGTCTTCACCTTCCATCCCGAGGCGACGGTGCACGTGCAGCGGCACCTCGCCGCGATCCGGGAGCGGGGCATGGCGGCGGGGCTGTCGCTCAACCCGTCGAGCCCGCTGGCGCTGGTGGAGGAGGTCGTCCGCGACCTCGACCTGCTCCTCATCATGAGCGTGAATCCGGGCTTCGGGGGGCAGTCGTACCTCCCGGGGGCGACCGACAAGATCCGCCGGGCCCGGGCGCTGCTCGACCGGGCCGGCTCCGCGGCGGCGCTCGAAGTGGACGGCGGGATCACGGTGGAGACCATCGAGGCGGCCTGGCGCGCCGGGGCGGACACGTTCGTCGCCGGCACCGCCGTCTTCGGCCAGCCGGACATCGGCGCCGCCATCGCGGCGCTCCGGCGGCGTTGCGTGGAAAGGGCCTAGGCGATGTCGAAGCAGTGGGTGATGGTGCTCGCGGTGCTGGCCGGGCTGGTGATCGGCAGCGTGGCACTGGTGTGGTACGGTCCGGAGGTGGAGCCGGTGGCGGTGGGCGTGAAGGCGCCCGACTACCGGGTGGTGGACCTCACCAGCGGGGACTCGGTGAACCTGCGCCAGCGCTACGCCGGCCATGTCACGCTGCTCAACATCTGGGCCACCTGGTGCGGTCCCTGCCGCCAGGAGATGCCGGCGATGCAGGCGCTGTACGACTCGCTCGCGCCGCGCGGCTTCCGGATCGCGGCCGTGAGCATCGACCAGGACGGGCCCGACGTGGTGCGGGAGTTCGGCCGCGAGCTGGGCCTCACCTTCGACCTGCTGCAGGACCAGTCGGGGGCCATCCAGCAGGGCTACCAGACCACCGGCGTGCCCGAGAGCTTCCTCCTCGACGACAAGGGCGTGATCATGAAGCGGGTGATCGGCGCCCACGACTGGGCCTCGTCGGTCAACCGCAGCCTCATCCGCCGCCTGATGGGCGACACCACCGCCGCGCTGGCGGGCCCCGACGCGCCCGCGAGCGACACCCTCCCCGCCGGCCGGTGACCCCGCCCGCCACCCTGCTCGCGATCGAGACCTCCTGCGACGAGACGTCGGCGGCGGTGCTCCGCGCCACGCCCACCGGGCCGGCGCTCGCGAGCTGCGTGATCCTCTCCCAGGACATCCACCGGGTCTTCGGCGGCGTGGTGCCCGAGCTCGCCAGCCGGGCGCACCTCACGACCCTGGGGCCGGTGGTGGACCAGGCGCTCGCGGAAGCCGGGCTGGGGCTGGACGGCATTGAGGGCGTCGCCGTCACCGCCGGTCCGGGACTGGTGGGCGCGCTGCTGGTGGGCGTGATGTACGGCAAGACCCTGGCGCGGCGGCTCGGCGTGCCGCTGGTGGGCGTGCATCACCTCGAGGGGCACCTGTTCGCGCCCACCCTCGAGGACCCGACGCTGGCCCCGCCGTTCGTGGCGCTGCTGGTGAGCGGCGGCCACACCATGCTGCTCGAGGTGGAGGCGTGGGGCCGCTACCGGCTGCACGGCGCCACCCGGGACGACGCCGCCGGCGAGGCCTTCGACAAGGTCGGCACCCTGCTCGGTCTCGGGTATCCCGGCGGCCCGGCGATCGAACGGCTGGCGGCCACCGGCCGGTCCGGCCGTTTCCGCCTGCCCCGCCCCATGCTCGACACCCTGGGACGCGAGGGCCCGGACCGCTACACCTTCTCGTTCAGCGGCCTCAAGACCGCGGTGCTCCGCGCGGTGCAGCAGAGCGCGGACCTGGCCGCCGACCGGGCCGACCTCGCGCGGGACTTCCAGGACGCGCTGGTGACGGTGCTGGTCGAGAAGGCCGCCGCCCTGGTGGACGAGCTGGGCGCCCCGGCCCTGGTGCTGGGCGGCGGGGTCGCCTGCAACGGCGCCCTCCGCGCCGCGGCCGCCGCGCGGCTGGCGGGCCGGGCACGGGTGGTCACCGCCTCGCCCCGGCTCAACACCGACAACGCCGCGATGATCGGCGCCGCCGGCTGGTGGCGCCTGGCGCGCGGCGAGGCCGCTGAGGCCACGCTCGAGGCCCGGGCCGACCTGCCCTTCCCCGGGCTCCTCCCCTCCCCCGAACCGCTGGGCAGCCCCCGATGAACATCTACCCCTTCGTGCTCCACCTCGGCCCGGTCGAGATCACCGGATACGGGATCATGATGATGGTCGGCTTCCTCATGGGCGGCTGGCTCATCACCCTCGAGCTCCGGCGGCGCGGGCTCTATGAGGAATACGCCGCCGACATCACCGTCGCCGCGGTGGTGGGCGGAATCGTCGGCGCCAAGGTGTGGTACTGGGTGCTGAACGGCGGCAGCCTCTTCTCCCGCGGCGGGCTGGTCTGGTACGGCGGGTTCGTGGGCGGGTTCCTGGCGGTGATGCTCAACGGCTGGCGGCTCAAGGTGCCGATCCGCTGGACCTTCCATCTCTGCGCTCCGGCGCTCGCCGCGGCCTACGCGCTGGGGCGGATCGGCTGCTTCATCGTCAACGACGACTACGGCCGCCCCACCAACCTCCCCTGGGGCGTGCGGTTCCCGCAGGGGCTGCCGCCCTCCACCGCGCAGAACCTGCAGCAGCAGTTCGGCGTGGCGATCCCGCCGGGCACCGACCCCTCGGCGGTGCTCGCCGTGCACCCGACCCAGCTGTACGAGACGACCCTGATGCTGATCGCCTTCGCGGTGCTGTGGCGGCTCCGGGTGAAGGACCGGCCCATCGGCTGGCTGTTCGGGGTCTACCTGGTGTGCGCCGGGCTGGAGCGGTTCGTGATCGAGATCTTCCGGGCCAAGGACGACCGCTTCTTCGGCCCATTGACGCTGGCCCAGATGGTGAGCATCGTACTGGTCGTGGGCGGTACCCTGATCCTCACGACGTTCCGCCGCGACGACAGCCTTCCCCCGGGCCCCTACCTGCGTCGCGCGGAATCCTGAACGGCAACAACTTCCGATCTGCGGCAAGAATTGCCGGAACATTTTTCCTGTTCCGGCAATTTTTTCCTGCGCCGCTTTTCGTTCTACCATCGCAAGTCGTTGTAATACAAAGCGATGGAAATAGTGTGATGCATGGCACACGGCCTGCTCTGTTGCGTAGCAACGGCGCTGAGCGCCGACCACAAAGTGATAGGCCGAAGAAGAGTGGGACCGGGCATCTCCGCCCGATTCCGATCAAACTCAGGGGGCGGCCTATCACCTCTCAACGCACCAACGCGGGTCCTGGTGCATCGCAGTGGCAGATCGAAGAAGAGTGGAGCGAACATCCGGTTCGTCTCCGTCCACAACTCAGGGGGCGATCTGCCACCCCAATGACAAACGCCTGCCACTCGGCAGGCGTTTGTCGTTTCCGGGAGGGCGCCCCCTCAAGTGGGGCGGCCGGACCGCAGCAGCATCCCCCGCAGGCGTTCCACCTCGGCCCGCAGCTCCGCCAGGTCGGCATCCATCCGTTCCAGCGACCGCAGCATGTCCCCCTCGAGCTTGAGCGCCCGCTCGACCGGAATCGCGGCCTCCACCGCCGGTGGCGGGGCGGGGGCCCGCGGCGCCTCCGCCGGCTCGGGGACCAGCTGGCTGGTGACCCGGAGCCGGCGCGGCTCCAGCCCGAAGGTCCACACCAGCCCGGCCAGCAGCAGGAGCAGCAGCATCCCCTGCAGCG
>CAZYIV010000131.1:0-8231 GCA_964647615.1 uncultured Gemmatimonadaceae bacterium | reverse complement strand
CGGGGTGCGCAGTTGAGAACTGGTGTGCCACTCCCGTTGCGACGGGTGGCGCGGCCGATGACGGGCCTGGCGCGCTCGATGAGACGGGTGGCGCGGGCGATGATGGGCCTGGCGCAACGGATGAGACGGCTGCCGCGGGTGATGCGACGGGTGACGCGACCCGTGATCGGCGTGTCGCGGGAGGTGCGGTGCGGTGGCGCGGGGAAGAAGTTGGGTGGCGCGCGGAAGGTGTTCGGGGGTGGGAGGGGCGGGGGTGGAATGTCCACGTTTGGAGACAGGCGGTAGGTACCGCAGCGGTAGGTACACCAGCCCTGAAGGACTCCCTCGCGCCCGGGTCGCGGCTTCGCCGCTCCCAAAGGGCGCTCGGTCGCGTTAGGGCGGTAGCCGAAGGCCTTGTCTCATGTCGTCATTGCGAGGAGGCCCCATCAGGGGCCGACGAAGCAATCTGTGCCCGGGTCCCTAGCGGAGCGCCAAGGGATCCCTCGCTGCGCTCGGGATGACAGGGGAGCGCCGCGGCCGGCTCGTGGCTAAAGCCACGGCTCGGCTGCTGTCGCTGAAGCGACGTTGGTCTCGAGCCGGTGCCGCACTGTCACTGCGGAGGTCTGGCCCGGCGGTCGGCCCCCCCCCTCCTTCTATAGGGCGGCCAGCCGGGGGTCCTGACCGACTTTCGGGCTGTGCCCCTTACCGCCCTACCGCTGTAGTACCTACCGCTGCATCACCTACCGCCATCGGACACTCGCGACGGTCCTTGCCCGGGGGCTCGGCGGGAGGCAGAATGGCTGGTCCCCGGCTCACCTGACCGCCCCATGACTGGTTCGCGGTAGGTTGAGCGGGGCGCCGCGCCAGTCGTCGGAGAGCTTCGTTGCCTGCAACCCCAGCCTGGGAAATCGATCCGGCCTCCCTCAAGGCCTTCACCGCCGGACTGGGCCAGCCCCAGACCGGCGGCGCATGGCTGCGGCTGCGCCGCGCCGCGGAGGAGCTGGCGCTGCTGCCTGCGTTCGACCGGCTGATCACGCTGGACATGAACCGGATCGAGGAGCTGCCGCACCAGATCCGAGTGGCCCAGCAGGCGCTGCAGGCGCCGATGAGCGGCCGGGTGATCCTGGCCGACGAGGTGGGGCTCGGCAAGACGATCGAGGCCGGGATCATCCTCAAGGAGCTGGCGGTGCGGGGCCTGGCGCCGCGGATCCTGATCCTGACGCCCGCCAGCCTGGTGACCCAGTGGGTGGACGAGCTGGAGGACAAGTTCTTCGAGAAGTTCACGCCGGTGGAGCGGCCCGACGAGTGGAAGAAGGCGACCCGCGCGATCGCCTCCTACGACCGGGCCCGGCACGAGAAGCATGCGGAACAGCTGCTGCGGTACCGCTGGGACCTGGTGATCGTGGACGAGGCGCACAAGTGCAAGAATGAGAAGACGGCGCGGTACAAGCTGATCTCGAGCATCCGGCGCAACTACCTGCTGCTGCTCACCGCCACCCCGATCCAGAACAACCTCCGGGAGCTGTACAACCTGGTGAACCTGCTCCGTCCCGGGCACCTCGGGACGTGGCGGGAGTTCCGGGAGCACTACGTCGCCGAGGGCGACCTCCGCGAGGTGAGGAATGCCGATGCGCTCCGGGACCTCACCAGCCGGGTGATGATCCGGACCCGGCGGGCCAGCGTGGCGCACATCATGTCGCTGCCGGCCCGGCGCCCGCGGCATCCGGAGCTGGAACTCTCGCCCGCCGAAGCCGACGTCTACGTCGAGACCGCGCGGCTGCTGCGGGACCTGTACCGCGAGGGGTTCCGGACCACCACGGAAGAAGAAGAGCTGAAGGACACCCGGCGCACGAGGGCCCGGACGGGGCGCGGGATCTACTTCCTGGAGTGCCTGCGCCTGGCTCAGCGGCTGTGCTCCTCGGCGCCGGCGCTGGCGAGTTCGCTGGCGAACCAGGCGGAGGGGGAGCTGATCCTCCCGGAGTTCCGCCAGCGCTTCCGCCGGGTGGCGGACCAGGCCGCAGCGGTGACCAGCCACGCCAAGCTGGAACAGCTGACCGAGCTGCTCGGGCAGTCGCCGGACCGCGCGGTGGTGTTCAGCGAGCACCTGCCGACGATTGACCTGATCGAGGAGCGGGTGAGGCAGCTGGGCCGGCGTCCGATCAAGTTCACCGGCTCGCTCAACCGGCTGCAGCGGCACGACGCGCTCAAGCGCTTCCGGCGCGAGCCGAACGGTGTGCTGGTGAGCACCCGCGCCGGGACCGAAGGACTCAACCTGCAGTTCTGCCACCAGCTGGTGAACTACGAACTGCCGTGGAACCCGATGGTGGTGGAGCAGCGGATCGGCCGGGTGCACCGCTTCGGGCAGACCCGCGAGGTTGACCTCTACAACTACGCCGCGCGGGGTACTGTCGAGGCCCACATCCTCCGGCTGCTGCACACCAAGATCCGGCTGTTCGAGCTGGTGGTGGGGGAGCTGGACACGATCCTCGGCGCCCGGGACGACGACGACGGCGAGAGCTTCGCCGGGTTGCTGGGCGATCTGTGGCTCAACGCCGAGAACGACGACGAGTTCAAGGAGAAGGTGGAGCAGTTGGGCGACGAGGTCGCGGAGACCCGGAACCAGGCGGCGGCGCAGGAGCAGCAGGCGGCGCTGGTGGCGGCGGCGGACGCGGCAGGGCGGCTGACCGAGCAGTTCACCCAGCTCACCATTCCAGCGCGCCTCCGGCTCGGCTACGGCACCACCCAACTGCTGCCGGCGCCCGGCGTTGACTCCGAGCTGAGGCGACTCGGCGTTCATGTCGCCGAGGTGCTGGAGATGCTGGGCGGCTCGCCGCAGGTGGAGCCGGCGGGGATGCACGCCGACTACGGGCCGACCTACCGGATCATCGGTGTCACCGGGCGTGGACGGGAACTGGTGCTGCGGGCGCAGGCGGACCGGCTGCCGATGACCCTCATCGAGGTGGCGGGGGATCCCGCTGCGCCGATCGCCGCGTGACCGCCGCCGAGCCTCCGGAACAGTCCGCCCCGACGTTCGATCCGCGGCCCCGGCAGCTGCTGGAGAAGTACGCCGGGCTGGCGGGGGTGCTCCTGATGGAGACCGGGGAGGGGCTGGTCGAGTTCGAGCCGCCGGGCCACGACCGGAAGGCGTGGGGCGGCGAGCGGCTGGTGCGCCTGGCGCTGGCGCCGGAGGCCCTGGAGGAGGACCCCGATGCCGAGCTGCTCACCATCGGCAGCCCGGCGTTCGACCGGCTGGTGGGCGCGATCCGGCTGCGGGGCTTCCTGGAGTCGAACGGGGTGATCGCGCCAACGGTGGACCCGTCACCCGGCGGCGCCACTATCCCGGTGCCGCTCGAGGGCGTGACCGCGGGCGAGCCGAAGGTCGAGGTGGCACTGCTGCCAGTGGGGCGGCTGCTGGCGCGGGTCTCGATTCATGCCGGGCCGTGGATGGAGGAGCGGCTGGTCGAGTCGCCGGTGGTGGACCTGTCGACCGGGACGGCCGCTCCGCAGGAACTGATCCAGGCCATTGAAGCCGGTACCGCGACCCCGGAGGCCGCGGCGGAAGTGAGAGGGGTGCGCGCCCCGCGCCGGGAGGTGGCGGAGCTGCTGCCGCTCCTGTTCGACGAGCTGGAGGCGGAACTCCGGCCGGTGCTGGAGCAGGTGCGGCAGGAGGCGGAACGTGCCTGCAAGGCCGAGGTGGATCGACTGGAGCAGTACTACGGCAGGATGTCGGAAGAGGTGGAGCCGGAGGACGACGACCCCGACGAGGTGCGGGAGCGGCGCAAGACCATCCGGGCGGAGATGGCACACCGGCGGGAGCAGGAGCTGGAGCGGTACCGGGTCCGGGTGACGGTGCATCCGGTGCAGCTCCGGGAGTGGCTGGTCGCCGCGCAGCGTTCGACCTGGACGGTGTCAGACCAGCGGGGGGTCGGGGCGGAGCTGACGGCGCGGCGCTTCCTGACGGGGCGGACCGGGTGGGAGCTGGCCTGCCCCACCTGCGGCGGAACGCCGAAGGCGATCCGGGTCTGCGCCGAGGGGCATGTGAGCTGCCCGGCGTGCAGCGAGCGGTGCGGCGTGTGCGCCAGGACCGCCTGCGCCCAGCACGGCCTGAGCACCTGTGCCGTGGAAGGGCACCCGGTCTGCCGGGAGCATGCGCGGACCTGTTCCGGCTGCGGGGTGGCGCACTGCTCCACCCACAGCGGCACCTGCACCATCGGCGATCACGAGGTCTGCCCGCGGTGCGCGGCGCAGTGCGGCCGCTGCGGGGTGCTCATCTGCCGGGTGCACGGGGTGCGCTCGGCGGCCGGGGCTCCGCGCGGATCGCGGTGGCTGTGCGGCGCATGCACCACGTACTGCGAGGGCAGCACCAGCGAGCCGATCGGGCTGGACGAGGCGGTGCGGTGCAGCTCCTGCGAGCGGTACATCTGCACCAACCATGTGGCCAGCTGCGCGGTGGACGGCCGGCCGCACTGCTCGGAGCACCTGCGGCGGTCGGACCGGAGCGGGCGCCTGGCCTGCGGCGAACACCAGGCGGCCTGCGCGGAGGAGCCGGCGGCGGTACTGGCGAGCGACGAGGTGGGCGCGTGCGTCGCGTGCGGCAAGGTCATCTGCGACCAGCACGCCGGGCTGTGCGACGCGGACCAGGCGCGGCACTGCCGGAGCCACCTCAGCGCGCTGGCCGACCGTCCCGGCGCGCTGGCCTGCGAGGCGCACCGCTCGATCTGCTCGGTGGACGGGGTCACCTTCTCGCTCACCGGCACCCGCGAGTGCCCGGTCTGCGGCCGGCTGGCCTGTGAGGGGCACCGTGCCGCCTGCCGGCATTGTGCCCGGCAGGTCTGCGTGAAGGACATTGAAGGGGGGCGGTGCTTCACCTGCCGCAACCTGGCGCCGGCGCCGGACCCGGCGGACGACCTGATCCAGGCCGCCCTGGCGGCCAATGGCGGGGAGCCGCCCAAGGCGAAGGAGTGGCGGACGGCGCAGGACGCGTCGGGGACGGTGGTGGAGCTGGACCTGGGCTGGACCCGGCGGCTGGTGTTCACGGTGCTGCACGGGGAGACGCGGCCGAGGACGGTGGTGGCGCATAGTGTGTTGGGGAGTCGGAGGACGAGGTAGGGGTGGTTGTCCTTCTCATGGCCAGATTCGAGGACGCCGGGATGGAATTGCGCGATCGCAAGGGACAACTGATCACAGACTGGCGCGAGTGGACTCGCCCCAAGGACAAGGAGAAGCACTGGAAGGCCGGGCGCAGCGCCATGGAGCTGGCGCGGGCGTGGTTCACCTCGCCCGTGCCGGTGGTACCGCTCGAAGTGGCGGCCCTGCTTGAGACCCAGCCGCTAACGGCGGGCACCACCTTCACCGAAGGCTGGCCCGAGCTGGTGACGCCGCTGCCGGAGCGGGGAGAGGGACGGAACCATGACCTGGTGCTGGTCGGGGAGGCGCCCGGTGGGCGGTTGCTGGTCTCGATCGAGGCGAAGGTGGACGAGACGATGGGGCCCGCAATCGGCGCGTACTGGAGGGCCTCGAGGCGGACGCCCCGGTCGAAGGCCTGGCGCCGAGTCGAGACCCTGCTGCGGTGCGTGTTCGGCGCGGCGGCGGTTCCGACTGAGGCCCCGTGGAAGGACCTCCCATACCAGATGCTCACCGCGACGGTTGGCACGGCGATCGAGGCGCGGAGGAGGAGCTGTTCAGTGGCCGCGCTGGTGGTCCACGAGTTCCATACCGAGTCGGCTCGCACTGATGGCTTGAAGCAGAACGCGGAGGGCTACCGGGCATTTCTGGAGGCTGCGGGCTACCCTAAGGCGAGGACGGGGACTCTCTACGGGCCACTCGGGGTGCTGGATCCAGCTCGTGGGGGCCAGGTGCCAGTCTACATCGGGAAGGCGGAGTACCGATGGAAGTGACCCGGCATTCACTCAAGGCCATCCTCAAGCTGCTTTCCAAATACCACCAGCGCGCCACGTATGGGGCGATGGCGGACCTCCTAGGCAGGACGGCCCGCACGGTGGTGGCCGGATCTCCCCGAGACTATCTGCACTGCTGGGTGGTCAACAAGGACACCGGATTGCCGACGGCGTACCCGGAGGGGATGATCCATCCCGCGATTGAGGAGCGGGCGGAGATCCTGGGGTCATCGGACGAACTGCTCCAATGGTTAGAAGAACGGGGGTACTCTGGCTCCTAGGACCGCGGCGGCCCGGGACGATACTCGGCCGCACTACCGCGCCGACTCCGCGGTGAGCGGCGAGATCTTCGGTACGAGGGTACCGTTCCGGTCGGACATCCACACGGGATTCGACCGGGGTGCGGGGCGGTGACGCTGGAGCTCCGGTTCCGAGTGAGTCCCCGGCTCAAGCAGGACTGGGAAACCGGGCGGGAGTACTATGCCTTGGACGGTGAGACGATTACCCCGCCGGCGAAGGCCGGGCTCCGGCCGCTCCGGGAGGGGTTGGAGTGGCATGGGGATGAGGTGTTCCTGGGGTAGAATTGTTTGTCGCGACATTGGAGGGCCAGGATGTCGAATCCAGAACGACGCGTGGTGAGGGCCCTCGCGGCTGCGACTACCGAGCGACTTGTCCGCCAAGTTCGCCTTTCGCTGACCCGAATGCGAGACGCCCTACTCTCGGGCGAAGACTCTGGCCTTCAGAACACGTGGGAGGAATACGTCGTCCAGGTTCAGGGACAACATTCCATCTACTTCGACACCTACGTTCTCGTTCTGCAGGAGATCGTCGAGGGCATGTGTAAGCGATGCATGAAGCACGAATTGGAAGCAATATGGCTCCAGACAGACGCGGGGTTCGATTGGCTCTGGGAGGAAGATCGCGTGGACGACGTTCCTCCTGTCCTGATGGAGGATGTGGAACGTTACATCACTGATCGCGTGACCCAGGTCGCGATGGATTGGACAAATAGACGAATCGAGAACCACCTCGCGAGTTGCTTTCCAGACTGACCTACCAGGAATCCAAGGACACGACGTTGAATCATAGCGAAATCGTCAGTTGGCTCTGGGGGGTCGCGGACCTCATTCGCGACACCTTCAAGCGTGGCAAGTACCAGGACGTCATCCTCCCGCTTACGGTGCTGCGACGGCTCGACTGCGTCCTGGCACCAACCAAGGAGAAGGTCCTGAAGCGCCAGGCGGAGCTCAAGGGGAAGCTCGAGAACCTCGACGGTCAACTGCGCAAGGTGTCCGGTCTCGCCTTCTACAACACCTCGCGGTACGACTTCGACAAGCTCCTCGCCGATGCGCCCCACCTGGCTGCGAACCTTCGCAATTACATCGCGGGCTTCAGCCCCAACATGCGTGAGGTGCTGGAGAAGTTCGATTTCGACAATACCATCTCGAAGCTGGACGAGGCCGGGCTCCTCTTTCAGGTGCTGGAGCGGTTCAGGCAGGTGGACCTTCATCCCGATCTGATCGACAACCCGACGATGGGTACGATCTTCGAGGAGCTACTCCGGAAGTTCAACGAGGCGCTGAACGAGAATCCGGGCGAGCACTTCACGCCCCGCGACGTGGTCCACCTGATGGTGGACCTGATGCTCGCTGGGGACGTTGCCCGCATCCGGAAGAAGGGTGTCGTGTGCACCGTCTACGACCCGTGCTGTGGCTCTGGCGGGATGCTGATGATCACCAAGGATCACATCACAAAGGGGCTCCGGAAGAACGGAGACGTTCTCCGGCCAGCGATCAACCCCGAGGCTGAGATCCACCTCTTCGGTCAAGAAGTGAACCCCGAGACGTGGGCGGTCGCGAAGTCGGACCTGTACATGAAGGACCCGACCGGGCGCGACGCCGATAACATCGCCTACGGCAGCACCCTCTCCATGGATCGGTTCGCCGGGACCGCATTCGACTACCTGATCGCCAATCCACCGTACGGCAAGGACTGGAAGCGGGACCAGGACGCCGTCCGGGCGGAGCACGAGAAGGGCACCGCGGGCCGGTTCAGCCCGGGACTGCCCCGGATCAGCGATGGGCAGCTGCTCTTCCTGCTCCACCTGCTGGCCCACAGCCGGACGCCAAAGGACGGGGGCTCACGGATCGCCATCATCATGAACGGCTCCCCCCTGTTCACCGGCGATGCCGGTAGCGGGGAAAGTGAGATCCGGCGCTACGTCCTGGAGCACGACCTGCTGGAGGCCCTGATCGCACTCCCCGAGCAGCTCTTCTACAACACCGGCATCGCCACCTACATCTGGGTCGTGACCAACCGCAAGGCGGCGGCCCGCCGCGGCACGGTGCAGCTGAT
>CAZYIV010000130.1:0-8290 GCA_964647615.1 uncultured Gemmatimonadaceae bacterium | reverse complement strand
GGCGATGCTCACGCCCGACTGGGTCACCGGGTTGCCGAAGGCGTCCCGCAGCGCCACCACCGGCTGGGCGCCGAGCACCACGCCGCTCTGCGCGGTGGAGGAGGGTTCGGTGGTGATGACGACATTCGCGGCCGCCCCCGCCGCCGCGGTGGCGCTGAAGCCGATCGGGCTGCCGCTCAGCGGGCTGCCGCCGGCCCCGTTGGCCGCGGCCGAGACGGAGTTGGCGCCAGTGGTGGTGCCCAGGGTCCAGTTCGCGAGGGTCGCGACGCCTTGCGCGCTGGTGGTGACCGAGGCGCTCGCGCCGCTGCTGCTGCCGTCGGAGACGGTGCCCCCGCCGCCGGTGACCGTGAAGGTGACGGTGACGCCCTGGACCGGGTTGTTGTTCTGGTCGGTGACCTTGACGCTGGGCGGCGCGCCCACCGCCTGGCCCACCGTGCCGGACTGGGTCAGGGTGGACTGCGCCAGCAGCTTGGTGGGCTGCGCCGCGCCGCCGGTGGCGGTGAAGGCCACCTGGGGCAGGCCGGCGGCCGCGGCGGTGACGGTGTTGCCGCCGGCGGTGGGGCCGAGGGTCCAGCGGGTCCAGGCGAAGCCCTGCGCATCGGTGACGCTGGTGAGCGGCGCCACGTTGCCGCCACCGCTGGTCACCACCCAGTTCACGTTGCGGCCGGCGATGCCGTTGCCGTTGGCATCGCGCACCTGCACCACGATCGAGTCGGTCAGCGCGAAGCCGGCGGGGGCGGTCTGCTGGTCGCCGGAGACCTTCACCAGCGAGGCGGCGCCGCCGGCGGTGGCCACCGCCGTGAAGCTGACGGGCGAGCCCTTGAGCCCCGCCACCGTCGCGAAGGCCACCTGGGTGCCGGCGGTGTCGCCGAGGGTGCGGGTGACGGCGCTGCGCCCGTCAGCGCCGGTCGGGACGCTGGCGGCGCTCACGCTGCCCTGCCCCGGCCCGGTGCTCCACTGCACCGCGGTGCCGGCGACCGGGTTGCCATAGCGGTCGGTCACCAGCGCCACCAGCGAGTCGGGCAGCAGGCCGCCGACGGTGGCGGTCTGGCGGTCGCCGGCCAGGAGCCGGATGGTGTCCGCCGCGGCCGCGAGGCCGGTCGCGTCGAAGGTGGCCTTCACCGTGCCGGGCTGGCCGGTGGCCACCACCCGTGCCTCCACCCGCTGCGGCCCCGCCAGCTGCCCCAGCACCCAGACCGAGCGCGCGATGCCGTCGAGGTCGGTGCTCGCGGTGTCGGGAATGACCGCGCCCTGCGCCCCGCCCGCGAGCCGGGTGAAGACCACCGCCTGCCCCACCACCGCGCGGTCCCGGGCGTCGGTCACCCGCACCGCCAGCGTGTCAGGCAGCGGTTGCACCACCACCCCCGACTGATTGTCCCCCGCGAGCTTGTCCATCTTCGCCGGGAGCCCCTCGGAGGGCACGGTCAGGCTGTCGCCGCCGCCGCAGCTCAGGGCAGCGGCGAAGGCCAGCGCGGCAACCAGCCAGTGGAGGGGGGAGCGGAAGCGGGGCACGGACCTTCGGGGGCTCGAGTCAGCTACGTCACACGGCAGGGCGCGTGCCCTCCGGGGGGTCGGTATGCTAGCCTCCAAGACGTTCAACCGCTAGGAGTTGTCTCAGCTGTGGCGAACCCGTCTGTGGCGCCATTCCCACAGGGCGTTGCGGGGCACGGAGTTGCGGCCGAAGAGGTGGCGAACACCGGGTGAAAAAAAGATGCGGGACGGGGGTCTCCCGTCCCGCGCGAGGGCCCGGCGTTTCGGTCAGTGGAACGTCACGCCCAGCCCCAGGGTCACGATCCGCTCGCTGTGGGTGTCGTAGTGCTGGCCCACGAAGTCGAGGTTCGGGGTGAGCGAGATCTTCCGCCCCACCGGGACATCGTACCCGAGCCCCACCGCCCAGGCCGTACCATGCTTCGTGGTGGAAATCGTGACATTGCTGCTCGGGTGTTCGTCCAGCTGGTCCACCGCCCAGCCCAGGCCGCCGCGGAGCCAGAAGTCGGAGCGCGGCGCCGGGTACCACTGCGCGATGCCCATCACGCTGCCCAGGGCCCGGTCGTACCCGGCGTAGTTGAACTCCTTCGCCCAGGCCTGGGCCTCGACCCCGAGAAGCAGGGAGCGGGACACGGTGCCGCCGAGCTTGATGGCGCCGACGCCACCGGTGGTGCCGTCGCTCCAGCCCAGGCCGTCGCGGGCGTCGAATGACTCCTGGCCCACGCCGAGCCCGAGGCTCAGCCAGAAGCCCTGCCGGCGCGACTTGCCGGCGTCATCGGAGACCTCTCGCAGCCCGCCGCGACCGCGGCTGTGGTGCGGATCCCCGTCCTGGGCCGCGAGGGCGGCCGGCCCGGTCACCAGCGCCAGGGCGAGCAGGGAGAACAGTGGGAGACGCATGAGAGAGCTCCTTATCAGTGATGTCCGTCGAACGTCAGCGTGAGACCGAAATTCAGGACCCGCTCGCGGTACCCCGCGGGCCCGGATACATCCATGCGCACCAGTTCCACGCTGGGCCCGAGCCAGAGGCCCCGGCCCACCGGCAGCTCGTAGCCGCCACCCACCGACCAGGCCAGGCCGTAGTCCTGGGTGATCGGGTAGGAGCAGTCGCAGTAGTAGTCCTGCAGGTCCACCCCGTAGCGGCCGAAGCCGCCGCCGGCGCGCAGGTAGAGGCCACTGGTCGCGATCGGGTACACCCGGGCGGCGATCATGGCGGTGGTGACGGTCTCGAGCGCGCCGTCGCCGGTGAGGTTGAACCAGGCGAAACCCTCGAGCCCGAGCCGGACCGACTGGCCCAGCCCCGCGCCGACGCCGATGCTGAGCGTCGGCCGGATGCGCGACGGGGTGTACGGCGCGGGCGCGCCGAGGTCGGCGATCGCCTCGCCGCCGACGCCGACGCCGAAACTGGCGTAGTACCCGCCGCGGCGAGGGAAGCTCGACTCTTCCCGATGGATCATGGCGCGCCGGGGCGGTGCCTCGGCACGGTCGGGAATCTCCGCCTCCACCGTGTCGGTGTCGGCGCTGTCGGGGACTTCGCGCAGGTAGGGATTGTCGGTGCGGGACTGGGCGGCGAGCGCGCCGGCCTGCGGCAGGAGCAGGAGCAGCGCAGCGAGGCTGAGCGGTGTGCGGTATCGCATCTCGGGGCACCCTTGACCGGTGTATCTTGGGTCCACAGCAGCACGGGGAACGTTCCGGAGAGAGGCAAGGGACGGACCGCGCCCGCAGGAACGCTGTAATGACTTGTCCCCCAACAACTTGGACGATCGGACCCGGCCGGGAGCCCTTCCCGGATGTCCACGTTCGAGGACATCGGTGTCTCCCGAGATGACGCCTCGCGCGCGCTCCCTCCTCTTCTTCGGCGGTACGGCGGTCGCCGCCCTGGTCTTCATCCGGCTGGGGGTCTGGCAGCTCTCCCGCCTGGCGGAACGGCGGGCGATCAACGCCACCGCGCTTGCGGCGCGGGACCAGCCCCCGCTCGCGCTCGATACCCGTCTGGCACAGGACGGCGGCCCCGGCGGCGGGCTCGACAACCGCCGGGTGAGTGTCTCGGGCCGGTACGACCATGCGGCAGAGATCGTGATCCGGGGCCAGAGCGAGGGCGGCGTGCCGGGGGTGCGGCTGGTGACGCCGCTCCGGCCGCTCTCCGGGGACACGGCGCTGCTGGTGCAGCGGGGGTACTACCCCTCGCCGGACGCGCGCACGGTGAACCTGGCGGCGATCGAGGAGCCGGGCGTGGTGTGGGTGCGGGGGATCGCCTTTCCGCTCGACACCGCGGCCCGGGGCGAGCCGCTGGAACAGGGTGGCCAGCTCAGCTGGCGGCGGGTGGACCTCCGCGCGATCCGCGAGCGGCTGCCCTACCCCGTCGCCCCGTTCGTGATCCTGCAGGAGGCGGACTCGACGGCGCCGCGCGGCCTCCGGCGGGACGAGCCGCCGGCGCTGGACGACGGCCCCCACCTGAGCTACGCCATCCAGTGGTTCTCGTTCGCCAT
Organism: uncultured Gemmatimonadaceae bacterium; assembly: GCA_964647615.1. GTDB lineage: Bacteria > Gemmatimonadota > Gemmatimonadetes > Gemmatimonadales > GWC2-71-9 > JADJOM01. The sequence goes on along the minus strand of CAZYIV010000130.1, from coordinate 4,316 downwards.
CACGGCGCTGGTGGTGGGCGGGATCGTCGGCTTCGGGCGGGGCTCGAAAGCGTAGCGGCGGGCGCCGGTCCCCCGGCACCCGCCGCTTGCATCACGACGCCGCAGCCGGCTACGGATGCATCGGGGCGTCCAGCTCCTCGATGGTGGCGGTGGAGGCGGGGCGCTCCTTCTGCAGCCGCGCCGCCACCTGCTCCGCCTGCCGCAGCACCCGCAGCACGTTCTCGCCCGCCAGCTTCTTCAGGTCCGCGTCACTCCAGCCGCGGCGGATCAGCTCGGCGAAGAGCGCCGGGTAGGACGACACGTCGTCCAGCCCCAGCGGCCCCGGCCCCATCCCGTCCCAGTCACTGCCGATCCCGACGTGATCCACGCCGGCGACCTTGCGCACGTGCTCGATGTGGTCGGCCACCTGGGCCAGGGTGGCGCGCGGCATCGGGTGGGCGGTGCGCCAGTCGCGCCACGCCGCCGCGCGGCCGGCGGAGTCGGGGATCTCGCGGGTCATGCGGGCCCGGGCGGAATCGGCCGCGTCCTCCCACTGGCCCCGCTCCGCGTTCACGAACGACTGCACGAAAGTCACCATCACCACCCCGCCGTTCTTCGGCAGCCGGGCGAGGATCGAGTCGGGCACGTTGCGCGGGTGGTCGGTGAGCGCGCGGGCGGAGGAGTGGGAGAAGATCACCGGGGCTTCGCTCACGTCGAGCGCGGCGCTCATGGTGCCGGGCGAGACGTGGGACAGGTCCACCAGCATCCCGAGGCGGTTCATCTCCCGCACCACCTCGCGGCCGAACGGGGTCAGGCCGCCGTGCTTCGCGGAATCGAGCGCGGCGTCGGCCCAGTCGAGGGTGACGTTGTGGGTCAGGGTCATGTACCGCGCACCGAGATCGTAGTACGCGCGCAGCGCCCCGAGCGAGTTCTCGATGGCGTGACCGCCTTCCATGCCGAGCAGGGAGGCGATCTTTCCTTCCTTCTTTGCGCGGACGATGTCGTCGGCGGTGCGGGCGAACATCAGCTTGTCGGGATAGCGGGCGATGAACCGCCGCGCGATGTCGAACTCCTCCAGCTGCATCCGGGCGTAGCCGCTGTCCTTCGCCTCGCCGGGGATGTAGATGGACCAGAACTGCCCCCCGACGCGGCCCTCCTTCAGGCGGGCCAGGTCGGTGTAGCCGGGCGTGGTGGTGCGGAGGTCGTAGGCCGGGACGTCGCGCGGGTGGTCCTTGTTGGTGCGGATCTCCCAGGGGAGGTCGTTGTGGCCGTCAATCAGGATGGTCTGTTCCAGCAGCCGGCGGGCGTGGGCCAGGGCGGGATCGGGCGCCTGGGCGGCGAGGCCGCCGGCGAGCACCAGCGTGAGCACCGGAACGGCGCGGAACCAGCGAGCCATCGGATTGCCTCCTCGAAGTGAAGCCGCCGGGCGCTCAGCGCCCCGGCGGGGTCTTGCCCAGCTGCACCAGCTCGGGTCGGGTGATGAACTCCGGGCAGATGGTCTGGTCGAACTGGTAGGGGCCGCCGGTCTCCGCGTCGGTCCAGGGAAAGCCGCGGCAGACCGCGGGGTAGTGCGGATCCTGGTGGATGCTGCACCCGGTGCCGGTGTAGAACACGCAGCGGCCCTTGCGCACCCGGGTGCGCCACTCGCCCCAGCGGGTCCGGTAGATCTTGTCCTCGCCGTGGCGGGCGCGGAGCGGGCCGGACTCGTCCTCGCTCACCGTGGTGCCGTAGGCGCAGCACGAGGCGTTGTGGGGACAGGGATAGCAGGGCAGCGCGGGAAAGGACACGGATCCGGGTCTGGGCTCGGGTGGCGCCGGGGCGGGACCGCCCCGGCCACGCAATCTACTCAAGGACGCGCTTGAGGGCGCGGCCGTCCAGCTTCTCCAGCGGCTTCACCTTGAGGACACGCGCCAGGGTCGGCGCGATGTCCACCGTGGCGACGGTGTCGGGGTAGAGTCCCGGCCGGATGCCCGGCCCGAGGAAGACCACCGGCACGATCACGTCGTCGGGATTGGTGGTGCCGTGGGTGGTGGAGCCGCCGCCGTCGGACCAGATGTATCCGGGCTTCGCCTGGGCGGCGACCAGCCACTCGAACCTGGGTGGCAGGAGCCGCAGCCAGCGCCGGGCGTGGACGCTGGTGGGCGCCGCGCCGCGCAGGGTCGCGGGGGTCCACGCATCGGCGACGCCGGGGAGCCGCCACACCCGGGTGAGCACCGCCGTTGCCAGGCTCTCGGGGTTCACCCCGACCGCCTTGAGCCGTTCGCGGTCGGCGAAGATGAGGCCGCTGTTCTCGTCCAGCTTCACGCTGTCGCCAGTGCGGGGCGACAGCTCCCGGTTGATCGTCCGGACCAGCGCGCCCATCCCGATGCGGCCGCCGTCGCCGCCGTGCGCGACGGTGCGCTCGGGGAAGCTGGTGACGCCGTGATCGGCGGTGAGCGCCACCAGCAGCGGGCGGTCACCGACGGTGGTGCGGAGCGAGTCGAGGAACCAGCCCATCCAGCGGTCCAGCCGCAGCAGGTGATCGTGCACCTCGCGCGAGTCGGGCCCGAAGGCATGGCCGATGTAGTCGGTGGCGCTGAGCGAGATGGCGAGGAGGTCGGGCCGGCCCCGGCGGCCCAGGCGCAGCGCCTTCGCGCCCTCCAGGGCCACGTCCAGTGTCAGCGAGTCCATCCAGGGAAAGTCGGGCAGCTGCCGCGCCACCTGCGCCGGGTCGGCGGGCATGACATGCGGGAAGGTGACCTGCCGTCCCCCGTTCTCGTACCGCTCGTTGTCGGGTTCGGCGTAGGATGCCTCGGGCAGCAGCAGCGTCCAGCGGGTGCCGGCGAGCGCGGCCTCCGGATTCCGTGCCTCCCAGCTGGTGAGCCAGGCGGGGAGCGCGTCCATGTACCAGGTGCTGCTGACGAAGCGGCCGCCGGAGTACCAGAACACCGGACCCCTGGAGCGGCCGACGGGCAGGATCGCCCCCCGGTCCTTGCCGCTCACCGAGAGAAACTGGAGCCCGGAGTCGGCGGCGCGCATCCAGTCCACCAGGGTCGTGCCCCGGAACCGGAACGGCGAGGCGCCGGTGCCGCCCTCGCGGCCGACCAGCCGCACGCTGGTGTCGGGCACGCCGAGCGCGTTGAAGACGATCCCGGTGTGGGCCGGCTGCCGTCCCGAGAGCACGGTGGAGTGCCCTGGTGCCGTCTCGGTGATGGCGTGGTCCTGCAGCCCGTGGGGGAAGACCGCACCCTCGGTGAGGAAGCGCCGGAACCCGCCCTGCCACTGGGTCGCGAAGCGCTGCAGGTAGTCGCCGCGGAGCTGGTCCACGGTGAACACGACCACCAGGGCGGGCGGCTCGGCCGCCTTCCGCTGGGCCGCCAGGGGCGCGGCGCTGGTGAGCAGGGTCACCCCGAGGAGGGCACTGGCGACCGGGCGGAACGAAGGGAGGGGCACGGGCGGGAATCCGGGCTGGGTGTGGCGCGGCTGTCGCCGGAGTTTCGCAGCATCGCCACGGGGGCGCAACCCCGCCCCCGGGAGGGAAATCGTTATCGGACAGTTACTTGCGATCATGGCACCGTTCTGGCGATTCAGTGAGACCGCAGGACCGACAACCGTAGGTGACCGAACCACGAACCGCCCGATAAGAGCACACCCGGAGCGATCCGGGGCCGCAAAACTAGAGGTCTGTGAGGGCACGGGGGAAGTCTCCCCGGGCCGGTAGGCCACAGATAGCTCGGTGCCGAAGGTGGACCAGCGGAGCGTGATGCGGACAGGAGCCCGATATCCGGGCCAGCCGAATCACGCGTTTGTGTTCTCGGGCATGGGAGACGGAACCCATGCCGCACCTGAAACCCCTCCTGGCCTGTGTGGGCCTGCTCGGCACGCTCGCCGCGTGCGAGATGCTTGGCCCCCCCAGCGAACTCCCGACCAACGCCCAGCTCATGCTCGCGCCCGCGGACTACCGGGCGTGGTGGGACGCGACCGAGGCCTGCTCCGGCCGCAGCGGCGATTTCGACTCCATCGAATGGTACGTCGTCCCGGGGGTGGCCTCCTTCGAGACCCCCGAGGGGCCGAAGGTCGGGCTGTGGAGCCACTCGAGCGCGGGCATGCGGGTGGTGATCGCCGACAGCTACGCCGAGAACGAGCTGGTGGTGCGGCACGAGATGCTGCACGCCCTGCTCGACCGCGGCGGCCACCCGGACGAGTACTTCACCACCCGCTGCCACCTCACCTGGGATGCCTGGAGCCAGACGCAGCTGGCCGGGCTGCTGGACCACCACGACTGAACGCCGCCGGGGGCCCAACCCGGACCACGCGACGAGGGCCGAGCGGATGCTCGGCCCTCGTGGCGTTTCGGG
>CAZYIV010000129.1:0-8603 GCA_964647615.1 uncultured Gemmatimonadaceae bacterium | reverse complement strand
GGGCGACGATCTTCCGCGCGTCCTTCTCGGCGCCGCGCTTGGCCTGCTCCCGGATGTCGCGGGCCAGCGCCTGGGCCTGGCTGCGGGCCTCGTCCTCCGCCCGCTGCAGCACTTCGCGGCGCGCCTCCTCGCCGGTGAGCCCGGCGATGCGCTCCAGCTTCTCCCGCAAGCCGCCCTCCGCCTGGGCCAGCCCTTCCTCCCGCTGGCGCAGGTCGGCCTCCTTGCGGCTCACCGTCGCCTCGCGGGCCCCGAAGCCGAGTTCCTGCTTGCGGACCTCCTCGAGCTTCCGCTCGAGGGACTGGTCCCGCTCCTCAGCCCGGCGCTCGAACCGCTCCCATTCCTCCCGCCGCCGGTGGGCCTCCTTGTCGAGGTCCTCGCGCAGCCGGAGGGTCTCCATCTTCCCCTCGAGGACGATCTGGTTGCGCGCCTCCTGGGCCCGGGTCGAGGCATCGGCCACGAGGGTCCGGGCCTCGTCGCGGGCGGCGGCGAGGGTGCGGGCAGCGCTCTGGCGCTGGGTCCGGCTGTAGATGAGGAAGGCGGCGGAGGCGACAACCACACCGGCGGCGAGCCCCTCGACCAGGGGCAGCATGACAGGCGACATGCGATCTATTCTCCAAAGCCGGGCCCCGTGCGGGGCCGGCTGCTCTTGGCTTGCGGGGCGGTGCGGCGCCCCCGCGCGTGCTACCCGGGAATGCCCTGGGGCCCGGTGGCCCGGCGGCCGCGCTTGGCCGGCGGCAGCAGCCGGGCCAGGTCGTCGGCCATGGCGCCGAGCCGGGCCGAGTGCTCCCGGTCGCCCCGGCGGGCCTGGAACAGTTCGTCGGTGATGGCCAGCGCGGCGAGGATCGCCGCCTTGTGGGTCTCGACCTGCGGCAGCATGTCGCGGATGCGCTTGAGCGCGGCATCCACGTAAGCCGCCACCTCCCGGGTGTACTCGGGCGGCAGCTCGGACCGGACGGTGTAGTCTTCGCCGCCGATGGTGACCCGGACGGCGTGCTTGGGCGCGTTCATGCCACCCCCTCGTCGGCTTCCTGCTCCAGGAAGCTGAGCCGCGTGGCCAGCATCCGCAGCCGGTCGCGCGCGGCGTCGATCCGTTCCCGGAGCGCCTGGTTCTCGACCTCGAGGTCGATCACCCGCTGCCGCGCCTGCAGCAGCTCGGGACCGGCCATGACGCCGCCCTTGCTCCGGGCCTCGGCCAGCTCCGCCTCCGCCTTGAGCGAGCGCCGCCGCCACGCGGCGAGTTCCTCGCCGACGTGCTGCAGCAGGTCGCCCAGTTCGGCGAGGGCCTGCGCGTCAGGACGTTCGTAGCTTTGCGTCAAGCCGTTTCTCCACCGCCTTGAGCACCCGGGCGACCGTCGGGTCCACGTCCTCGTCCCGGATGGTCCGGTCGGGCGCCCGGAAGGTCAGGCGGAGCTGCACCGCCCGCTGATCCGGCCCGAGCTGGGCGCTGCGGAACTCGCTGACCACTTCCACCGCCTCGAGCAGCGCCCCGGCCGCGGACCGCACCGCGCCGCACAGCTCCGCCACGGTGACCGCGGGGCCCAGCAGCAGGTTGAGGTCGCGCCAGGACGAGGGGGTGGTCGGCAGCGCGGCGTACCGCACCGGCGGGGCCAGCTTGGGACTCAGGTCCACTTCCAGCCCGAACACCGGCGCCGCCCAGGCCGGCGGCGCGAGGTCGAGCCGCTGGGCCACACCGACCACCCGGCCAGAGGGGTCGCGGGCCTCCCACCCTTCCGTACCAAGATGCACGGTGGCGGACGGGTTGGCCAGAGCAACCGCCTCCTCGAAGAGGGACTTGAGATCCCAGAGATCGAAGTCCGGCGCCTCGCCGCCGCTGGTCCAGTGCGGCGGCGTGCGGGCGCCGCTCAGCACGGCCGCCACCCGCGGGGTTTCCACCGGCCGCCCCCGATCCGGCGCGGCCGCGAAGCCCACCCCCACCTCGAACAGCCGGACCTCGCGCACCTGGCGGGCCCAGTTGGTCTCCACCGCCCGGGCCAGGCTGGGGAGCAATGCCTCACGCAGCCAGGCATCCTCGCTGGAGAGCGGATTGAGCAGCCGCAGCGAGCCGGGCCCGGCGGCCGGGCCGAGCGACAGCATCGCCGCCTCGTACAGCCCGCGGGCCGCGAGGCCGTTCCGCACCCGGGTGATCACCTGGTCGAGCGGCTGGTCGCCGAGCCGGCCCACCCGGTACGGCCGGATGGCGGAGGGGAACTGGTCATAGCCGTGAAGCCGGGCCAGTTCCTCGATCAGGTCGATCTCGGTGACCAGGTCCGGCCGCCAGCCGGGGAGGTCCACCGCCAGGCGGGCATCCTCGGGCTTGTACAGCGCGGTGCAGCCGATCGCGACCAGATACTTCTCGATGGCCGACACCGGCAGCTCGGCCCCGAGTACCTGGGTCACCCGTGCCACCCGCAGGAACACCCGCGCCGGGTGCGCCGGCACCGGCCAGACGTCGGCGCCCTCCACCACCCGGCCGCCGGCCACCGCGAGGATCAGCTCCACGCAGCGGCGCTGGGCCTCCGGGAGGCCCCACGGGTCGACCCCGCGCTCGAAGCGATAGGAGGCGTCGGTCGAGAGGCCCCGCGCGCGGCGGGTGCGCCGCACCCGCGCCGGCTCGAAGTAGGCGCACTCCAGCAGCAGCTCGGTGGTGTCGGGGGTGACCTCCGTGTTCTCGGCCCCCATCACCCCGCCGATGCCGATCACCCGCTCCGCGTCGGCGATGACGGTCATGTCCTCGGTCAGGGTGCGCTCCACCCCGTCGAGAGTGGTCACCTTCTCGCCGGCCCGGGCGCGCCGCGCCACGACCGCGGGCCCGCGCAGCTGGCGCCGGTCGTAGGCGTGCATCGGGTGATTGAGCTCCAGCATGACGTAGTTGGTGGCGTCCACCACGTTGCTGATGCTGCGCACCCCCGCCGCCTCGAGCCGCCGCGCCAGCCACTCGGGCGAGGGACCGATGGTCACGCCGCTCAGCGCCACCGCGGTGAACCGGGGGCAGCCCTCGGGATCGTAGGTGCCGACGCTCACGCCGCCCACCACCGCCCGCTGCCCCTCGGCCCGCGGCAGGGTGCCGAGGCCGTCGGCCGGCGCGCCGGGAATCTCCGGCATCCGGAACGGGGCACCGAAGCTCCACGCCAGCTCCCGCGCCACGCCCTTGTGGCCCAGCAGGTCGGGACGGTTGGGCGTGACATCCACCACCAGCCGGTCGTCGCCCAGCGGCAGCACGTCGAGCAGCGGGGTCCCGGCGGAGGCCTCGGTGGCCAGCTCGAGGATCCCATCGTGGTCCTGGCCCAGGCCCAGCTCACGGGCGGAGCAGAGCATCCCTTCGGAGACCTCGCCCCGGATCTTGCGCCGCTCCAGGGTGATCCCGCCGGGGATGGTCACGCCCACCCGGGCGAAGGGGTACTTCTTCCCCGCGGTGACGTTGGGCGCGCCGCACACCACGTGGTGCAGCTCCGGCCCGCCATCGTTCACCTTGCAGAGCCGGAGCCGGTCGGCGTTGGGGTGCGGGGCGACATCCTCGACATAGCCCACCACGATGTCGCCGAGGCCCGGGTGCATGGACTCCACGGCATCCACCGGTGCGCCCAGCATCGCGAGCCGGCGCACCAGGTCGTCGGCCTCGAGCGGACGGCGGAGGAAGGCCTCGAGCCAGCGGCGCGAGACGTTCATCGGGCGCCTCCCGCGTCGCCGAACTGCGCCAGGAAGCGCATGTCGCCCTCGTACAGCAGCCGGATGTCGGTGATGCCGTGGCGGTTCATCGCGATCCGCCCCGGCCCCATGCCGAACGCGAACCCGGTGTACCGCTCCGGGTCGAGGCCGCAGTTGGCCAGCACGTTGGGGTGCACCATGCCGGCGCCCAGGATCTCCATCCACCCGGTGCCCTTGCAGGCGGCGCACCCCGCGCCGCCGCACACCCCGCAGCTCACGTCCATCTCGGCCGACGGCTCCGTGAACGGGAAGAACGAGGGGCGGAAGCGCACCGCCGTCTGCGCGCCGAAGAACTCCCGGGCGAAGTGGCTCAGCGTGGCCTTGAGGTCCACGAACGAGATCCCCTCGTCCACCACCAGGCCCTCGATCTGGGCGAAGACCGGGGCGTGCGAGGCGTCGAAGGGGTCCTTCCGGTACACCCAGCCGGGGATCACGACGCGCACCGGCGGCGGGTCCTGCAGCAGCACCCGGATCTGCACCGGGCTGGTGTGGGTACGGAGCAGCCAGCGGCCCTCGTCCCGCACCCGCCGCTCCACCCGCTCCCGGCGCTCGTGCGGCGCCTCGACCCCCGAGGTGCGGTTCTTCCGCCGGTCGGGTGAGGTACGCCGCTCGGGAAGGTCGAGGTACAAGGTGTCGTGCATGTCCATCGCCGGGTGGTCCGGCGGGAAGTTGAGCGCGCCGAAGTTGAACCACTCCGTCTCGACCTCGGGGCCGGTGGCGCGGGCGAAGCCCAGCCCGTGGAAGATCCCGACGATCTCCTCCACCACCGCGGTCACCGGGTGCAGCGCGCCCTGCCAACGGGGGCGGCCCGGCATGGTGCGGTCGGTGGCGCGGGCGGCGCGGGCGCGCGACTCATCGGCCAGGACCGCCTTGCGGGCGGTGAAGGCTTCCTCCAGCGCGGCCCGGAGCTGGTTGGCGCGGGCACCGACGGTGCGCTTGGCCTCGGGCGGGAGCCCGGGCAGCACCGTTTTGAGGAACTCGGTGAGCCGGCCCTGCTTGCGGCCCAGCAGGGCGATGTACTCGGCCTCGAGCTCGGCGGCCGGCAGCCCCGCGATGGCGGGCAGCCGGGCGGCCAGGGCCTCGAGCTCGCGGGCGTGGTCGGGCTGGTCGGGCATGGGCATCCGGGGAGCAGAAGTCACGCGGGGTCACCCGCCTCAGGCGGGCGACCCCACGGGAACAAGGACCTGTCGGGGGCGCCCGCTAGTGCGCGGCCTTCGCGACCTCGGCAATCCGGGCGAAGGCGTCCATGTCACGCACGGCGAGGTCGGCGAGCACCTTGCGGTTGATCTCGACCCCGGCCTTGCGCAGCGCGGCCATGAAGCCGCTGTAGCTGAAGCCATGCATCCGGCAGGCCGCGTTGATCCGGGTGATCCACAGGGTGCGGAACTCGCCCTTCTTCTTGCGGCGGTCGCGGTAGGCGTACTGCATGCCGCGCTCGACCGTCTCCTTGGCCGGCCGGTACAGCTTGCTGCGGGCACCGCGCGCGCCCTTGGCGGCGCGCATGATCTTCTTCTTGCGGGCGTGGTGAGCAACGTTGCTCTTGACGCGAGGCATGGTGGCTCTCCCTTACGCCTGCAGCAGGCGGTTGACGCGCGGATAATCGGCCGAGGCGACGACCGACGCCTTCTTGAGCCGGTTCTTCCGCTTCCGGGTCTTCTTGGTCAGGATGTGCGAGTGGTTCGCGTGCCAGCGCTTGAGTTTCCCGGTCCCGGTCCGGGTGAAGCGCTTCATCGCGGCGCGCTTGGTCTTCTGCTTCGGCATTGCAGTCTCCGTTGGTCCTGCGTCCGGGCGGCCCCCGCCTACTTGGGGGCCACCACCATCACCATGTTGCGGCCTTCCAGCTTGGCATCCTGCTCGACCTTCCCGACGTCCGCCAGCGTGCCGAAGAACCGGTCGAGCACCGCCTTGCCCAGCTCCACGTGGGCCAGCTGCCGGCCCCGGTACATCATCGTCACCTTCACCTTGTTGCCCTCGGCCAGGAACTCGCGGGCATGCCGGCTCTTGAACTCGAAGTCGTGCTCCTCGATGCCGGGCCGCACCTTGATCTCCTTGAGGACGATCACGTGCTGCTTCTTCTTGGCCGCGCGGGCCGCCTTGGCCTCCTCGAACTTGTACTTCCCGTAGTCCATGATCTTGACCACGGGGGGCCGGGCCATCGGGGCCACTTCCACGAGGTCCAGCCCCCGCTCCACCGCGGCGGCCAGCGCCTCCTCGACCGGCAGGACTCCCAGCTGCTCACCGCCCGGTCCGATCACCCGGACCGGACTGATCCGGATCTGGCGATTGATGCGGACCCGGCGTTCACGCTCGTTGGTCGACAGTGCGGCTCTCCTCCTCAAAATGAAAACGGACACCCAGGCGACACTGGATGTCCGGCGACAGCAGGCAGGGGGCGCGCAAGACGCCCACACTCACAGCGCTGTGCTCTGGACCCGGTCGCACCGGCAGCGGCCGGGCTGGGGGTGGGGGGCCGAAGCCCCCGCTTCAAAAACCGCGCTAAACGTAGCGTGGAAGCGGGGTTTGGTCAACGGGGGCTCTGGCGGCACGGCGGTCAGGCGGCAGGACGGGATCTGCCTCAAGCGTCGGGGAGGACCTCGGCCAGCTCCACCCCCTTGGCCCCCTGCACCGCCCGGCCCATCGCCACGTCCACATCGTGCTCGAAAATGAACCACCAGCCGCCCGCCACCGCCTCCGCGAGCAGGGCCCGCTTCGATTCCAGGGTCCGGAGCGGCTCCAGGTCGTACCCCATGATCCAGGGCAGCGGCAGGTGATGGTGGGTCGGGATGACGTCGCCCAGGAAGACCGCCGTCTCCCCCGCGCTCCGGAGCACCAGGCTCTGGTGCCAGGGGATGTGGCCGGGGGTCAACCGGGCGCTCAACCCGGGGAGGATCTCGCCGTCCCCATCGAGCAGCCGCCAGCGGCCCGCCGCCGCCACCGGCTCGAAGTTGGGCGGCAGGTAGCTCGCCCGGGTACGCTCGTTGGTGTGCCGGGCAAACTCGAGCTCATTGCGCTGCACGACGTAGGTGGCATTGGGGAAACCGAGCCGCACGCCTTCGGCCCCATCCCGCACCGTGTTCCCCCCGGCATGGTCGAAGTGCAGGTGGGTGTTGACCACCCAGCGGACCGCCTCCGGCGAATGGCCCGCCGCACGGATGGCGTCCTCCAGCCGGGTGGGGCCGGGCGTGCCGGCGTTCTCCGCCGCGTAGATCTCGTGGAACTTCTCGTCTTCCTTGTCGCCCAGGGCGGTGTCCACCAGCACCAGGCCGTCGGGATGTTCGATCAGCAGGCAGCGCATGCCGAGGCCGATGCGATTGCGTTCATCCGGGGCGATCCGGCGGGACCACAGGGTGCGGGGCACGACCCCGAACATGGCGCCGCCGTCGAGGCGCTGGCGGCCGCCGTCGAGCAGGTGGCAGCGCAGGTCGCCGATGGAGATGGTCTGGGCGAGGGGCATGGCCGGAAGATAGGCCGCACCGGGGGAGATGCGAGGGGGCGCGCCGCTCAGAGCGGCGGGGTGGGCTCCGCGCTGCCCTTCCGACTGGCGGGCCGGGTGAGTGCCTCGAGGTCCGCGAGGGTACGCGCCCCGTGTTCCCGCGCCATGCCCAGCAGCCGCTCCAGCAGCACCGCGGTGACCAGGGCGTCGCCGGCCGCGCGGTGCCGGGCCTGGTTCTCCAGCCCGAAGTGCAGGCTCAGGCTGTCGAGGCTGCGCGATTCGAGCGCCGGCAGCAGCCGCCGGGCGAGCCGGACGGTGCAGAGCGAGCTGCCCCCCAGCCGGAGCGCCCGGGAACGGCGCACCTCGGCGGAGACGAAGCCCCAGTCGAAGCGGGCGTTGTGGGCCACGAACACCCGGCCCCCCAGCGCCGCCAGCACGTCGTCGGCGATCTGGTCGAAAGTCGGCGCGCCGGCGACCATGTCGTTGGTGATGCCGGTGAGGCCCATGATGCGGGGCGGGATCGGCACGCCGGGATTCACCAGCGACTCGAACACCAGCTCCCGCCGGGTGCCGTGCACCAGCACCACGGCGATGTCGGTGATCCGGTCCGGGCCCGTGGCCCGCATGCCGGTGGTCTCCACGTCCACCACCGCGAAGGCGCACTCCTCCACCAGCGGGGAGCCCTGCGCCTCGGCCACCAGCGTCCAGCGCCCGTCCTGCAGCTGGTGCACCCGCGGGTCGGCGGAGAAGAGGGCCACCGCCAGCCGCTCCGCCACCGCCGCCGGCGCACCCGCGAGCCCCAGGACCTCGCCCGCGATCCGTTCGGCATCGAGCGGCCCCTGCACCATCAGGGCGAGGGCCCGCTCGACCAGGGTCCGCTCGGGAAAGCTCGCCAGCCCGATCACGGCGTGGCCCGCCGGAGCGGCAGGGTCATGCAGCGGGGACCGCCCCCGCCCCGCACCAGTTCATCGCCCTCGATGGTGATGACGGTGCGATGCTTGGTGTCGAGCCAGTCGTCGAACGCGACGAAGTCCACGCTCGACACCAGCCGGAACCCCGCCTGCTTGAGCGCCTCGAGGGTCCCCTCGTTCCGGCGGTAGCTCACCACCATCCCCGGCTTGAGGGCCACGAAGTTGCAGCCGCTGGTCCACTGCTCCCGGTCCTGCACCGAGCGCCGGGTGCCCCCGGCGAACACCGGCTCGAGCGGCAGGCCGACTTCCTTCAGGGCGGAGAAGAAGTCGGGCATCTCCCGCACCCCCTCGTGCCCCTTCCGCCGGTGCAGCACCGCCAGCCGCTCCGGCCCGAGGAAGTAGGGCGGGTACACCACGCACAGCTCCCGGTCCACCTGGGTGAAGAGCATGTCGAGGTGGATGGCCGTCGGCTCCTTGGGCATCACCACCACCAGCAGGTCGGTGATGCCGGTACGGCTGAAGAGCACCTCGCTCAGGCGGTCGATCGCCGCGGC
>CAZYIV010000128.1:0-8743 GCA_964647615.1 uncultured Gemmatimonadaceae bacterium | reverse complement strand
ACTACGCGCACGTCGACTGCCCGGGCCACGCGGACTACGTGAAGAACATGATCACCGGCGCGGCGCAGATGGACGGCGCCATCCTGGTGGTGAGCGCGGTGGACGGCCCGATGCCGCAGACCCGGGAGCACATCCTCCTGGCGCGGCAGGTGAACGTGCCGTCGATCGTGGTGTTCCTGAACAAGTGCGACCTGGTGGACGATCCCGAGCTGCTCGACCTGGTGGAGCTCGAGGTCCGCGAACTGCTCAGCAAGTACGAGTTCCCGGGCGACGAGCTGCCGGTGATCCGCGGCTCGGCCATGGGCGCCATCAAGGGCGAGGAGGCCTGGGTGGCGAAGATGTGGGAGCTGCTCGACGCCCTCGACAGCTACATCCCCGAGCCCAAGCGCGAGGTGGACAAGCCGTTCCTGATGCCGGTCGAGGACGTGTTCTCGATCACCGGCCGCGGCACGGTGGCCACCGGCCGGATCGAGCGGGGCCGGATCAAGGTCGGCGAGGAAGTGCAGCTGGTCGGGTTCAACGCCGAGAAGAAGACCACGGTCACCGGCGTCGAGATGTTCCGCAAGCTGCTGGATGAGGGCCAGGCGGGCGACAATGTCGGCCTGCTGCTGCGCGGCATCGAGAAGACCGAGATCGAGCGCGGCATGGTGCTGGCGAAGGGTGGCAGCATCACCCCGCACACCGAGTTCAACGCCGAGGTCTACGTCCTGACCAAGGAAGAGGGCGGCCGGCACACCCCGTTCTTCAAGGGGTACCGCCCGCAGTTCTACTTCCGGACGACCGACGTGACCGGCTCGGTGGAGCTGCCCGAGGGCGTCGAGATGGTGATGCCGGGCGACAACATCCAGATGCGCATTTCGCTCATCATCCCGATCGCCATGGACGAGGGGCTGCGCTTCGCGATCCGCGAGGGCGGCCGGACCGTGGGCGCGGGCGTCGTCACCAAGATCCTGAAGTAACCGGCAGGGAGCGACGGGACGGCGGAACGGTCCGCCGTCCCCCCGTTCCGTCGTTCCGACGAGGACCGAATGGCACAGCGTATCCGCATCCGGCTCAAGGCGTTCGACCACGGCGTGCTGGACCAGGCCGCGGCGGACATCGTGCGCACGGCCGAGAAGACCGGGGCCCAGGTGTCGGGGCCGATCCCGCTCCCCGTCAAGATCGAGCGGTGGACGGTCCTCCGCAGCCCGCACATCGACAAGAAGAGCCGGGAGCAGTTCGAGCTCCGCACGCACAAGCGGCTGCTCGACATCAACGATTCCCGCCCGCAGACCATGGACGCGCTGACCAAGCTCGACCTGCCGGCCGGCGTGGACGTGGAGATCAAGGTCGAATAGCCATGGCGAATGGACTGATCGGGCGGAAGCTCGGCATGACGCGCGTCTTCGCGGAGGACGGCGCCTCGATCCCGGTGACGGTGATCGAGGCGGGGCCCTGCCGCGTGCTGCAGGTGAAGGCCGACGCGGTGCAGCTGGGCTTCGGCCACAAGCTGCCGGGGCGGGCCTCGCAGGCCGAGGTGGGCCACGCGAAGGCGGCGACCCTCGAGGCGGCGCCGAAGATCCTGCGGGAGTTCGGGGCCAACCAGCAGAGCTACAAGCCGGGCGACACCGTCACCGTCGGCATCTTCGCCCCGGGCGAGCTGGTCAAGGTGACCGGCACCAGCAAGGGGCGCGGGTTCCAGGGCCTGGTGCACCGCTACGGCGCGGGCGGCGGCCCGGCGAGCCACGGCAACACCCGGCACCGGAAGCCCGGCTCCATCAGCCCGGGCACCGACCCCTCGCGCGTCATCAAGGGCAAGCGCATGCCGGGCCACATGGGCGCGGCGCGGCACACCGAGCTGGGGCTCCGGGTGGTGAAGGTGGACGCGGAGCGCAACCTGCTGTTCGTGCGCGGGGCGGTGCCCGGCGCCAAGCACGGGATCCTGCTCGTCAACAAGCAGCACGGTCGGAGCCGCCATGATTGAGGCCCCGCATTTCTCGACGGCCGGGGCGTCCAAGGGCGCGCTGGCCCTGCCGGAGCCGCTGTTCGACGGCACGGTGAACCCGCCCGTCATGCACGAGGCGGTGAAGGTGTACCTGGCCAACCAGCGGCAGGGCACCCATGCGACCAAGACCCGGAGCTTCGTCTCCGGCGGCAACCAGAAGCCGTGGAAGCAGAAGGGCACCGGCCGCGCGCGGCAGGGCTCGACCCGCGCCCCGCACTGGCCGGGCGGCGGCACCGTGTTCGGCCCGCAGCCCCGGGACTACCGGCTGGGGATGCCGCGCAAGGTGAAGCAGCTGGCCCGCAAGAGCGCGCTGAACGCCCGCGCCGGCGAGGGCAGCCTGCTGGTGGTGGAGTCGTTCGCGCTGGAGAGCCCCCGGACCCGGGAGCTGGTGGCGCTGCTGGAGAAGCTGGGTGTGGCGGACAAGAAGGTCCTGCTGCTCACCCACGGGGTGAGCCAGGCGCTGGTCCTGAGCGCCCGCAACCTCCCGAAGGTGGACGCGCTGCCCTTCACCGACGCCGGTGCCTACGACATCCTGTGGGCCGAGGTGGTGGTGGTGGAGGAGGGGGCCCTGGCGGGTGAGCCGGCCCAGCCGTTCGTGCGGCCGTTCGTGCCCGCCCCCAAGGCGGCGCCGGCGCCCCGCGCCCCGCGGCCGAAGGCGGACAAGCCCAGGGCGGAGAAGCCCAAGGCCGAGAAGAAGGCAGCCAAGCCGAAGGCGGAGAAGAAGGCGGCCCCGAAGAAGAAGGCCGCGCCCAAGGCCAAGGCCGCGGCGAAGAAGGCCGCCCCGAAGAAGAAGGCCGCGCCCAAGAAGAAGGGGGGCAAGTAAGTGCCGAACCTGCACGAGACCATCATCCGGCCGGTGGTGACCGAGAAGTCGTCGGCCGCCTACCAGCTGCGGAAGGAATACGCCTTCGAGGTGCACCCGGAGGCGAACAAGTTCCAGATCCGGGAGGCGCTGCAGCAGCTGTTCGGCGTCACCGCGACCAGCGTCCGTACCATGCAGGTGCGGCGCGACCAGGTGGTCCGGGGCCGGACCCGGGGCCTCACGGCCCGGTGGAAGAAGGCCATCGTGACCCTGAAGGACGGGGATACCCTCCCCGTGTTCGAGGGCTGATATGGGCATCCGTCAATTCCGGCCGGTGACCCCCGGCACCCGGTTCCGCTCGGTGGCGGACTTCGCCGAGATCACCAAGACGACGCCGGAGAAGTCGCTGCTCGAGCCGCTGCGCAAGAGCGGCGGGCGGAACAACAAGGGCCACGTCACGATGCGGTACATCGGCGGCGGCCACAAGCGGATGTACCGGCGGATCGACTGGAAGCGCGACAAGTTCGGGATCCCGGGCAAGGTCGCGGGGATCGAGTACGACCCGAACCGGAGCGCGCGACTGGCGCTGATCGTGTACGCCGACGGCGAGAAGCGCTACATCCTGCACCCCAAGGGCCTGCAGGTGGGCGACACGGTGCTCTCCGGCCCGGGCGTGGACCCGCGGCTGGGCAACGCGATCCCGCTGGGCGAGATCCCGCTGGGAGAGACGGTGCACAACGTCGAGCTCAAGATCGGCAAGGGCGGGCAGCTGATGCGGAGCGCCGGCTGCGGCGCGCAGGTGGTGGCGAAGGAGGGCGACTACGTGACCCTGCGGCTCCGCTCGACGGAGATGCGGCGGGTGCACGCGCGCTGCCTGGCCACGATCGGCGAGGTGGGCAACGCCGAGCACGAGCTGCTCTCGATGGGCAAGGCGGGCAAGACCCGGTGGCTGGGCAAGCGGTCCCGGGTGCGTGGCGTGGCCAAGAACCCGGTGGATCACCCGCTGGGCGGCGGTGAGGGCAAGACCTCCGGCGGCCGTCCGCCGGTGAGCCCGTGGGGCAAGCCGGAGGGCAAGAAGACCCGGCGGCCGAAGAAGGCCTCGTCGCAGTACATCGTCCGCGGCCGGCGGCGCGGCAAGGCGACCGGAGGGAACTCGTAATGTCGCGCAGCATCAAGAAGGGGCCGTTCGTCCAGGTGGCACTGCTGGACAAGGTGCAGGCGATGAACAGCCGCAACGAGAAGCGGGTGGTCAAGACCTGGAGCCGGGCCAGCACCATCCTCCCCGAGTTCGTGGGGCACACCTTCGCGGTGCACAACGGGAACAAGTTCGTCCCGGTGTACGTGACGGAGAACATGGTGGGGCACAAGCTCGGCGAGTTCGCGCCGACGCGGCTGTTCCGGGGCCACAGCGGCAAGCTGGTGGCCGACAAGAAGGCCAAGGCGGAGTAACCCATGGAAGCCCGAGCGATCCAGCGCTACGCGCGGCAGTCGTCGCGGAAGATGCGCCTCGTGGTGGACCTCATCCGCGGCAAGGACGTGAATGAGGCGTTCGCCATCCTGAAGTTCAACAAGAAGTTCGCCGCCAAGCAGATCGAGAAGACGCTGCGGTCGGCGGTGGCCAACGCCGAGCAGGCGGCGCTGGCGGCGAACGAGCGGCTGGACGTGGACGAGCTCCGGGTGACCAAGGCGGTCATCAACATGGGGACCCCGCTCAAGCGCTTCTCGGCGGCGGCCCAGGGCCGCGGCGTGCCGATCAAGAAGCGGACGTCGCACGTCGAGATCCACGTGGGCACGAAGGAGAGCAAGTAATGGGGCAGAAGACCCATCCGACCGGCCTCCGCCTCGGCATCGTCAAGCCGTGGACGTCCCGCTGGTTTGCGACCAAGGACATGCCGGCCCTCCTGAAGGAGGACGAGCTGATCCGGAAGTACCTGAAGGCCCGTCTCGGGCACGCGGCGATCGCGCAGATCGACATCGAGCGCAAGCCGGGCAAGGTCACCGTGACGGTGCACACCGGGCGGCCGGGCGTGGTGATCGGCAAGCGGGGCGCCGAGGTGGACAAGCTGCGGGATGAGCTGGCGCAGCTGACCGGCAAGGAAGCGGCGATCAACGTCGAGGAGATCAAGCGGCCGGAGCTGTCGGCCCAGCTGGTGGCGGACAACATCGCGCACCAGCTGATGCAGCGGATCTCGTTCCGGCGGGCGATGAAGCGGGCGGTCCAGAGCGCCATGCGCATGGGCGCCCAGGGGATCAAGGTGCGCGCGGGCGGCCGGCTGGGCGGGGCCGAGATCGCGCGGGTCGAGGGCTACCGCGAGGGGCGGGTGCCGCTCCACACGCTGCGGGCGGACATCGAGTACGCCACCAGCACGGCCAAGACGACCTACGGCACCATCGGGATCAAGGTCTGGGTCTTCAAGGGTGAGGTCGTGGAAGACCTGTCGGGCCGCACGTACAGCACGGGGAACTGAGCGATGCTCGCACCGAAGCGGGTCAAGTTCCGCAAGACGTTCAAGGGGCGGACCAAGGGGATCGCCACCCGGGGCAACAGCGTCGCGTTCGGCGAGTTCGCGCTGATGTCGCTGGAGCCGGGGTGGGTGAGCAACCGCCAGATCGAGGCGGCGCGTGTGGCGCTCACCCGCGAGATGAAGCGCGGCGGCAAGGTGTGGATCCGGATCTTCCCGGACAAGCCGATCACCAAGAAGCCGGCCGAGACCCGGATGGGGAAGGGCAAGGGCAACCCGGAGGGCTGGGTGGCCGTGGTGAAGCCGGGCCGGGTGCTGTTCGAGGTCGAGGGCGTGGCGGAGCCGCTGGCCCGCTCGGCCCTGGCGCTGGCGGCGGCGAAGCTGCCGGTGCGGACCCGGTTCGTGCACCGGACGGAGGACTGAGCGATGAAGACCAACGAGCTGCACGAGCTGAGCGTGGACGACCTCAAGGCCCGGCTGGCCGAGCTGACCGAGGAGCGGTTCCGGCTGCGGTTCCGCTCGGCGACCGAGAACATCGAGAACCCGATGCGGTTCCGGAGCCTGCGGCGGGACATCGCCCGGGTGCGGACCCTGCTGCGGGCCCGGGAACTGGGCCGCTAGGCCCCGGCGAGCGAGAGCAACGATGAGCGAGCAGATGACCGCGGGCCGTGCCCGGCGCAAGACCCGCCAGGGCGTGGTGACCAGCAACAAGATGGCCAAGACCGTGGTGGTGGAACTCACCCGGCGCTTCGCCCACCCGCACTACGGCAAGCTCCTCACCCGGACGGTGCGGGTGAAGGCGCGGGACGACCGCTTCGCGGCCAAGGCCGGCGACACGGTGCGGATCATGGAGACCCGGCCGCTGGCGAAGACGGTGCGGTGGCGGGTGATCGAGATCATCGAGCGGGCCAAGTAACCCGCGGGACCGCGTCCCGGCGCGAGAGGCAGAGACAGAGGATCCCATGATCCAGCAAGAATCGATCGTCAAGGTGGCCGACAACTCGGGGGCGCGGAAGGCGCTCGTGATCCGGGTGCTGGGCGGCAGCAAGCGGCGCTACGCCGGGGTGGGCGACAAGGTCGTCGTGGCCATCAAGGACGCCATCCCCACCGGCCAGGTGAAGAAGGGCGACGTGGCCAAGGCGGTGATCGTGCGGACGGTGAAGGAGACCCGGCGACAGGACGGCTCCTACATCCGGTTCGACGAGAACGCGGTGGTGCTGATCAACGACCAGGGCGAGCCCCGGGCGACCCGTATCTTCGGGCCGGTGGCGCGCGAGCTGCGCGAGAAGCGGTACATGAAGATCGTGTCGCTCGCGCCGGAGGTGCTCTGACATGAAGCCGCTCGTCTACCGGAAGGCCAAGCGGGTGCGGCACCAGGCGCCGGAGCGCCAGGTGCTGGCGATCACCAAGGGCGACACCGTCCAGGTGATCTCGGGCGAGGACAAGGGCAAGCGGGGCAAGGTGCTGCGGGTGCACCCCAAGACCGGGCGGGTGGTGGTCGAGGGCGTGAACATCATCACCAAGCACCAGAAGCCGACCCAGACCGCGCCGGGGCAGAAGGTGCAGCGCGAGGCCGCGGTGCACCACTCGAAGGTGATGCTGATCGACCCCAAGAGCGGGGAGCCGACCCGGATCCGCCGGCAGAAGGACGCTGACGGCACGCTGGAGCGGATCGCGGTGAAGTCCGGGCAGTCCATTGTGAGGAACCGCTGACCATGGCCGAGACGAAGGACAAGGCCCCCAAGGCGCCGAAGGCGGGTGCACCGGCCAAGGGCGGCAAGGACAAGGGCGGCGCGGCGTACGCGACCGACGCCACCCCGAAGTCGGTGGACGGGGTGCCCCGGCTCAAGACCTACTACGACAAGGTCATCCGGGCCAACCTGACCAAGCAGTTCGGGCTCACCAACCCGCACCAGGTGCCGCGGCTGGTGAAGATCGTGCTCAACGTGGGCATGGGCGAGGGGGCGAAGACCCCGAAGCTCATCGAGACGGTGGCCGAGGAGCTGGCGCTGATCGCCGGGCAGAAGCCGGTGGTGCGGCGGGCCAAGAAGGCCATCGCGAACTTCGGGCTCCGCGAGGGGCAGCCGGTGGGCGTGGCGGTCACGCTGCGCAACGCGCGGATGTACGAGTTCCTGGACCGGTTCATCAACGTGTCGGTGCCGCGCATCCGCGACTTCCGCGGGCTGCCCAACCGGAGCTTCGACGGCCGGGGCAACTACACGATCGGCATCAAGGAGCAGATGATCTTCCCCGAGATCGACTTCGACAAGGTCGAGAAGATCCACGGGATGGACATCACCCTGGTGACCACCGCCGGGCGGGACGACCTGGCGCTGGCGCTGCTCCGGGAGTTCGGGTGGCCGTTCCGCGGCGAGACGCCGCTGGCGGTCGCGTCGTAGGCAGGGATCCGCCCGGCGGGCCCGGGACGGATCGCGCGCGGGGCCGCCGAGGGCCGCCGCGTCACGGTGGACGGTGAGGAGATCGCATGGCGAAGACCTGTTGGATCGAGCGGGCCAAGCGGACGCCCAAGTTCAAGGTGCGGACGGTGCGGCGCTGCCAGCGCTGCGGCCGCAGCCGGGCGGTGCTGCGGAAGTTCGGGCTCTGCCGCATCTGCTTCCGCGACATGGCGCTCCGGGGCGAGATCCCGGGCGTGCGCAAGGCCAGCTGGTAGGAGAGCACACACGATGAGCATGACAGATCCCGTCGCGGATATGCTGACGCGCGTCCGGAACGCCTGCGCCGCCGGCCACAAGCGGGTGGACATCCCGGTGTCCAAGCTCAAGAGCGAGCTGGCGCGGCTGCTCCGGGACAACCACTACATCGCGGACTTCAAGATCCTCGATGACGGCGCCCGCGGCGTCCTGCGGCTGTACCTCAAGTACCACAACGACCAGCCGGTCATCCGCGAGCTGAAGCGGGTGTCCAGCCCGGGCCTGCGGCGGTACGTGAAGTCGCGCGAGATCCCGCGGATCAAGAACGGCCTCGGCATGGCGATCGTGTCCACGCCGAAGGGCCTCATGAGTGACCGCGACGCGCGGTCGGCCAACCTGGGCGGCGAGCTGCTCGCCGTCGTCTGGTAAGAGGCGAGCATGTCGCGAATCGGCAAGAAGCCCGTGACCGTGCCCAAGGGCGTGAGCGTCTCGCTCGCCGGGCATACCCTCACGGCGAAGGGCCCCAAGGGCGAGCTGGCCCGCACCCTCCCGGCCGACATGCGGCTGGCGGTGGAGGGCAGCGTGATCACCGTGACCCGGCCGAGCGACGAGCCGCGGCACAAGGCGCTGCACGGCCTCACCCGCACCCTGGTCCAGAACCTGGTGGATGGCGTGGCGACCGGGTTCTCCAAGGTGCTCGAGATCCAGGGCGTCGGCTACAAGGCGGAGGCCAAGGGCGCCGGGCTGCACCTGGCGCTCGGGTTCTCCCATCCGGTGGTGTACCCGGCCCCGGCGGGGATCAAGTTCACGGTGGACAACAACACCATCGTGAAGATCGAGGGGC
>CAZYIV010000127.1:0-8756 GCA_964647615.1 uncultured Gemmatimonadaceae bacterium | reverse complement strand
CCGTGTTCCAGCCTTGAGAGGGCTGTGTCCTAGGCCTCTAGACGATAGCGGCGTCGTACTGCTGGCCCGGCGCGCCGGCCGGACCTCCCAACAGGCCCGGAGGGAATCGAACCCCCAACCCCCGGTTTTGGAGACCGGTGCTCTACCAATTGAGCTACGGACCTACAGACCGTCATGTAGGGTGGCTGACGGGGATCGAACCCGCAACCTCCGGAGCCACAGTCCGGCGCTCTAACCGATTGAGCTACAACCACCACGGTCTCTTCGGGCCAGAACCGCGAGCCGGGAGAAGCTAAGGACCGCCCCCGGGTGGGTCAAGGCCAGAAGCGCCCGGCCAGCCGTGCCGTCCCGGGGTGCCCCGGGACCGACCGGCCGTCGAGCGTCGCGACCTCCACGATACCCCGCACCGCGTTGCTCAGGAAGAGCGGGCGCCCCGCCAGGTCGGCGGGGCGGGCCCGCCGCTCGAGCAGCGGGCCGTGCAGTTCCTCGATCCGCATCCGGGACACCCCCGGCAGGATCCCGAGGTCGAGCGGCGGCGCCGCCAGCGCCTCGCCCTCCCACCAGAAGAGGCACCAGATCGCGGCCTCCGCGGCCCACCCCTCGCGGGTCAGCAGCAGTGCCTCACCGCCGCCGGCGTCGCGCGCCGCGCGGGTGGCGCGCTCGAAGGCGGCCCGGTCGGTGGTCTTGTGGCGGTAGCCGGGATGCGGCTCCGCGACGATGCGGAGGCCCACCGGCGCGGTGGCCTCCAGCGTGCGCTCGGTGACGCTCGTGCCCTTCGGACCGACCTCCATCCGGTGCACCCGGTCCGCCCCGCCGGACGGCACGGTGAACTCCATCGGGAAGGGGACACCCAGCGCCTTGCAGCTCGCCACCAGCCGGCGCAGGTGGAGGTACCAGAGCGGCGCGCGGCCGTCGCGCAGGCGGACGGTCTCGATGAGTGTCGGAATGCGGGTCATGCCGAGGCCTCCGCGGGGCCGGGGGACTGACGGTCGCGGGCGGCGTCGGCCCAGGTCTTCACGCCCGTCGCCGCCATGATCAGCGCGCCGCCGGCGAGCGCCCACGGCCCAGGATATTCGCCATGCCCCGCCCAGGCGAGCAACGGGTTGAGCGCCGGCTCCAGGAAGAGCAGCAGCGACGCCTCCAGCGCCGGCACGTGTGGAATGGCACGGGTGAGCAGCGCGTACGCCAGCCCGATCTGGATCACGCCGAGGTAGATCACGATGCCCCAGTCGAGGGTGCCGTGGCTGCCGAGCGGCAGGGCGCCGGGAAGCGCGACCAGGAAGGCGAGCAGGTTGCCGATCGCCACCGCCGCCGCGGGCGAGCCGCCACGGGTCCCCATCCAGCGGAGGCCGAGCAGCATCACGGCGTAGGTGAGACCGGAGCAGGCGGCGAGCAGGTTCCCCGCGACCGGATCCGGCGCGGTGCGGAAGCTCGGCTGGCGGCCCACGAAGAAGCAGGCCATCCCGAGCCCCACCGCCGCCATGAACAGCACCTCGCGCCGGCCGATCCGCTCGTGCAGCAGTAGCGGCCCGAGCAGCAGGATGTAGAGCGGGGCGGTGGACTGGAGAAAGATGGTGTTGGCCGCGGTGGTGAGCCGGTTGGCCAGCACGAACAGCACCAGCGTCGCGGCGTAGGCCACCGCGACGATGGCGGTCACGGCGGGGCGGCCATCGCGGAGCCGCCGGGCGGCGGGGAGGAGCAGCCACACCGCCACCGCCGCGATGCCGGAACGGAGCGAGGCCACCTGCCAGCTGGTGAAGGCGACCGCCTTGATCGCCGCGCCACCGGTGGAGAAGAGGAACGCGACGACCAGGATCTCGAGCCGCGCCCGGGCGCGGAGGCTCAGCGGCATCCCTCGCTGACCACCTGGCCCTCGATCACCACGGCGCAGACGTGGCTGGTGTACTCGAACGGATCGCCGTCGAAGAGCACCAGATCGCCATCCTTGCCCGGCTCCAGGGAGCCCACCCGGCCGTCCTGGCCGATGACCTTCGCCGCGCTGCTGGTGATGGTGGCCAGCGCCTGCTCCCAGGTCAGGCCGTTGGCCGCCGCCACCGCCGCCTCGAACAGCACCACCCGGGTCTTGGGCACGTAGCCCTCGTAGCCGCTCTGCAGCGCCACCGGGATCCCGGCGTTGATCAGCTTCGCGGCGGTCTCCAGGCTCGCGCTCTGCGCATCGCCGGTGTTGCGGATCATGGAGGGATGCAGGATGACCGGCACGCCGGCCGCCTTGATCTCGTCCAGCAGCATGTAGCTCTCCGCCGCGCCGTCGAGCACCAGCCGGAAGCCGAACTCCCGCTGCAGCCGGAGCGCGTCCTGGATGTCGGTCATCTGCTGCGCGGTGATGAGCGCGGGCATCCGGCCGTCGAGCACCGCCGCCACCGCCTCCAGCTCCAGGTCCTGCGCGGGGCGCTTGGTGCTGTCGGCCTGGGCCCGCTTCCGGGCGTAATCCTGGGCCTTGAGGAAGACCGCCCGCAGCATGGCCATGCTCTTGGCGCGGGTGCCGGGTGACTTGCCGCGGAAGTTGTTCTCCACCGAGGGGCCGAGGGTCATCGCCACCATGGTGGCGCTGTCCACCAGCGCCTCCCGGACGCTGATGCCGCGGGTCTTCACCACCATGGTCTGGCCGCTCATCAGCGCGCCGGGCCCGTGGCCGGTGTGCATGGTCGTCACGCCGAAGGTCCGCACCCACTCCACCAGCCGCTCACGGGCGTCGTAGGCGTCCACCGCGCGCAGCTCGGGCTGGATCGGGCTCGAGGTCTCGAGCTGGTCCTGGTCGTGGTTGTAGTTGAGCGCGCCGGCCAGGCCCACGACGGTGTGGGCATCCACCAGGCCCGGGGTGACGATCCGCGCGCTGAGGGTCTTCATCCCCCGCGGGATCCGCACCCGGCTGGCGGGGCCGACTTCCTTGATCCGGCCGTCGTGGCCGATCAGGACCACGCCGCCGACGATCGGGGCGCCGGCCATGGTGTAGAGGGTGTCGGCGCGCACCGCGACCTGCGCGGAGGCGGGCGCCGCGAGGACGAACGCGGCGAGCAGGCCGGCGGCGCCGGCAGTCCGGGTGGTCATCGGCCGCCCTCCATGTCCCCGTCGTCGTCGTGCTCGGCCTCGAGGTCGCGCATCAGGCGGAAGGCGCCGGTGGCGTAGCGCCGGTCGTCGGCGTTGTTGCGGTCGAAGACCCGCGTGCCATCGGCCCAGGTCTCCTCGACATGGGTGTAGGTGCTGAACGGGTCGCCGGAGAGCACCACGAAGTCGGCGTCCTTCCCCGGCTCGAGCGAGCCGACCCGGTCGGCGAGGTCGAGCATCCGTGCCCCCGCCAGCGTCAGCGCCGCGAGCGCCTTGTCGCGCGGCATGCCGGCGCGGACCCCGAGAGCGGCGGAGCGCAGGAAGAAGCGGGAATCGGTGATCCCGTCATCGGTGTGGAAGGCGACCAGCACCCCGGCGGAATCGAGGATCCGGCCGGTCTCCATGGAGAGGTTGATCGCCTCCAGCTTGCCGCCGGGGCTGTCGATCATGATGATCGAGCAGGGCACGCCCGCGGCTGCGATCTCCCGCGCCACCTGCCACCCCTCGCTCACGTGATGCAGCACCACCCGGAAGCCGAACTCGCGCTGCAGCCGCAGCACGGTGAGGATGTCGTCGTGCCGGTGGGTGTGGAAGTGCACCACCCGCCGCCCCTCCAGCACCTGCACCAGCGCTTCCATCTCCAGGTCGCGCTCGGGGCGCTTCGTGGAGTCGGTCTCCGCCAGCTTCAGCTTCTGCCGGTACTCCTGCGCCTTCACGAACCTGGCGCGGACCAGCGCGGCCGCCTTCCCCCGGGTGCCGGGCCATGGCGGCGAACCCTGCGGGTTGGTGCCGTTGGCCATCTTCAGGCCGCCGCAGATGCCGTGGCCGGTGTCGTCGCAGTAGAGCAGGTCCTCGATGGTGCGGCCGTTGCGCAGCTTGAGGTAGGCGGTCTGGCCGCTCATCAGGTGCCCGGAGCCGGGCATGATGTTGACGGTGGTGATGCCGCCGGCCTGGGCCCGGCGGATGTTGTCGCTGTGAATGTCGATCGCATCGAGGATGCGCACGTCGCCCTGGATGGGGGCGGAGCGATCGCCGCCGGCGCCGTCGCCGATGTGGCTGTGGGTGTCCACCAGCCCCGGGATGACCACCTTGCCCGGGAGGCGCCGCACCTCGGCGCCGTCGGGGATGCGCACCCGGCCCGCCGGCCCCACGGCGAGGATCTTCCCGCCCTGCACCACCAGGGTGCCGTTCTCGATGGCGGGGCCCGCCACGGGCAGGATCCGCGCGCCGGTGATGGCGATGGGGTGATCCTGGGCGGCGAGGGCCGCGGGCAGCAGTGCCACGCCGGCGAGCGCCCGGAGGGAGAGGGCCATGCTGGACTCCAGTGCGGAGCGAGGGGGTGCGATTCGGAGCGCGGAAGATACGGCGCCGATCAGTCGCCGTCGAGCCGCTCCAGCTCCGCCGCCCGTTCCTCCCACGCCCGGTAGGCCGCGTCCAGCGCCGCCTTCGCTTCCTCCAGCTCCCGGCCCAGCGCGGCCGCGCGCTCCGCCCCGTCGGCGGCGGTGTAGAGGTTCGGGTCGGCGAGCGCATCGCTGAGCTGGTGCACGCCGGCCTCCAGCTCGTGCACCCGCCGCTCCGCCTCCTCCACCGCGCGGGTGGCGGCGCGCCGGGCCGACTGCTTCTGCTTCCGGTCCGGCTCAGCGGCGGGCGCGGCCTTCTTCTCCCGCTCGCGCCGCGCGGCCTCCGCCGCCCGGGCCGCCTCCGCGGCGGCACGGCGGCGGGCATCGCGGGCCGCCTCCCACTCCTCGAAGCTGCCGTCGAAGTCCACAATCCGTCCCGCCTCGATCCCCCATACGCGGGAGCAGAGGCCGCGGAGCAGCGCCCGGTCGTGGCTCACCAGCAGCACCGTGCCGTCGTAGGCCTCGATCGCGTCCTCCAGCGCTTCGATGGACTCGACATCGAGGTGGTTGGTGGGCTCGTCGAACACCAGCAGGTTGGCGTGGCCCAGCGTCATCATGGCGAGCGCCACCCGCGCGAGCTCGCCGCCGGAGAGGGAGCCGGCCCGGCGCAGCGTGGTGTCGCCGGAGAAGTCGAACCGGCCCAGCTGGTCCATCACCTGGCCCCGGGTCCAGGAGGGGCGCAGGTCGTGGATGATGTCGAACAGGGTCTTGTCGCGCGGGACCTGGGCCAGGTCCTGGCGGTAGACCTCGACCTCGGTGGCGTCGCCCAGCCGCACGCTGCCGGCGGTGGGGGCCCGGTCGCCCAGCAGCGTGGCGAGCAGGGTGCTCTTGCCGGCGCCGTTGGGGCCCACGAGGCCCACGACATCGCCCCGGCGGAGCACGGCGCTGAAGCCGTCCACCAGCACCCGGTCCTCCACCTGGACCCGTAGCTTGTCCGCGACCAGCACCTGGTCGCCGCCGCGACCGGAGCTGCGGAATCGCACCGCCATGGTGTCGAGGTCGTCGGGCGGCGGCGAGAGCCGCGCCACCCGTGCCAGCCGCCGGCGCCGGCCCTTCGCCTGGCGGCTGTTGCCGCCGGCGATGTTGCGGCGGATGTAGTCCTCTTCCTTCGCGAGGCTGCGCGACTGCTTCTGGAAGGCGCGGTCCTGCGCCAGCCGCCGCTCGGCGCGCTGCTCCACGAAGCTGGAGTAGTTGCCCCGGTAGGTCGTGCCGGTGCCGGCCTCGAGGTGCAGGATGTGATCCGCCACCTGGTCGAGGAAGGCGCGGTCGTGGCTGATGATGATCGCCGCGGCATCGAGCCCGCGCAGGTGGCCCACCAGCCACTCGGTGGTCTCGAGGTCCAGGTGGTTGGTCGGCTCGTCGAGCAGCAGCAGGTCGGCGGGGCGGACCAGCTGGCTGGCGAGGCCCAGGCGGCCGCGCTCACCGCCACTCAGCGCGGCGAGCGGCTGGTGGTGGGCGACGTCGGGGTCGAAGCCGAGCCCGTGCAGCACCGCCGCCACGCGGGCCTGCACCTCGTAACCGCCCTCGCGCTGGAACCGCTCCAGGTCGCGGTCGTAGCGGGCCAGCGCCTCGGGCGTGACCCGGTCGCCCTGCTCACCGATGGCGCGGCCCTGCTGCTCCAGCGCGTGCTCCAGCGCGAGCAGCGGGCGGTACGCCGCGCAGGCGGCGTCCCACACCGTCTCGGCGTCGGCGAAGTCCCGATGCTGGTCCAGCAGCGCGAGCCGGAGCCCGGGGCCGCGGGCGACGGTGCCGCGGGCCGGGTCGAGGTCGCCGGTGATGGCGCGGAAGAGCGAGGTCTTGCCGGCGCCGTTGCGGCCGATGAGGCCCCAGCGGTCGCCGCGGGCGACGGTGAGGGCCACGTCGGTGAGCAGCGGGTCGGCGCCGTACTGGATGGCAAGGCCGCCGAGGGTGAGCAGCGTCATGAGGCGGGGGAAGATAGCGACGCCCCCGCCGGGGCGGGGCCCCCGCGGTCAGCGGAGCCGGCGGGCGGGGCGGTAGGGGAAGATGTCCACCACCTCGCCGCGCTCGGCGAGGCGCTGCATCCGCTGCCAGTACTCCACCGTGAGCAGCTCGCCGTGGGCCCGCTGGAACGCCTCGCCCGGCGGGCCCGGCAGGGTGAGGAAGGCGCGGAATTCCTCGGGGAAGACATCGTGCTCGCCCACCGAGAACCAGGGTTCGGCGCTGTACTCGTCGTCGTCGTGGCGGGCGGCGGGGATGGCGCGGAAGTGGCACTCGGTGAGCAGGCAGAGCTCGTCGTAGTCGTAGAAGATCACCCGGCCGTTCCGGGTCACGCCGAAGTTCTTGAGCAGCATGTCGCCGGTGAAGATGTTGGCGGCGGCGAGGTCGCGGATCGCCTGGCCATAGTCGAGCGCCGCGTCCACCGCAGCGGCCTCGCCCACCTGCTTCAGGTACAGGTTGAGCGGGGTCACCCGGCGCTCGGAGTAGAGGTGGCGGAAGATCACGTCCTCCCCCTCGACCCGGATCGAGCCGGCGCAGTCGGCCAGCAATTCCTCCAGCAGCCCCGGCGCAAAGCGGCTGCGCGGGAAGGCGAGGTTCTCGAACTCCTGGGCATCGGCCAGGCGGCCCACCCGGTCGCGGACGAAGACCAGGTGGTACTTCTCCATCACCTGGGCGCGGGTGGTGCGCTTGGGCGCGCCGAAGCGGTCCTTGATCACCTTGAACACCACGTTGAGCGTGGGCAGCGCGAAGACGGCCATCACCAGGCCCTTGTCGCCGGGGGCCACCTCGAAACGGGCGTCGTGCCGTTCCATGTGGCGCAGGAGCGCGCGCACCAGCTCGGTCTTGCCGTGCTTGTGGAAGCCGAGCGCGGTGTAGAGCTCGTCCACCGGCTTCCGGGGCATCAGGGTGCGGAGGAACTCCACCATGGCCCGGGGGCACTCCAGCTCCACGTGGAAGTAGGAGCGGGTGAACGAGAACACCACGCTCACCTCGTCCGGCGCGGTGAGCACGGCGTCCACCCGGATGCCGCTGTCGTCGTGCACCACGGCCAGCACCAGCGGCAGCAGCGCGGTCGCGGTGCGGAGGCGGCCCACCAGGTAGGCGCCCTTGTTGCGGAAGAAGGGGGTGGGCACCAGCTCCACCGCGGTCAGGGCACCGCCTCCCGGCAGCCGGGCCAGCTCCTCGGCGAGCCGGGCGGCCACCAGCCGGGCGTCGTCATCGCGGGCGAGGTAATCGGTCCCGAACGGCAGGGTGTCGAGCAGCTCGCGCACCAGCGCCTCGAGGCTCTTCCCGGCGGGGTACACCCGGTAGACGGGGCTGATCGGGTGGGCGGCGAGGTCCTGGAAGTGGTGGTCCTCGAAGTAGGCGCCACCCGGGCCGACGGTGCGGAGCAGCTGCCGCACCACCGAGTTGAAGAAGGTATAGGCCAGCTCGGGGTCGAGCCGGGGGCGCGCCTCGCGCTGGAACGCCTCGCGCACCCCGGCCCAGAAGGGGGCCCGGGTGGCGCGCTCGCCGAGGGAGCGGCGCAGGTCGGTGACGCACCAGCTGACGAACTGGCGGTAGAGGGTGAGGCGCTCGGCGGCATCCTGCTGCCCCCCGCGCCAGTCGCGCTGGCGGAAGCGGGCGGTGGCCCGCCGGGTCACCAGGAGGAACTGGGCCTGGTGCGCGTCGAACACCGCGAGGATGGCGCGCGCCACCTCGACGGACTGCCCCTGCTGGGCGACGCCGTCGCGTAGGGGAGCTACCGGATCGGGGATGGGCGCGCTGGGCATGTGATATATTGGGTCACGGTCGCGTCGACTCCCCAATCTTACGACGGATCCCGTCCCATGCCCACACCTCCCCGCTACGACTCGCTCACCGCCCCGGCCACGGGGCACCCGATCACCATGGCCGGCGGCGCCCTGCAGGTCCCGGACGACCCGGTCATCCCCTTCATCGAGGGGGACGGCACCGGGCCCGACATCTGGCGCGCCTCACAGCTGGTGTTCGACGGCGCGGTGAAGAAGGCCTATGGCGGCAAGCGGAAGGTGACCTGGTTCGAGGTCTTCGCGGGCGAGAAGGCGCGCGACAAGCTGGACAGCTGGCTGCCGGAGGACACCCTGCGCGCGGTGTCCCATCACCTGGTGGGCATCAAGGGCCCGCTCACCACGCCGGTGGGCGGCGGCTTCCGCTCGCTCAACGTGGCGCTGCGGCAGAAGCTCGACCTCTACGCCTGCGTGCGGCCGGTGCGCTGGTTCCAGGGCGTCCCCAGCCCGGTCAAGCAGCCCGAGCTGGTGGACATGATCATCTTCCGCGAGAACACCGAGGACATCTACGCCGGCATCGAGT
>CAZYIV010000126.1:3651-8781 GCA_964647615.1 uncultured Gemmatimonadaceae bacterium | reverse complement strand
GACGGTAGGACGGTAGGACGGTAGGACGGTAGGACGGTAGGACGGTAGGACGGTACCACAGCGTCGCCCGAAGTGGGTGCGGCCGCAAGGACCACACAGGCAATTTCAGACGGCGCGGGGCCGCCGCCCGAGGCGACCCCCCTTGTCGCTTCAGCGACAGTCGCCGAGTCGCGGCTTCAGCCGCGGGACGAGGGGCACGGCCGAGGCACGAGCGATGGCTGGCACGGCACCGCCGCCCGCGCCGACCCGAAGAGGTCCCTCGCTGCGCTCGGGATGACAGGCCAAGGCTGTCCCGTCTCCCTTCTCCCAGAACACGGTTCTTCCCTTGCGGTCAGCCCCGCCACGCGGTATCTCAAGCTCCCCGGCGGCCCCTCCGCCGCACCCGCCTTCCCCCGCCACGAGGTCTGTTCATGCCATCGGCCAAGGATGGTCCGATTCCGCCGCTTCCGGCCAAGGTGAAGCTCCCGATCATCAAGGTCATCAACAAGAAGATCGGCGAGATGTCGGTCCCGCCGCAGACCACCTTCTACTACGCCGGCATCCAGGCCATCTGGCTCTGGTACACCGCGCCGCTCCGGGTGCTGCGGGCCTACCTCGACCCGCTCAAGATGACGCCGTACGACTTCGGCGGCGGCGTGGGCGCGGTCAACATCAACTTCTTCAACGCCGTCTGCCTCTACGGCATGGGCGCCCCGGGCAACCAGGGCGTCGGCGGGTTCAACGAGACCGAGGTGAACATCGTCGGCTACGCCAGCAAGGTGGCCGAGAAGGTCCCGGAGGGGATGAAGCTCTCCGACTACCTGGTCTGGGGGGACATCACCAAGCGGCTGGGCAACTACCGGGTGTGGGTGGCCTGCGACGACGCGGTGGCGGTGGCCGCCGGGCGCCAGGTGTTCATGGAGAACAAGTTCCTCACCCCGTACACCTACAACGTCCCCACCTTCAACAACCCGATTCCCGCCCCGAAGCAGCAGCTGTGGACCTGGACCTGCCACGACCCGAAGCAGGCTTCCAGGGCGATCTACGACGCCAAGGCCGACCTGGCCGGGCTCTCCCCGGTGCCGGGCAACATGTCCGAGGTCATTGACCTGAGCTGGGACAAGGACAAGCACCGCCCGGTCGCCTCGCGGCGGAACTTCCTCGGCACCGTCAACACCTACCTGGACGAGGCGGTGGCGAAGGCAGTGAAGATCACCTACGGCACCAGCAAGCACCCGATGAAGCACGACATGGAGCGGCTCATCGGGCGGCACCGGCCGGTCGCGATCCAGGTCTTCCAGAGCCCGACCTGCATCGCCGAGGCCGCCGGCTACTACGCCGACGAGTGAGGGGCCGGTGATCCGCGCCCGCCTCCCGCGCTCCCCCGAGGAGCAGTTCGTCGCCTTCTCCGAGGCGCTCACCGGTTTCGACGCCGCCGAGCTGTGGGGCACCGGCCTGGTCGCCACCTACTACCAGCTGCTGCCCACGATCATCGGCGATGACCTCTTCGGCGGGCTGATGACCCGCTGGATGTACACCGACGAGCGCGGCAACGGCGACCCGCCACTGCTGGAGCAGCTGATCCGGGAGCAGATCTTCGAGGACCCCGACTACGGCCCGGTGGCGCAGAGCCTCACCGCGCTCTGGTACACCGGGCAGTGGAACCAGCTCCCCGCCGACTGGCGCAACCGGAACGGCGCCTCGGCCAACGATACGACCTGTATCGTCTCGCCGGCGGCGTACGTGAACGGGCTGGTCTGGAAGGCGCTCGGCACCCACGCCCCCGCGGCCCAGCAGCCGGGGTACGGCAGCTGGGCGCTGCCGCCGATCCCGGGGGCGCGCCATGACTGACCCGATGCGCTATGACGCGATCGTCGTCGGCAGCGGGCCGATCGGGGCGCACGTGGCGCTCAAGCTCGCGGCAGAGCAGAAACAGGTCCTGCTGCTGGAGGCAGGGCGCGCCTCGGGGATCACCTACGAGGGGTACCGGTCCTACGTCACCAACTACTACACCCAGGTGATCAAGGACACGAACTCCCCCTATCCCTACAATCCCAGCGCCCCCTCCCCCCGCGACGCCGACCTCACCGCGATCCCGCCGGGCACTCCGGACCTGAACGGCTACCAGGTGGAGTTCGGGCCCGAGGCCTTCGCCTCGGTCTACCTGCGCTCGCTGGGCGGCACCTCGCTCCACTGGCTCGGCACCACGCCGCGCTTCGTGCCCAACGACTTCCGGCTCAACAGCAAGTACGGCGTCGGGGTGGACTGGCCGATCACCTACGACGAGCTGCAGCCCTGGTACTGCGCCGCGGAGCGGTCCATCGGGGTGTCGGCCAACAAGGCCGACCAGCAGATCTTCGGCACCTGGTTCCCGAAGGACTACGACTACCCGATGGAGCGGATCCCGCCCAGCTACAGCGACCAGGTCATGGAGCGGGCGACGCGGGGCAAGAAGGTCAAGCTGCTGGGGAAGCGGTACCCGGTGCGGGTCTCGAGCCTGGCGCAGGCGCGGAACTCGATCCCCCGCGGGGACTACCGGCCGGTCGGCGCGGTGGGGGCCCCGGATGTCGGGCTCCGCTGCGAGGGCAATTCCGCCTGCATTCCCATCTGCCCGGTGCAGGCCAAGTACTCCTCGCTCAAGACCCTGGCCCGGATCGACCAGCGCTACTGCACCTTGGTCACCCAGGCGGTGGCGAGCCAGCTGCTCATCGGGCCGGACGGGAAGATCAGCGGCATCAAGTACCTGCGGTACGAGACCGAGGGCGGGCCCGTCACCGAGGTCACCGCCACCGCGCGGATCTACGTGCTGGCGGGGCACGCCATCGAGAACGCCAAGCTGCTGCTGGCCTCCGGCGCGGCCAACAGCAGCGACCAGGTGGGCCGGAACCTGATGGACCACCCGTTCTCCTCCGCCTGGGCGATGGCGCCGAAGAACATGGGCGTCTTCCGCGGGCCGCTGCAGACCTCCGGCATCGAGTCGCTGAGGGACGGCGCCTTCCGGAAGCACTTCGCGGCGTTCCGGATCGACCTGGGCAACGTGGGCTGGGACATCGTCCCCGACATCAACCCGCCGGGCGGCGAGGTGAGCCGCAAGCTGGGGAAGAACATCTTCGGCCGGCGGCTGCGCAACCAGCTGGCGGACGAGCTCCCCCGGCAGGTGCGGATCGGCTATGACATCGAGCAGCTGCCCGAGGCGCGCAACCGGGTCACGATCTCCAACGAGTTCAAGGACGCCATCGGCTGCTTCCGGCCGGTGATCCACTACGGCCTCTCGGATTACACCTGGGAGGCGATGGTGCAGTCCATCCACGTCTCGAAGGTGGTGTTCGACGCGCTCGGGATCCCGCCGGAGCACCAGCACTTCGTGACCACCGACCCGACCATTCCTGACGAGCGCAACTACCGCGCGCGGGACGGGAAGGACTACCTGCTCTCGTTCGTGGGAGCGGGCCACCACATCGGCACCCACCGGATGGGGGTGACCCGCTACGAAAGCGTGGTGAACCGGGACCAGCGCAGCTGGGACCACGACAACCTCTACGTCGTGGGCTGCGGCAGCTTCCCCACCACCGGCACCGCCAACCCCACGCTCACCGCGCTGGCCCTGACGCTCCGCTCGGTGCCCGACATGCTGAGGCAGCTCCGCTGATGCCCATCACCACGATTGCCTCGCTGCGCCGGCACCTGCAGTGGGCCCTGGAGCTGGAACACTCCACCATCCCGCCCTACCTGTGCGCACTCTACTCGATTCCCGACGGGGCCAACCCGGCGGTGACCGACGTGATCCGCAGCGTGGTGATGGAGGAGATGCTGCACATGACCCTGGCGGCCAACCTGCTCAACGCGGTGGGCGGCGCGCCGGACGTGAGCCACCGGAAGTTCGTCCCCCGGTACCCGACGTACCTGCCCCACAGCGACAAGGCCTTCAAGGTCCACCTGCTGCCGTTCAGCCCGGAGGCGATCGCCACCTTCCTGCTGATCGAGCGGCCGACGCCGCCGAAGGCGCGGCCCCGGGCCCACAAGTATCACACCATCGGGCAATTCTACGAGGCGATCCGCGAGGGCATCGAGCTGCTGGAGCAGCGGGCGAAGCGGCGGGGGAAGACGATCTTCACCGGGAAGCGGAGCCGGCAGGTGGACGGCAGCTCCTGGTACTACGGGGGCGGCGGGGCACCGATCCCGGTGCATACCCTGGAGGGCGCACGGCGGGCCATCGCCGAGATCTGCGAGCAGGGTGAGGGGCTCGACCACACCATCTTCGACGGCGACAACCGCTTCGGGCAGGTGGACGAGCTGGCGCACTACTTCCGGTTCAACGAGATCCAGGTGGGCCGGCGCTACCTACCCACCGACACCGCCACC
Organism: uncultured Gemmatimonadaceae bacterium; assembly: GCA_964647615.1. Classification (GTDB taxonomy): domain Bacteria; phylum Gemmatimonadota; class Gemmatimonadetes; order Gemmatimonadales; family GWC2-71-9; genus JADJOM01. Next base: position 4,440 of record CAZYIV010000126.1, on the reverse strand, counting down.
CGGCCGCCCACCGGCCCGGAGCTGCCGGTGGACTGGACCGCGCGCTACCCGATGATGACGGACCCGAAGGCGAAGGATTTCCGCCGGGTCCCGGCGATCCACCGGCAGATGGTCGCCTTCAACCGCGGCTACACCGAGCTGCTCCGGATGCTGCACCGCGCCTTCAACGGCCACCCGGCGGCGCTGAAGGACGCGGTGCCCCTGATGTACCGGCTCAAGTACGCGGCCCAGGCGCTCATGGCGATCCCGAGCGGCCGGCCCGACGGCTCGACGGTGGGGCCGAGCTTCGAGTTCAGCGCCGCCGAGCCCCGCGCTTCGGCGCGGCGGGGATCGCGCCGGCCCGCGCGAACGCGCCGATCCGCCGCACGCCGAAGAACGTGATCCCCTTCTTCTTCGTCCCCTCGAAGTAGCGGGTCCACTCGTCCTGCAGCTTCAGCCAGGAGCTGCTGTTGAGGTGGGCGTTGAGTGCGGCCTTGTTCTGGTACCGCTCGTAGAAGTAGAGCTGCCGGGAGGGCTGCTTGTTGCTGCCCAGCACCCGGTGGACCATGTACACGAGGGTGCCGGGCTGCTCCCGCTCGGCCTGGCGCTTCACCGCGGCGACGAGGCGCAGGGCCCCGGGGACCTTGCCCGGCTTCATCGTGAAGGTGGCGATGGTCGTGATCGGCATCGGTCGTCCCTTTGTGGAAGGTGCCGTACGGTAAGGCGGTAGGGCGGCAGGGCGGTAGGGCCGAAACCTCTGGCAACCCCTCGGCGCTCCGCGCCACCGCCCCTCGTCCCGCGGCTGAAGCC
>CAZYIV010000126.1:0-3551 GCA_964647615.1 uncultured Gemmatimonadaceae bacterium | reverse complement strand
TCGGCTGCTGTCGCTGAAGCGACGGGGGCTTCTCGCCAGGACGCGGGCAGGCCCCGTCCCCCAACTTCCGTCTCAGATCTCCAAATGCCCAGTCTCTGGTCCACCACCCAAGCCGCCCCCTGGCACCAGGCCCTCAAGCGCTACGACGCCGTCGTCGCGGTGCAGGGCGTCGCCAAGCTCGCCGACCGCGACAGCTGGTACCGCGACGAGCTGCCCGGGCTCATCGCGGCGCGGAAGCCCCGCCACGTCACCCTTCCCGAGCTGGTGAAGCTCACCGAGTGGAAGATGTCGCGCGGCACCTGGCGCGCGCCCAACCTGCTGCTGGTGAAGGGCAACGACCCCGCCGAGGTGAAGGCCGCCACCACCGAGGGCATTGCGCTCACGCCGGACCCGGTGGCGCCGATCAAGCGGATCACCGAACTGGCGGGCGTCGGCCCCGCCACCGCGAGCGGGGTGCTCTCCGCCGCGGAACCGGGGATCTACCCCTTCTTCGATGAACTGGTGGCCGCCCAGGTGCCCGGGCTCGGCAAGGTCGCGTTCACGCTGAGCTACTATCGCCGCTACGCCGAGGCGCTGCGGGAAAAGGCCGCGGCGCTGGGTGGCAAGTGGACCCCGACCCTGGTGGAGCGGGCGCTGTGGGCCGCGAGCGGGGGGAAGGCGGGGAACGCGACAGCGTAGTCCCCATCTGCAACCTTTCCCCTCCCCCTCCCGTCTGAGCACTGGTAGCTCCCATCACTCTCCTCTTGCGCGTCGCCCCGGGTCCCCTCCCCGGCTCGAGGCGTGTCCCTCCTGGAGGATCCCGTCATGGCCTGGTCAGCGACCGAATGGAGTCAGGACCTGCGGCACGCGGTGCGCGCGCTGCGCCGCACCCCCGGCTTTACCGTCCTCTCCGTCGGCATGCTGGCCCTCGCGATCGGTGCCCTCGCGGGGATGTTCGGGGTGGTGAACCGGGTCCTGCTCGACCCGCTGCCCTTCCACGAGCCGGACCGCCTGGTGCACATCGCCGGCTCCGCGCCCGGCACCGACTATCCGGAGGAGTTCGGGCTCGGGCCCGAGTTCCTGGTGCAATACGGCGAGCGCTCCCACCTGCTGGAGAACATCTCTACCTACAACTCCTTCACCTCCACCCTCCGCGTCGGCGACCGGGTCGAGCGGGTGCGGATGAGCTGGCCCACCACCTCGATGTACGCCACGCTGGGCGTCGCCCCGATGCTGGGGCGGGTGCCGACCGCCGCGGACGGCGAGGAGGTGGCGGTAATCAGCTACCCGCTCTGGACCAGCTGGTTCGGGCGCGACAGCGCGGTGATCGGCAAGTCGTTCTACATCTCGGGGAACATGCGCACCGTGATCGGAGTGATGGGCCCCGACTTCCGCTTCCCCGACGACGGGACGCTGTTGTGGGTGAACGGCATCGTCCGCCCGGCGAACATCCAGCCGGGCGGCTTCGGTGGCGGGCTGGTCGCGCGCCTCAAGCCGGGGGTGACGCTGACCGAGCTGGCGACCGAGCTCGACGGCCTGGCGCGGCAGATCCCCGAGCGCTGGGGCGCGCCGGCGGGGTTCGTGAAGATGCTGGAGCATCATCACGCCATCGTGCGGCCGCTCAAGGAGCAGCTGCTGGGCCAGGTGTCCCGGCCGCTGTGGGTGCTGCTCGGCTCGGTGGCGATCGTGCTGCTCATCGCCTGCGCCAACGTCGCCAACCTCTTCCTGGTGCGGGGCGAGGGGCGGCAGCGGGACCTGGCGGTGCGCCGGGCGCTCGGCGCCGGCCGGGGCCAGCTGATCCGGCTGCAGATGGCCGAGGCGCTGGTGATCGCGCTGCTGGCATCGGCAATGGCGGTGGTGCTCGCGGGACTCGCCTTCCCCGCCTTCCTCCAGGCAGCGCCGGAGGGGATCCCGCGCATTGACCGGGTGCACCTCGACGCCTCGACGCTCGGCTTCACCCTGCTGGCGGCGGTGCTCGCGGCGCTGGCGTGCGGAGCGGTCCCCGCCATCCGGGGCAGCGCGCCGGACCTCAACCGGCTGCGGGACGGGGGGCGCGGCTCCACCCGCCGGCGGCACTGGGCCCGCAACGGCCTGGTCATCGCGCAGACGGCGCTGGCGCTGGTGCTGCTCATCGGCTCGGGGCTGCTGGTGCGGAGCTTCCGCGCGCTGAGCCACGTGGACCCGGGTTACGACACGAAGGACCTGTTCACCTTCCAGATCGCGCCCGACCGGCCCGAGCTCCACGACGGCCCGACCTACGCCAACTTCGAGTTCCGCTTCATGGACCGGCTCCGGGCGCTGCCCGGGGTCCAGTCGGTGGGGTTGATCGAGAACGTCCCGCTGGACGAAGGCACCCAGCTCCGGACCTTTCTCCCCGAGGGCGCCGCCGATGACGCCGGCGTGCGGCTCAGCATGACCTTCCAGGCCTCGGACTACTTCAAGACCATGGGCATCTCCGTGCTCGCGGGGCGGGCGCTCACCGAGCAGGAGGAGCTGTCGGGCCAGGGGCTGGCCATCGTCAGCAAGTCGGCCGCGGACCGGCTCTGGCCCGGGCAGGACCCGATGGGCCGGCGGTTCCAGCTGCAGGGATCGCCGGTGTGGCTCACGGTGTCGGGGGTGGTGGAAGACGTGATGCAGTATGGCTTCCGCGACGAGGCGCAGTCCACCGTCTACCTGCCGCTGGTGGGCCCGACCCCCGATGCCTGGCGGCTCAGCTCTCCCGCCTACGTCATCAAGACCACCCGGGCCGAGGTCATCGCACCTGAGGTGCGCGCGCTGGCCAAGGAGGTGGCACCCGAGGCCCCGATGTACCGGGTCTACACCATGGAGGAGCTGGCCCGGCGCTCGATGGTGTCGCTCTCGTTCACCATGCTCACGCTCGGCGTGATTGCCGCGCTGGCGCTCATCCTTGGCGCCGTCGGGCTCTATGGCGTGCTGAGCTACATCGTGGCGGAGCGCACCCGGGAGATCGGGGTGCGGATGGCGCTGGGCGCCCAGGCCAGCCAGGTGCGCACGATGGTCGTGAGCCAGGGGGCGAGGGTGGTGCTGGCGGGCATCGTGATCGGGCTGGTGGTGGCGTTCGCGGCGACGCGGGCGCTCTCGAGCCTGCTGTTCGGGGTGCAGGCGATCGACCTTACCACCTTCGCCGGCATGTCGCTGATGATGATCGCCGTGGGGCTGCTGGCGAGCTACCTCCCGGCCCGCCGCGCCAGCAGCGTGGACCCGAACGAGGCGCTGCGGGAAGGCTGACCGGGCCTCAGGTCCACAGCGCGGCCTGCGCCCGGCGGGCGGAGTCCCGCCACGCCTCCTCGCGCACACCCGCGATCGTGTACCACGCGACCTTCACCAGGGCACCGAGCGCCCCCGCCGCGATCACCACGCCGGACCAGCGCAGCCCGAACGGCGGGTGCACGAACGCCAGCCACCCGGCGCCCGCGATCATCCCCAGCACGCCGAGCCATGCCGGCAGGAAGCTGGAGCGGACGGTGAGGTAGCCGGTGAGCACGGCGGACACCCCGAAGAACACCGTCGCCACCCCGGCACCCTGCAGGTTCACCTCCAGCGCCAGCAGT
>CAZYIV010000125.1:0-8821 GCA_964647615.1 uncultured Gemmatimonadaceae bacterium | reverse complement strand
TGCCCGAGGAGGGAGTCGAACCCTCACGGGGTTGCCCCCGGCGGATTTTGAGTCCGCTGCGTCTGCCATTCCGCCACTCGGGCGGGCGCGGGAGTATCACGCCCGGCGGGAAGATATGCAAGGAACGGGTGGGGGCTGCTACCTTCCCTGCATGCCACCCAAAGCCCAGAGCCGCGGCCTCCACCCGTGGCACGACCTCCCCACCGGCGCCGACGCGCCGGCGGTGGTGAACGCCATCATCGAGATCCCCACCAACACCCGCAACAAGTACGAGCTGGACAAGGACCACGGAATCTTCCGCCTCGACCGGGTGCTCGCCTCGGCAGTGCATTACCCCGGCGACTACGGCTTCATCCCGCGCACTCTGGGCGATGACGGCGACCCGCTCGACGTGCTCGTCATCACCACCATCCCGGTCTTCACCGGCTGCCTGGTCGAATGCCGGCCGATCGGGCTCTTCCACCTGATCGACAGAGGCAAGGCCGACGAGAAGATCCTGGCCGTGCCGGTGAGCGACCCCTACTCCGAGGGCATCAACGAGCTGGACGACATCCCCCAGCACACGCTCAAGGAGATCGAGCACTTCTTCCAGGTCTACAAGGACCTCGAGGGCGTGACCACCCGCACCCGCGGGTTCGAGGGCGCGGAAGAGGCGCGGGAACTCATCAAGGAAGCGGTAGGGCTCTACAAGAAGAAGTTCGGCCGGCGCCGCTAGGGCACCGGCCGCCGGGACCGCGGGCTACTCGAAGGCCTTGGGTGGCCCGAGGATCTCCCGCCAGATCAGCGCTTCCCGCAGGCGCTGATTCGTATGCCGCACCGGCGCCCCGGCCGGTGCGTCTCCCTGCATGAACCGCTCGTGGAAGGACTCGTGGTCCTCCTCCGAGAAGGCCCGGTTCCGGGCCTCGGCGGCATCGATCCGCGCCTGGACGATGGCCTCCGCCGAGTCGTCCTGGTCCTGCACCCGGGGAATGCCGCCCTCCGACGCCGTCACCCCTGACAGCCGCACCTGGCTCATCCGCCCCAGCGGCCCGCGCTCGTCCTGGACCACCGGCTTGCGGGGGGGCGGAACATGGCGTCGCGCCGGGAACTTGCCCGGCGCCGGCTCCAGCCGGCGGGGAGCCGCGGCCGCCGCGGCCATGCGGCCCTGGGCGGGAGGATCCATCCGGTGCTGCGCCTTCACCTTCTCGATCTCCCGCAGCACCGCCTCGAGCGAGGTCTGCTGCTCTCCCGCGCGTCCGGCACCGGGTTCCGGCTCCGGGCGGGCGGCGCCCTGCGCCTGCTTCTGGGCCGCCTTCTGCGCCTTCTGCACGAAGCTCAGGAAGAACCAGATCAGCCCGAAGATGAACAGAACATCGAGCCCGGCCGCCTCACGGATCGGCATCGGTCAGGCTCCCGGGCCGCCGCCCGCATCCGCGCCGCCGGCGATCGCCTGGCGCATCGCGGTGTCGGCCTGGACGTTCTTGTAGCGCTGGAAGTCCATGACGCCGAGGTGCCCGCTGCGGAAGGCGTCGGCCATCGCCAGCGGAATCTGGGCCTCGGCCGCGATCACCTGGGCCCGCTGCTTCTGCGCCTCGGCCTTGTACTCCTGCTCCATGGCGACGGCCAGCGCCCGGCGCTCCTCCGCCTTGGCCTGCGCGATGCGCTTGTCCGCCTCCGCCTGGTCGGTCTGCAGCTCGGCGCCGATGTTCTTGCCCACATCCACGTCGGCGATGTCGATGGACAGGATCTCGAACGCCGTCCCGGCATCGAGGCCCTTGGCCAGCACCGTCTTGGAGATCATGTCGGGGTTCTCCAGCACCGCCTTGTGGCTCGCGGCGGAGCCGATGGTGCTGACGATGCCCTCGCCGACGCGCGCCAGGATCGTCTCCTCGCCCGCGCCACCCACCAGCCGGTTGATGTTGGCCCGCACGGTCACCCGCGCCAGCGCCAGCAGCTGGATCCCGTCCTTGGCCATCGCGGCGACCTTGGGCGTCGTGATGACCTTCGGGTTCACGCTCACCTGCACCGCCTCGAAGACGTCGCGGCCGGCCAGGTCGATCGCCGCCGCCTGCTTGAACGGCAGCGGGATGCCCGCCTTGTCGGCGGAGATGAGGGCGTTGACCACCCGGCTCACGTTGCCGCCGGAGAGGTAGTGCGACTCCAGCTGGTCCACCGTCACCTGCTCCAGCCCCGCCTTGTGGGCGTTGATGAGCGGCAGCACGATCGCCGACGGGTTCACCTTCCGGAACCGCATGCCGAACAAGGTCCCGAAGGACACCCGCACGCCCGAGGTGATCGCCTGGATCCACAGGCCCACCGGGATGAACCGGAAGACCACGACCAGGAAGATGAAGCCGAGGAAGAACAGGGCCACGATGAGGCCCGGGGCCACCTGACTGATGTCCACGCGCGTGCTCCGGCTGGGGGTGGGTACCGCTACGACTGCGCCGGTCGGACCACGTGGCGGTACCCTTCGGCCCGCACCACCGTGACTCGGCTCCCGGCGCCGATGTAATCGCCCTCCGTCACCACGTCGATCCGCTCACCATCCACGAGGGCCACGCCCGCGGGGCGCAGGTCGGTCACCGCGGTGCCGTGGTGCCCGATCAGGTCACCCCGGGGCAGCGCGCTGATGTAGCCCTCGGCCGCCTGCACGCTCTCGCGGTGCACCAGCCCGGGGAACCGCCGGCTGTTCGGCAGGTGCCGGAGCCAGGCGTAGGCCACCGCCAGGGTGATGATGATGCTGGTGCCCAGGACCGCCAGGGCCTGCAGCACGTCGCCTCCCGTGGGAAAGTTGCCGAGCATCGCGAGCACGATGGCCGCGCCGATCAGCAGGGCACCGAGCACCCCCGCGATCCCGAATCCGGGCAGGAGGAAGATTTCCACCGCCACCGCGACCACGCCGAGCCCGAGCAGGATGACCTCCTCCATCCCGGCCAGGCCCAGCACCAGGCTGGAGCCGAAGAACAGCCCCAGCGACGTCAGGCCCACCAGCAGGCCGAGGCCGTGGGTCCCGGCCTTGATCTCGGCGAGCAGCGCCAGGATGCCGAGGCTGAGCAGCAGCGGCGAGACGACCGGATTGGTGAGGAAACGGACCACGATCTCGGCCCAGTTGATGTCCACCGAGCGGACCGTCGCGCCGGGAGTGCCGATGGCGTCGAGCAGCTCCGCCTCGGAGTGGACCTCGCCCCTGGCGTAATGCACGCGGAGCGCCTCGGTGGTGCTCAGGGTCACCAGCTGCCCCGGCTCCGCGAGGCCCGGCGCCCCGAGGCTCTCGTCGACCATCGCCTCGGCGATCCGCGGGTCCAGCCCCTGCTCCTCCGCCAGCGCCCGGAACTCGGCCCGCATGGCCGAGACATACTTCTCCGGCGCCTTGGTCCCGCCCCCATCCACCGGGGTGGCGGCCCCGAGCACGCCGCCCGGGCGCATGTAGATGCCCCGAGTGCTGAGCGCGATGAGCGCGCCGGCGCTGTAGGCGCGGGGGTTCACGTAGGCGTACACCGGAACCCGGGAGGCCCGGACCGCGTCGGCAATCCGCTCGGCGGCATCCACCCGGCCACCGGGGGTGTCGAGGTCGAGGTAGATGGCGGCAGCCCCGGCGGCGTTGGCCACCCGGATGCCCCGCGCGATGTACGGCGCGAGCCCGTTCTCGATGGTCCCGGTGACTTCGAGCCGGTAGACGACGCTCCCGCCCTCCTGGGCCGCCAGCGGCGCCAGGGGAAGCGAGAGAAGCAGGAGACTGGAAAGAATCGCGCCGTTCCGCATTGCCGACACCTCCGCGTGCTGCGGTGAAGGTAGCCGGAATGCGGATACGGCGGAATGGCGCCGCGAGTTGCAGGCGCGCGCGGCTACGGTGAGCGCAGCCGGCGGCGGAACGGCGGGCCGGCCGAATCCTGGGCGGCGTCCTGCACCTGCTGGATCCGGTCGAGCAGCCGCTCCCGCAGGATCAGGAACTGGGCCCGCTGGACCGGGTCGAGGAATCTGGAGAGCTCGCGCACCTCGTCGCGGTAGCTCTCGACGTACCGGACCTTCAGGTCCAGCAACTGGTCGGTGAGCTTCGCGACCCGGTCCTTGTCCGCGGCGACGCCGGGGCGCAATTCGCCGGCGAGGGCCGCGCGCAACCGGCGCTCCTCCACTTCCATCCCGCGGCGCTTGCCGAAGTAGCCCCCGACCACCTCGGTCATGCGGCCCGCCTGCTCGTCGGTCAGGCCCAGCTCCTCCCGCACCCGCGCGGTGAAGCGTTCCTCGATCAGCCGGCGCAGTTCGAGGGCGCGCGGCCCGGCGCCCTGGGCGGTGAGCGGAGCGGCCCCCAGCGCCAGGGCACCGGCAAGCAGCAGTGTGGTCAGGCGTCGCATCAGCCCTCCATGGAGCGCAGCACGCGCTCGAGTTGCACGTCGTCGAGATCCTCGAGCGCCGGCGGCGCCGCGAGCGTCCCATCGATGATCGGGGCATCCAGCCCGTCGAGCACCGCCTCCAGCTGGGTCTCATCCAGCGACTCCAGCTCCGCCACCGGCACGAAGAACTCCCCGCCGGCGGCCACCGTGGTGGGGCCGGGCCTCGCCGGCCGCCCGACGATGAGGATCGCCAGCGCGGCCGCCGCGGCCAGCCCGACCAACCCGCCGGCGCGCCACCAGTGCCGCCGCCGCCGCTCCGCCCCCAGCCGCGCCAGCACCACCGCGCTCACGCGCGCCGGATCCACCCGCGCGGCCGCACCGGTGCCGAGCCGCGCGGCCGCATCGACGACCGCCCATTCCCGGGCACACTCGGCGCACGCCGCGAGGTGCGCCGCCTCGTCCGCGGTCCACTCGGCGTGCCCGTGGCGCACCAGCGCCATTCGGTCGGTCACCGCCTCACACGGCGTCATGCGACAAGCTCCTTCAGCCGCTTCACGGCATGATGATAGTGCACCCGGGCCGAGCCCGGCGTCGTCTCCAGCGCCTGGGCAATCGCCTCGTACTCCATCCCGTGCTGGGCCCGGAGCAGGAACACCTCCCGCTGCAGCCGCGGCAGGGTCTCCAGCCCGGCGGCGAGCCGGCGTTCGACCTCCCGCGCATCGAGGGTCGCGGCCGGATCGTCGTGGGCCGGGAGGTCCTCGTCTTCCAGTGAAAGCACCGTCCGGCCCTTCCGCCGCCGGTACTGGTCCTTCAGCAGGTTGCTGGCAATGCTGAGCAGCCAGCTCCGGAATGCCGCCTCCTGCCGCCACCCCTCCAGGGCCCGGAACGCCCGGATGAAGGTCTCCTGGACCAGGTCTTCGAGCTCCCCGGGATCGGCCCCCGCCCCGGAGAGAAAACGCGTCACTGACGAAGTGTGCCGGCCGACCAGTTCCGACGCCCCGCGCTCGTCCCCGCCCCGGTATGCGAGGACCAGGTCCGCATCCGAAGGGGGGGCGGGGTGTTGCAGGGCCGGCGCACGCATCGTCAACGGGGAGACGACCCTCGGTGGCGGGTGTTAAGTTCTCGGATGGGTGGAGGATGGGCCGGTTCGGCCCCCCCTCGCAAGCACCCGGTACGCCGTGCCCGGCCCCGACCCGATCCCGGACCCCCTGTGACCGCAGCCTACATCACCGCCGCGCTCCGTACTCCTGTTGGCCGGGCCACCGGCGCCCTGGCCGAAATCCGGGCCGATGACCTGGCGGCGCAGGCGATCCGGGCCCTGGTGGCCCGCGCACCCCTGCCGGCCGACCAGGTCGAGGACGTGATCTTCGGCTGCACCAACCAGGCGGGCGAGGACAACCGCAATGTCGCCCGGATGGCGGCGCTGCTGGCCGGCCTGCCGGTCACGGTACCTGGCCAGACGGTGAACCGGCTCTGCGGCTCGGGGCTGCAGGCCGTGGCCACCGCCGCCCAGGCCATCCGAGCCGGCGAGGGAGACCTGTTCATCGCCGGCGGGGTCGAGAGCATGACCCGCGCCCCCTACGTGATGCTCAAGTCGGGGAGCGCCTGGAGCCGGACCCCGCCCCCGGTCGCCGACACCACCGTGGGCTGGCGCTTCACCAATCCGAAGTTTCCGGCGGACTGGACGATCTCCCTCGGGGAAACCGCCGAACGGGTGGCTACCCAGTACGGCATCAGCCGCGCGGAACAGGACGCGTTCGCGGTGGAGAGCCAGGCCCGGGCCCAGCGCGCGCTGGCTGACGGCGTTTTCGCCGACGAATTGCTGCCGGTACCGCTGCCGCCGTCCAGGGAGGGCCCGGCGGAATTCACCACCGACGAGCACCCCCGCGCCGGGGTGACCCTGGCCGGACTCGCGAAGATGAAGCCGGCCTTCGTGAAGGACGGGACGGTGACCGCCGGCAACGCGAGCGGCATCAACGACGGAGCCGCCGCCCTTGCGGTGATGAGCGAGGCAGGCCTCGCCGCCACCGGTGCCCGTCCCCTGGCCCGCCTGATCGGGACGGCCGTCGCGGGGGTGGACCCATCGGTGATGGGGCTCGGCCCGGTGCCAGCCGTCCAGAAGCTCCTCGCCCGGACCCGCCTGCGGATCGAACAGATGGACCTGATCGAGCTCAACGAGGCCTTCGCCGCGCAGGCGATCGCCTGCGTCCGCGACCTGCGGCTCGACCCGGCGCGGGTGAACATCTACGGCGGAGCCATCGCGCTGGGGCATCCGCTGGGGGCGAGCGGTGCGCGTATCCTCACCACGCTGGTCCACGCCCTCCGCCGCACCGGCGGGCGGTACGGACTGGCGGCGATGTGCATCGGTGTCGGCCAGGGGATCGCCATGATCGTCGAGCGGGTGGAGGCCGCATGAGCCAGCCCCTGGTGATCGGTCACCGCGGCGCCTCGGGCCACGCGTACGAGAACTCCGTCGCCGCGTTCCGCGCGGCGCGGACCCTCGGCGCCGACGGGGTGGAACTCGATATCCACGCCACCCTGGATGGCGAGCTGCTGGTGCACCACGACCCGGTCGTTCCCGGGATCGGGCGGATTGACGCCCACCGCGCCGCCGACTTCGCCGGCCACCGGCTGCCCAACGGGGAGCCGGTGCCGACCCTGGCCGAGGCGCTGGGACTGCTCGCCGGACTCGATGTGTGGATCGAGGTGAAGACCCTGCCGCCCGCGCTGGACGGGGCGTTCTTCGCGGTGCTCGACGCCGGCCCGACGCCGGAGCGCTATGCGGTGCACGCCTTCGACCACCGGATCATCGCGCGGCTGGGTGAGGACCGGCCGGAGCTGCCCCGGGGCGTGCTGCTCGCCTCGTACCTGCTCGACAACGCCGCCGCGCTCCGCGGCGCCGGGGCCGATACGCTGTGGATGGAGGCGGCGCTGATCGACCCGGCGCTCGTCACCGAACTGCACGACGACGGCTTCCGGCTCATCGCCTGGACCGCCAACACGCCGGAGGAGATCGCGCGGCTGGTGGCGCTCGGGGTGGATGGCATCTGCGGCAACTACCCGGACCGGATCCGCGCCGGCCTCGGCTGATCCCCGGACCAGTCGCGGCGCGCCGCCGCAGCCGCTAGTTTCTCTCCTCCGCGCCGGCGCCGCCGGCCCGAGCCCGTTCCCCGCTCCCTCATCCGAGTTCGCGTGCCTGCATCCCAGTCCCGCCGGACCGCTCCGGCCCGACGTTCCCTCCTGCGACCCCTGCTTCCCCTGACCGCCGCGCTGGTCCTCGCGGCCGGTGGCGCACGGGCCCAGGCGGTCGGCTCCATCACCTTCCAGCACTTCACCCTGCCCAACGGGCTGGACGTCGTCCTCGCGCCGGATCACTCCTCGCAGGTCATCGCGGTCAGCGCCTGGTTTGATGCCGGCGCCCGCCGGGACCCCGCGGGCAAGGGCGGACTGGCCCGGCTGTTCGAGCGACTGATGTTCGCGGGCACGGCGCACGTGCCCCAGGGGGCCCACGCCACCGTCGCCAACGACCTGGGGGGCCGGGTCAGCGCCTCGGTGGATGCGGAGCTTGCCCGGTTCACCACCGTGCTCCCCTCGAGCCGCCTGGCCCTGGGACTGTGGCTCGAGGCCGAGCGGATGCGCAGCCTCGCGCTCAACGACACCACGGTGAACGATGCCCGGCTGGGGCTGGTCGAGGAACTGCGGGACCAGTTGCAGGCGCAGCCGTACGCCGCCGGCATCACGCTCGCGACCAGTGCGCTGTACGACAGCACGACTTGCGCGGGCTACGCGCATCCGCCCACCGGCACGCTGCAGACGATTACCGCCCTCTCCACCGCAGACGCGCAGGCGTTCTACCGCGCGTGGTACGCCCCCAACCGGGCCCGCCTGGTGGTCGCCGGCGATCTCGACACCGCCGAGACCCGGGCGCTGGTGACCCAGTACTTCGGCGACCTCCCGCGGGGGCCCGAGGAACCCAATGATCCCTGCGCCCGGCCGGGCGCCGGGGCCTCGCAACAGCTGACGCTGAGCGACCGGAATGCCGCGACTGCCGGGGTCGGGCTCTTCTACCGGATCCCCGGCTATGACGCCGCCGACACCCCCGCCCTCGAACTGCTCGAGGTGATCCTGGGTCAGGGGAGTGGCGGCCGGCTCAGTGCCGAGCTGCTCCGCGGGGTGCACGCGGCGTTCGGAGTGCAGGGCGGAATCCTGGGTGAGCGGCGCGGGCCCGGGGCGTTCGGGGTCTTCGCGATCGCGGCGCAGGGAGTCACCGCCGACTCGCTCCGCGCGCTGCTGGCGGCCCAGGCGGCGTGGGCGTCCGGGCCGGGCCTCACCGAAGTGGAGCTGGAACGTGCCCGGCACATCTTCCGCGCCGCGGCGGTGAGCAGCCGCGAGCGGCCCTCGGATATTGCTGAGGCGCTGCAGCATGCCGCGACGTTCCTTGGCGATCCTGCCGCGGTGAACTCCCGGACCGACCGGGTCCTCGGCACCTCCCTGGCGGAGGTGCGGCG